>NZ_JCAJZW010000059.1:0-37434 GCF_059510455.1 Streptomyces sp. NTD91
TGGGGCACCCCCATCGCTTGCCAGAACCCCGTGTAGAAGGCGGTCACGACGAGCCCGGCAAACAGCAACAGGGCGAGCTGGAAGCAGCCATGTGCGATCCGGCGCAGCCAGTACCCGGCGCCCCGGTCGAACCAAGTAGTGCCCAGGCGCGGAATCGCCGCCGGCTCCACCTGCTCCCCGGGGACGCCGTCCGTCGTTCTTTTCATGTCGTCCCCACCAACCTCAGAAGATCTTGTGCCACAGCGCCGTGGACTTGTCGCCGATCCAGTGGCCGGCGCCGGTCACCATACCCACGCCCGCATTCCACGCCTGGGTCCCGGAGTGGCCGATGCCGTCCAGCGTGCCCACGACCGCGCCGTGGTCGTCCCAGTCCTCGCTCCAGTGCTCGTGGAACAGCTTGTCGGCGAAGGTTCCCACGCCGACGACGACCGCGCCGCCGACCGCGGCCGTGGCGACCACTCCGTCCACCGGGAGCGAGGCCGCGAGACCGACACCGGCTCCCAGAGCCACCAGGCCGCCGCCCACGTCGACGAGCACCGAGTGACCCCAGGACCAGCCCTCGTCGTGGTCCTGCTTGGCCTCCAGACCGCCGGCGGCCACCGTGGCCGCGACGTCGATGACCGGGATCTCCTTGAGGAACCGGGGAGCGCCCTCGGCGAGTTCGCTGCCGCGTAGGACGTCCGCCATCTTGTAGTTGAGGTACCGGTCGTACGGCAAGTGGGAGCTGCCGTTCTCCAGTCCGGCCAGCCGCCCTTCCAGGCTGTCGAGTTGGTCGGCGGCGGCCTGCCACTCCCCGCGCAGCTTGAACGCTTTGGGGAGGTTCGCGTCCGCCGTCCGGAACTTGGCCTCCTCGTCCTTCAGTGCGGACAGCGCCTTGTCGTGCTCCTCTCGGGCGTGCTTGATATCGTCGGCCATGTCCAAGGCGAGCGCCCGGTCGCCCTCCGCCCCAGCGGTCCACAGGCCGCGCAGGTAGTCGGCGACCACGATCTGGTCGCCCTTCTGCATCGGCTCGCTGGGGTCGATCTCGGCGTAGAGCTGGCCGATGCGCTTGGCGGCGACGAGCCGGGCACGCTGGGCCTGGTGCATCAGCTCCGTGTAGAGGGTGGTGTAGTCGTTGTTGTCCTTTATTGCCTGCTCCTCCTTCGCGGAGGGCGGGTTGTTCGTCGCGAGGGGGAGGGGCTCCCCCTTCGGCCCCATGGGCACGCCCTTCTTCTGGGCGGCGTGGGCGGCGTTCTGCAGTGCCGTGTTGGCCGAGGACAGGTTGGTGGCCAGGTCGGTGAGCTCCTTACCCACCGCGTAAACCAGTTCAGCGAAGCCGCCGGCGGTGATCGCGTCCTTGGTCCATGCCGCCTCGAACTTCTCGGCGGCCTCGCCCTTCCAGCCCGCGTCCTTGACGAGCTTGTCGACCCCCTTACTAAGCGGTTTGACGATGCCGTCCAGGTGCTCCTTGGCAGCGGTGAGGGCACTGCCCATGGCGGCCAGACCGTCGATGTCGCCGCCCACCCAGGAATCCGTCACAGCTTGTGTCCCCCGTCTCACTGTCCCATCAGGTCTTCGAAAAGCCCGTGTACGTCGATGTCGCGGTGCGTCAAGTGCTTGACCGCGGCGTCAAGGAGATCCCCGTGCTCCTCGATCCGGCCGGCGAGTCTGGCATGCAGACCCGAGATCGCGTCCATCATCGACCGAATCGTATGATCGAGACCGTCATCGCCCGACTTTGCGACGGCGGGGCTCACGGAGGTGTGGAGTTTGGCGTAGGACTTGGCCTCCGTGTGAAACGTGGACGCCATTTTCGTCACGTCCGACGTCACGATTTTCAGGTCGGTCACTGGACTGCCTCCGCATAGGTTCTGACGTCCTCGGCGCTCCAGACCCGTACACCGGGCGGAAGTTGCGGGTCGACGCGAACCGGGGCAAGCCCGTTGTCGTGCATCAACCGGGCAAACCACCCGACGGGCACCGCCACCCACGGCTGCGCGTCACCGAGCGCGGCGACCAACTTCGCGGGGCTGGTGAACGCCACCGCCACCGGGTTTCCGTCGGCCCCCGGGAGCGGTTCGAAACCTATCGTGGGGCGGCGCCGTGGATCCGCGGCATACCGCGGATGTGCGGGGACTAGCACCTCCACGTCCGGTTCGATCGATGCTTTCGGACGCTCGGCGGGCGGCGTCAGATCCCGGTCGTAGGCATCGAACGGAGTGGAATAAGTAGACATGCGCACCTAGGGTCGACACAGGCCGTCGGTGTGATTACGGAATTCCGACGGCACCTTGTCACTTTACGCGCATCAATGCAGGGGAACGCGAGACTAGAGCGATACCCCGTCAAGGTTTACTAAAAAGACGAGTTGACGGCATACCTTTTTTTCACAGAAAAGACCATCCGTGTCATTTTCCCTCGCCGACGCGCAATTCGTTGGAAAGAGCACGAATCGCATCTTTCACCCTGCTGAAGCAGGTACAACAGCCGGAGATCTGATGGTCCTCGCCGATCTGGCACGCGCGTGCCTGCTGCTGACCCTGGCGACCGCATACCTGCTCGCGACCAGATCGCCGCCTGCCTGGCTAGAGCCGGAGCCCGAGTACGTCACCGCCGTCGATGACGGCGGGCCGCGGCGGCGAGCGGGCAGCTGTTGGCAATGCACTCGTTGATGAGGACGGCCGAAAACGGCCAGGGATGCTGCTGGCCCCAGTTCGTTCGGTGTTCAACGGAGTGGGGATTGGTGGGTCTTCGAACTTGAGCGGTGTGGCGTCCCGAGCGGACTGACTGGCTGTCACGTTGCGTGAGGACCGCGGGTGGTGGAGGTTGCCCTGGCAGCAGGATGCCCGTGGCCGTGGGTGATCATTTCTGTTCTCGACGCAGAACGATCACCCAGAAACCACGGGCTTGGACAACGATACGACGTTGCTGCTCGACCTGGACGGCCTGGCCGTCACGCGGGTGGAGCGGCTGGAGGACGGCACCCGCCGGGTGCACCTGATCACCGCCGATGAGCAGGCACGGGCCTGCCCCGAGTGCGGGGTGTTCGCCACCCGGGTGAAGGGCTCCGCGACGACCCGGCCCCGCGATTTGCCGTACGGCGAGAGCAGGCTGGAGTTCCATTGGCACAAGCGCCGCTGGTGGTGCCGGGAGCCCGGCTGCCCGCGCCGGTCGTTTACCGAGCAGATCTCGCAGCTGCCGGCGGGCGCGCGGATCACCAAGCGGCTGCGCGGTGCCGCCGGGCGGCGGATACGCGATGCTGCCTCCACCGTCATCCAGGCCGCCCGTGACCTGCATCTGTCCTGGCCCACCGTGATGGACGCCTTCCGCATCGCCGCTCACGAGGTCACCCAGGCGCCGCTGCCCGAGGTGAAGGTGCTGGGCATCGACGAGACCCGGCGCGGACGGCCGCGCTGGGAACAGGACCCCGCCACCGGCAAGTGGATGCTGACGCGCGATCGGTGGCACACGGGGTTCGTCGACGCGCTCGGCACCGGCGGCGCCTCGTACAGGCCGCTGGTCGACTCCATCTTCTGCAGCTTGTCCCGCGCGGCCGCCAGCGCCTTCACGATCGGCCCGTTGATGACGAACGCGGGCGCCCGCCCGTCCCGCTCCAGGCGGTCGTGCACCGCCCGCCGTACGATCGCCCAGGCGCCCTGTTCGAGGTTTCCCGCGCTCAGAAGCTCCATCCAGCCGGCGTGGATCTGCAGGAACACCTCGTGTATGACCTCTTCGGCCACCCCGCGGGTCCCGAAGTGGACCTCCGCGTACGCGTGGAACGCCTCCTGGTGGACCAGGTAGAAGGCCTCGAAATCCAGCGGCAGCCCCAGCGGCAGGTGCATGGACTGGGACAGACCAGACCCGTAGTCCGGAGGCGGGGCGCCCTCTGCGGCGTCGTCGTCACTCACGCGGGCCTCCCGTCGGCATGGGACATGGACGGAGATCCTCTCCATTGAGGTCAGCTAGTGTCCTGAGTCTTTATTTCACTGTAGAAGTAGGCTGTGCTCATGGCGCGTATGGGTCGGCCGACGGTCGAGGTGGTCCTGACGGATGAGGAGCGGGAGACGTTGCTGCGCTGGTCGCGGCGGGCAACGTCCTCGCAGGCTCTGGCGTTGCGGTGCCGGATCGTACTCGCGTGTGCTGATGGCGGTTCGAACACCGCGGTGGGGGCGGAGCTCGGGGCCCATCCGGTCACGGTGGCCAAGTGGCGTAAGAAGCCGTTGTCAATCCGAGCGTGATGGCTTTGTTTCCGCAGGTCAGGCATGTTCTCGGCGGGTGGGCGGCAGGGATGGCTGTGTCGTGTCACCGCACTGTCGGAGGGCTGGATGCCGTCGCCCATGGGGCTGTTGGAGGAGCGGGAGCTGTCCGCGCGTCAGCGCCTGGAGAAGTGCCGCGAGGAGGTGGAGCGCGCTGCGGCCGCGCTCGCCGAGGCCGAGCGGGCCTGCGAGCGGGCGGTGATCGCGCGGGAGGAGTTCGCGGCGGCGCTGGCCGAGGCCCGCGGGGCGGGCGGTCCGCCGCCGGGTGGCGGGGGTCGGACCGCGGCCGCGGCGCCCGGCACGATCGTGCCCGATTGGCGGCCGGGCCTTCAGCCGACCGTCCTTGCCCCGGACTACCAGCGGATCATCGGGGCCCTGGAAGCGGCGGTACGGGAGGGGACCGGGCCGCTGAACTGCCGGCAGATCGCCGCCCACTTGGGCTGGGAGACGTCGGCTGCCGGGGTGGAGGGGTGCGGGCCAAGGCCCGGCGGGTGGCCGAGCGGGGCTGGCTGGTCAAGGAGCCGGACGGCCGGTTCAGCGCCGTGCGGCCAGGCGGCGGGTCATGAGCGCGGTCATCGACCAGTAGATCATCGCTTCCGCGGCCGGGGTGGTGCGCTCGTAGTCGCGCGCCAGGCGACGGGTGCGCAGCAGCCATCCGTTGGTCCGCTCCACCACCCAGCGGCGCGGTAGCACCGCGAAGCCCACCGTGTTCTCGGCGCGCTTGACCACCTGCAGCACCAGCCGTAGTGCGGCACCGGCCCATTCCACCAGCGCCCCGCTGTAGGAGTTGTCGGCCCAGATCAACTTCAAGCGGAAGTACCGGGCGCGCAGCGGCGGCAGCATAGCGTGCGCGGCGTCGCGATCGGTGGTCGAGGCGGCGGTCACCAGTACGGCCAGCAGCAGCCCGAGACAGTCGACCACCAGGTGGCGCTTGCGCCCATTGATCTTCTTTCCGCCGTCGAAGCCGCGCGAGTCGGCACCGACCACGGCGTCGGCCTTGACCGACTGGGAGTCGATGATCCCAGCTGACGGCTCCGGGTCACGGCCCTCCTTCACGCGCACCTGTCGGCGCAGCCGGTCGTGCGGCTCGGTCAGCAAGCCCTGCGCGAGGTAGCGGCGGAAGAAGCGGTAGACGGCCACCCAGCCGGGGAAGTCGACCGGCATCGCGCGCCACTTGATGCCGCCGTCGACCAGGTGGAGCACGGCGTCGACCATCACGCGGTGGCAGTAGGACTCCGGTCGGCCGCCCCGTCCCTGAAGCCAGCGCGGCATCGGCAGCGCGTCGCGGACCACCGCCCACTCGGCGTCGGTCAGATCGCTGGGGTAGCGGCGCTCGCGGGCTTCGTGGTCGGCGGCGTTGCCGAACCGGTGAGCGAGGCAATCACACCGCGACACACCGGAGTTGGACACCGACGCGACGGACGCGGAAGACTGTGCCACTGGGGCCTCCTGAGTGCTTGTTGACTCGACATCTCCGAGCTACGCAGGAGGCCCTTCCTTCATGCGCCAGCCAGTCCCTGATCACCCGAACGGGAGCAGGACCCGCACGCCCGTCCGCTCCTCAAGCTGCAAGATCGCTTTGAGCTTGGCCCGCCTCTTCGCCAACCCCGAACTCCCCTCCCTGGACGACTACTACGAGCCCTGGACCTACGACTACGACACCCTGCTCTCCGCCCCGCTCGGCGACGACCTGCCCACCGCCCGTCCGCGCTCCCTGATCGACGGCCGCCCCACCGCCGTCACCGGCTTGGCCGGAACCGGGCTCGTAGCCCGTGGTACTGGGTCTGGGGCTGGGCGGCATGGTCATGGCCTCGCGTCCGGTCCTCGACGTCGCTCCGCCGAGGCGGGTGTTTTCGGGCCGGTGCTGATGTGGACGATGCCGCTGTCGAGGTCGACCGGCCCGCGGCGGGGGTCTCCCTCGCCCTCGTCGTCGCGCATCCACTCCAGACGTTGTCGCTCCTCCTGAACGTGGCGGGCGCTCGGCAGGAAGACCTCTTCGACGATGTTCACCGCAGGACACCGCCTTGATCGGGCCGAGGTTCCCGACACCGAGACGGATGGTCTGAAGGCATGTGCATCCTCAAGTCTCCTGGCTGTGGATTCAGCGGCAACCGCTGTCGTGTTGCGAAGAGCTCCATCAGCCCCGAAACGCCGATGGGAAGGATGTCCGGGGCCGTAGTGGGGAGTTGGCGTGTCAGCCGTTGCGAGCGGCCTCTGGGCCGGTGATGCGTTCGAGCAGGGGGAGAGTCGACGCGATGATGCCCAGCGAAGCGACGAGGCCGACAGCGACGAGCGCGTAGTACGCCACCCCCGGCGACACCAGGTCATAGCGCATCTGCGATTTCAGGAACAGGGCCGAGGCGGCGAAGGCCGCACCGATCGAGATCACGGCCACCGCCAGCAGCGGCAGTGTGCTCTCCAGTCCGATCACCCGCTGCAGCAACCGCAGCGGCGCGCCGGTCAGCCGCAGCAACGCGAACGGGCGCCGGCGATCCGACAGGCCCGCCACCACGCTCACCGCCAGGCTGCAGCCCGCGATCGGCAGAGTGGTCAGCAGCACCACATCCGCCAGTTGCCGCCAACCGGCCAGTTCCTGCTGCAAGTCCGTGCCCCAATCGCCTACCGTACGGACCTGTTGGTGCGGGTAGGCGATGCTGAGCACGGTCCGTACGCGTTCCATGGCGGCTGTCGACCCGTCGGTGGCCACGTAGACAAGTTGTACGGGCAACTTGGCGATGGCTGTGGTGCTGATATCGGCAGCGGGCCACGACAGGCTCTGATGCGACTGCAGGCTGACGAACGCGTAGAAGTCGACGGCCGTGACGCTCGCGCCGGCCGGGCAGCGGCCCACCATGGGAGTCCGCGCCAGGTCGGAGCAGGTCACCAGGGTCGGTGCCTCCGGGGGCGGATCGCCTGGGTGGACTCTGCGGTGCACCGCCTTGCTGACGCCGTCGGGGTCGGAGTGGACGACTGCCACGCCCCGCACGCCCGGCATCGCCCGTACCTGGGTGAGCAGCCGTGCCGGGAGGGCCTCGGCCAGCGGCGCCTGGCCGCCGCTGCCTGCCTCCACCACCGTCCGGGTCTGCCGGTCGCCGCCCAGCGTGCCGCGATAGTCGTTGATGGTGCCGATGATGCTGACGGTCGCGGTGGTCACGAACAGGGCCAGGACGAGGCCGCTTACCGCGCGGAAGCCGGCCTTCGGGTCGTCGGCGAGCCGCCGCACCGCGATCAGGGCGGCCGGGCGGCGGGTGCGCCGGGCCACCGCCCGGGCGACGATCATGGTCAGCCACGGCCCGGCGATCACCAGGCCCAGCATCACCAGCAGGAAGCCCGGGAGGTAGGCCGCCGTCTGGCCGTTCCCGGTCGCCGGTCGGCGGCCGGCGAAGACGAAGTACGCCAGTTCGGCCAGGCCTGCCAGCAGCGGGATCAGCCGCCAGGCGCGCGGCGGGCGCGGGGTCACCCGACGGGTCACCCCGAGCGGGGAGACAGCGACCCGGCGCAGCGCGAGGCGCGCCGCGATCGGTGCCGCCACCGGCACTCCGACGACGACGCCGAGGGCCTGGGGTGCGTTGAGCGTCAGATCCGAGAGAAAGAACCGCTGCTGCCCGGTGAGCGGAACGATGGCGACCAGCGGGCGCAGTGCGGCGTAGAGCCCGAAGCCGACCACCGTCCCGGCGGCCGCCGCCAGCGCGGACTCCACCGCCGATATCAGCGACACCTGCCGGGGAGTAGCGCCGACCAACCGCATCGCCGCGTACCGCTGTTCGCGTGTGGCGGCCGACAGCCGGGTTGCGGTGGCGATGAAGATCAGCACTGGGAAGATCAGTGCCCCGGCCACCACGGAGGAGATGAGCGTCAGCGCGTCGCCGCGCACCGCGTTGTCCCAGCACGCGTTGTCGCAGGTGGCTGGCCGGCGGGTAGCGATGGCGGTGACTGCCCTCGCCCCTGGTGCGCCCTTGATCTGGGAGGGAACACGGCCGATGACAGCGATCAGTGAGTCCGGGGATGCCAGGGCGGCGTTGCCGATCGTGCCGGTGAGCCGCCCGGGGAAGCGGTCGCCCAGTTGGCCGGCCGGAGTGTCGCGGATGAGCTTGGCCAGCGCGGGAGAGGCGTAGTACTCGCCGGGCGCCGGCAGGTGCGTCAGGCCGGGCGGGACGGGCGAGGTGGGGCCGGTCGCCGCGACGTCGACCTCGGTGAGGGACTCGCCGTCGTAGTAGTCGCCGTGCGGCCACCACCACAGCGGGTCCGCCGGCGCCTGCTCGGTACGGCTGGCGGCGCCGGTGTCGAGCCACACCTGCCGCTGGTTCGTCCGCTCGACGGCGTTCATGCTGGCGAAGGTCGACAGCAGCAGCCCGACACCGATGGCGACCGCGCCGGCGATCATGGCCAGCCGGGCGAGCGCCTCCCGGCCGCCGCTGACCGCGAGGCGGAGCGCGAAGGCGATCACGAGGCGATCCGTCCGGTCGTGAGCAGGCTGGCCTTGCCGTCCCGCACGATGGCCTCCCGGTCGGCGTGCGCGGCGACCCGGGGCTCGTGGGTCACCAGGACGATGGTGGTGCCCTCCTCCTGGGCCGCGTCCACCATCAGGTCCATCACCTGCTCGCCGGTCAGCGAGTCCAGCGCTCCGGTCGGCTCGTCGGCGAACAGCACCTTGGGCCGGGCGACCAGACCGCGGGCCAGCGCCACCCGCTGCGCCTGACCTCCCGACAACTCCCCGGAGCGGCGGCGCTCCAGGCCGTCCAGCCCCAGCCGGGCGAACCAGGGCCGGGCCTCGGCTAGGGCGGCCGCCCGGCGCATTCCGGAGAACAGCAGCGGCAGGGCGACGTTCTCCTCGGCGGTCAACTCGGGGACGAGCTGGCCGAACTGGAAGACGAAGCCGAACGTGTCCAGGCGCAGGGCGCTGCGCTCGGCCTCGTTCATGGTGTCGATGCGGCGTCCGTCGAAGTGCACCTCGCCCGAGTCGGGGGTGAGGATGCCCGCCAGGCAGTGCAGCAGAGTGGACTTGCCCGAGCCGCTCGGGCCCATCACGGCGAACACCTCGCCGGCCTCGATGGCCAGGCTGGCGCCGCGCAGGGCGGGGGTCTCGCCGAAGGCGAGAGTGAGGTCACGGGCCTCGATCAGGGCGCTCATGCGCGCACCGCCGCTGCCAGCGTATCCATCCGGGCCGTCGTCAGCTCGATCCACCGCAGGTCGGCCTCCAGGTGGAACAGGCCGTGGTCGGCGAGCAGCGCGTCGATGATCGGACCGGTGCGGCGCAGCTTCGTCAGCTCGTGCATCCGCTGCAGGTGGGCGGCCCGCTGGGTGTCGAGATACTGCTGGGCGTCCCGGCCAAGCATCAGGGCCAGCACGACTTTGGTGAACAGCACGGTCTGCAAATTGGGCTCGGGGGCCACCGGCTCGGCGAGCCAGGTCTCGAACTCCGTCGCCCCCGCCTCAGTGATCACATAGCGCTTGCGCTCGGGGCCGACCCCGGGCTCCGCCTCCCCGGCGATGACCTTCCCGTCCCGCGCCAGCCGGCCAAGCGTTGTGTAGACCTGCCCGTACGGCAGCGGCTTGCCGCGATTGAAGAAGGCGTCATAGTCGCGCTTGAGGTCGTAGCCATGGCTCGGCTCCCGCTCCAGCAGCCCCAACAGGGTGAGAGGAACACTCATGCGAAGGACCATACACCGCAGATATACTCTGAGTGTATATCTGCTGAGAGTCGGTCGTGGTCCTGGGACCGAACCTCCGGTTGCCGACCTGTCACCGGCCACCACCAGCCTGTCGCCCTGACTCGACCGTGAGGGACACTGGTTCAGAGCTTTGCTCGGCTCCCGATTGACGGCTCGCTGCGGCGGTGAGTGTCGGCTTTGTGATCCGGAAGGCCGCCCTTTTCACGTGCAGCCGACAGCACGCGGCTTCGCTCGGCCCGGCCGGCAACCCGGCTGGACCGGGCGTCGCACGGTGCCGGGCCAGGGGCCGTCAGCCGACCGCGCGAGTCTGCACATGGTTTGCCCGCTCAGGTCAGTTGAACTGGCCTGTCGGTGACGCCGACCACGGCGAGGCGTTCGGCGTGCTCGGTTTTGGGCGCGAGCGACCAGGGTCTCCTGCCGGCCGGCGATCCCGCCGAGCCAGACTTGTTGACGGGCCCCGGGACAGCGGACGCGCCCCATTGGAGGAATACCCACTCCCACTCCGCAGCCCCACAAGGAACGACCGCCTCATCCGGGTGTCAACCGCAGATGACGATGGGTGTCACAGTCGAAGCTGACGAACACCGCTTCAGCAGGGCTCGCGTTACTGACTCGATCTGCTTCTGCGCGCCAGTGGCGACAGCCTCACAGGTCGGACCACCGGTAAGACCATTCCTCGATCCGCCGCGTCTGCCACGGTGATTCCCTCACTCCGATGCAGTATTGTCCATTAAGGAGCTTGAAGAACGTTTCACGAATCCCAGAAAAAGGGGATTGACTTTACTCCTGATTCGGACACAGGGGAAGATCATTGAGATATCCAGGCTGAATTAATCTGGGCAAGGGAACACGAGCCCGCTTCGGTGGCTGTATACATTGCTGAAGGCGTTGGTATTACCCGCGAGGAAGCTTTTGAGCGAGAGGCTGAGCATGCCCTGCCGCTACCCATTGAACTTCCCTGTCTACGGCTGAGGACTGCGCCATCACGTCGGATCGGCGGCCTTGGTCGGCCCATCGCGGTCCTGTACTCCGAGAGACTGGTGCCGCTGTGCGGTTGTTTCTCCGTGCTCCCGTCGCACTCGGCCCGCGACCCCAGGGCTCCCAGCGGTGCAAGCCCTCCTGGTGCCGGGTTGCGAGGGCGACCGGTGATCGGGGCTGCTCCAGATCACCCTCGTGGGTTGCGCTCCTGTGCTCCCACCCGCGCACACTGGACGTATGCGCGGGTTGACCGCCGACGGGGCGGCGGAGCGTGAGGACGTGCTCGCGGTCGCCGTGGTGGAGGCAGTAGAAGCGACGAACGCGTACGCGGGGAGTATCTTCCTGCGCTCCCCCGACCGCCGGTCGATCGTGCTCGCCGCGACGTGCGGGGTCCCGCCGTCTCTGCTGGGTGGCTGGGGCCTGATCGCGGCGAGCAGCCCCATCCCGGTGGCCGTGGCATACACGTCCGGGCGTACGGTCCATCTGGCGAACGCCGAGGAGACGATGCGGCGCTATCCGCAACTCGCGGTGGCTCTGCCTTATGCCTTCGGCTCCTGTTCCGTGCCGGTGCGCGCGAGTCACGGTGAGCTCTTCGGGGCTCTGGCGATCGTGTGGCCGGCTTCACTGGGCAGTGAGGGACTGTCCAAGGCCCAGCGTCGCCACCTGAGGAGCATCGCCTGTCGCCTCGGTGATTGCCTGGCCGAGCTCCGCGCCCGTACCGGTGATCCTGTGGAAGGTGACCCGAAGATGGCTCCCGTCGAGGCCCCTGCCTATTCGGGGGCGGCCGTCCAGGTGGGCTTGTTCGACTGGAACCTCAGCTCCGGCATCCTCCACGCGGACGAGGCGTTCTGCGCGATCTTCGGCCTCGATCCCGGCGCCTTCGACGGACGTCCCGAAACACTTGCCGCGTGCTTGCACCCCGGGGATCGCAACGCCTTCCGGGTCTGCGTCCGTGAGGCGGCCAAGGGCCAGGTAATCGCGCAGCGTCTGCGCGTACGGGACGGCAGCAAGAGTGACGAAAGATATGGCACCGTCGAGTTCTACGGCTGGGTACCGGAAGCCGATGACGGGTGCACGGCGACACGTCTGGTCGGCTCGGCCGTGGATGCCCGGGCGGGGGTTGCGGCCGTCGCCGCGGTCGAACGCCTGCAGGACGGGCTGTTCTCCCTGGCCCCCGATGGGCGGGTCACCTACGCCAACCGCCGAGCCCTGCACCTGCTGGACGTCTCCGCAGACGAGATACTCGGCCAGTGCCTGTGGGACGTGCTGCCGTGGCTGTCCGACCCGAGCGTCGAGTACTGGCACCGCTCCGCGATGATGTCTCAGGCGCTGTCCTCCTTCCTGGTGAGCCGGCCGCCGGACCAGTGGCTCGCCTTCTCCCTCCACCCGCGGCCTGACGGGGTGACCGGCTGGGTGGCACCCGCCACCCAGCCGTCCTCGACCACGTCGGCTCCCGCGCCTCCACCGACGTGTGTACCTGTCACTGCACCAGCGCGCCTTGGCGCGATGTACCACATCCTGCAGTTCAGCAGCGCGCTGACCGAGGCGGTCACCACACGCCAGGTCTGCGAAGTCGTCTCCGACCAGCTCCTGCCGGCCTTCGGGGGCCAGCAGATGGCGATCTATGTGGTCCGTAACCAAGCGATGCACCTTCTCCACCACACCGGCCACCATGAGACCTTCCTCGACTGGCTCCAGGGCGTTCCCCTAAACGCCCGTCTGCCCGGAACGGAAACCCTGACCTCCGGGGCTCCCCTGTTTATCGAGTCCCAGAAGGATCTCGCGCGGGGCTACCCAGGGATCCCCACGGGCCGGGTCAGCTCTTGGGCATACCTGCCATTGATCGCCTCTGGTCGTCCCGTCGGCACCTGCGTCCTCGGCTTCGACGACCCCCATCACTTCACGGAAAAGGACCGTGGCCTCCTGACCGCACTCGCCGGTCTGATCGCCCAGGCCCTGGAACGAGCCCGGCTGTACGACTCGGAGTTCGCCGTCGCGCACGGCCTACAGCAGACGCTGCTGCCGCACCGCCTGCCGAAAGTCCCCGGCATCCGGACTGTCGCTCGCTACCTGCCCGCCACCAGCGGCATGGACATCGGTGGCGACTGGTACGACGTCATCCCCAGCAGCAATGGGGTCTGCCTCGTCATCGGTGATGTGGAGGGACACAGCATCGCCGCCGCGGCCACCATGGCCCAGTTGCGCAGTGCGGTACGCGCGTTCGTGGCCGCAGGGCACGCACCCGGCGACGTCATGTCGGGCGTCAACCGCACCCTCATCGACCTCGACAGCGACCTGCTGGCCAGCTGCTGCTACATCCACTTCGAACCCCACCGCGATCACGCCGACGCGGTCACCGCCGGCCACCCCGCCCCCCTGCTCCGCCTCCCCGACGGCACGACAACCGCAGTCGATCTCGATATCGGTCCAATCCTCGGCGTGGACCACGCGAGCAACTACATCCCGACCCGTATTGCCTTCCCGCAGGAATCCGTCCTCACCCTGTACACCGACGGCCTGGTGGAGACGCCCGGAGCCGACATCGGCATGGGGATCGACCGTCTGCGAGTGTCACTGGCCCACGCCCGCGCGGCCTCCCTGGACGAACTCGCCGACCGCCTCCTGTACCACGCCCGCGGCTCCACCCACCGGGCCGACGACATCGCCCTGCTCCTGACTGAACACCACTCCAGCCCGATGACGACATGACCAGGCGGCCGTCGAGCGCCACCTCGGGTGTGGCGCCTGGATCAGGCAGACGTGTCGGATACGGCGCAGGCCAGTGGGCGGAGATCTGCGTGCAGCGCCGCGTGGACCGCGACGCGGGCAGTGGCATACGACTTGCCGGCGCTCCGGCCGCATCGCCAGCAGGGGTCCGACGCCACTGATCGGCGAGCAGCCGCGCGAGCACGCCATGCCCATACGACACCTGCCCGGCGAGTGGGCGCACCATGTACCGCATCGACGGCTCTGCTGGGTTGCGGAGCCGCCCGATGGGCAGCTGAAGGTCGAGTGGTGCCCCTGAGCCAAGGCGTGGAAGTCGTCGGCCTCGTAGTACGGCTTCAGATGTGGCTTGTGGGTGTGGATGCCGCCGAGCATCGCCTTGTAGCCATGGCGGGTATGGGAGCGGACCAGGGCGTCGACAAACCGGTCCCCCAGTCCTTGGCCGCGGACGCTGTCGGCTACGGACACCGCATCGAGCTCGACGAGCGACTTGGACAGCCGCATGCACGACTCTCGGTCCACTCCCCTCTCTGCCAGCCATTCGACCGGCGGGGTCGCGTGGCCGAGGCCGACCACCAGCCCCGTTGGGCGTTCCTGGCGAGCCCTCGCTCCGCTTTCGGGTGCACACACCGCCCAGGGCGTAGCGGCGGAATGGGGTGTACACCGTCTTCCACGGGCCGTAACGGGTCGGCAGGTCGCGCCAGGAGATCCCGGTGCGGATCTTGCAGACCATGACGTTGATGATCTTCCGGTCCTCGACGCGAGGTCGGCCCGTCACGGCTCGCGGTATCAGCCGAGCGAGTAACTCCCACTTCCGGTCCACGAGTTGGCGGCGTATCACACCCACCATGATCCGCCAGTGCCGACCGCCTGCCCGGGTTCGCCGACGTGGCCCCGAGACCCCGAGACTCGGCCGTCTGAGCGGCAACCTGCGCAGGCCGAGGCGGTACCACCGCGGGCTGTTGCGGTCGATGTACCTGTCGGCGATGGTCAGCATCACGATGTGTCCGGCGTCGAAGGCGTACTACCAACGTGTCGTCCACGGCACAGCGGGCCAGGCGCAGGCTTCCGGTCTCGGTCAGCGGTGCGTTACGGTGCGGCATGAGGGCCTTTCTGGTCGCCGGTGCAGATGTCGCAATCCACACCGAGCCAGAAGGCCCTCACCCATTTCAAGATCACACGTCAGTGATCGCTGTCACCAACCTCCATGGACAGAACAACTAGGGACGGGCAACGAGGGACCTCACCAGGCATGGACGGTCGCGCCGCGGAAGTCGCGCAGGAAGTCGCCGTACTTCTCCAGTGCCGTCACCGCGACACCGGGCCGGGCCGGGCCGGCAGCCAAGGGAGCACCATGCCCGCGCGGCCGCCGCTCACTACGCAGCAGCCGGTCTTCTCCCCGGTGGTCCTCCCCTTCGCGAGGGCAGTGATCCATGTGTCGATCAAGCTCCTCCCCCCATCGCTCCGGCGGTCTGAAGGTCGCGGTGGATCGGTGTCCGGGAGCCGGTGAGCGGTATGCCGGTGCCGCCTCGTCTGGCGGCGACGATCTCCGCCACGATCGACAGGGCGGTCTCCTCCGGCGTACGGGCACCGAGGTCGAGGCCGATCGGAGAGCGCAGTTTTGCCAGCTCCTGCACGCTCACGCCGTCGGCCCGCAGACGCCGGTTGCGGTCCTCGTGTGTGCGGCGCGAGCCCATCGCGCCGACGAACGCCACCGGCATGCCGAGGGCCAGCTTCAGCAGAGGCACGTCGAACTTCGCGTCGTGGGTGAGGACGCACAGGACCGTGCGGGCGTCGGTCTTGGTGCGCCGCAGGTAGCGGTGCGGCCAGTCGACGACGACCTCGTCGGCGTCGGGGAAGCGGGCCCGCGTGGCGAAGACCGGGCGGGCATCGCACACGGTCACGTGGTAGCCGAGGAACTTGCCGGCCCGCGCCAGCGCCGAGGCGAAGTCCACCGCCCCGAAGACGATCATGCGCGGTGGCGGCACGTTCGACTCGACCAGCAGGGTGAGGCCGCCGGGGCAGTGCGAGCCATCCGCCGAGATCTGCACCGTGCCGGTACGGCCCGCCTCCAACAGGGGGCGGGCCTCGGCCGCCGCCCTACGGTCCAGGTCCGGGTGGCCACCGAGAGCACCCTCGTGCGTGCCGTCGTGCCGCACCAGCAGGGCCCGACCGAGGAGTTCGGCCGGGCCGCGGGCGACCCGGGCCAGGGCCGCCGGCCGGCGCTGGGCGACGGCCGCCACGGCCGCCGCGAGGACCGCCCGGGCGGGCGCCTGGCCGGACACCGGCGTCACCAGCACCTCGATCGTGCCGCCGCAGGTCAGTCCGACGGCGAAGGCGTCCTCGTCGCTGTAGCCGAACCGTTCGAGCACACCCTCGCCGGTGCGCAGAGCCTCCAGGCACAGTTCGTACACCGCGCCCTCCACACAGCCTCCGGAAACCGAGCCGATGACGGTGCCCGCACCGTCCACGGCGAGTGCGGCGCCGGGACCGCGCGGTGCGCTGCCGCCGACGGCCACCACAGTGGCGACGGCGAACTCCCGGCCCTCCTCGATCCACCGGTCCAGCTCCTCGGCCAGGTCAAGCATCAAGCGCTCCCGCCGCCGCGGTCAGGACCCTGTCCGGCCGGATGGGCAGGGCCCGGTGGCGCACGCCGGTCGCGTGCCAGACCGCGTTGGCGACAGCGGCCGCGGCGCCCACGATGCCGACCTCCCCGATGCCCTTGATACCGACCGGGTCGTTCGGGTCGGTGTCCTCGATCCAGTCGGCCTCCACGTGCGGGACGTCGGCGTGGGTGGCCACGTGGTAGCCCGCGAGATCGGCGCCGACGTGGCCGCCCGAGGCGCGGTCCCGTACGGCCTCCTCGTGCAGCGCCATGGAGATGCCCCAGATCATGCCGCCCACGAGCTGGCTGCGCGCGGTGAGCGGGTTGACGATCCGGCCCGCCGCGAAGATCCCGAGCATGCGCCGTACGCGCACCTCGCCGGTGGTGACGTCCACGGCCACCTCGGCGAACTGGGCTCCGAAGGAGTGGCGCTCGGCGGGCGCGAGCGAGCCGACGGCCTCGGTGGTGTCCGACCGGACCGTGATGCCGTCCGGGGGGACGTCTGCGCCCAGGCCCAGCCTGTCGCGCAGTTCCTCGGCGGCGGCCGCGACCGCCCAGGACCAGGAGCGGGTGCCCATGGAACCGCCGGCGATCATCGCCGGTCCGAAGTCGCTGTCACCGATGCGGACGCGGACCCGCTCCGGGGGCACGCCCAGCGCGTCGGCGGCGACCAGGGTGAGTGCGGTACGGGCGCCGGTGCCTATGTCGGCCGCGGCGATCCGCACGGTGAAGACGCCGTCCGGATGCGCGGTCACGGTTGCCGTTGAGGGCGCCGCGCCCGCGGGAAAGGACGCCGCCGCGGTGCCGGTGCCGAGCAGCCAGCGGCCGTCCCGGCGCAGGCCGGGCCTCGGGTCCCGGTCCGCCCAGCCGAACCTGCGTGCGCCCTCCCGGAAGCAGGCGGCCACGTTGCGGCCGGCGAACGGCAGGCCGGACACCGGTCCCCGCTCGGGGTCGTTGCGCAGCCGCAGTTCGACCGGGTCGATGCCACACTTCTCGGCGAGTTCGTCGAGCGCCGCCTCCAGCGCGAAGGAGCCCGGCGCCTCACCCGGGGCCCGCATGAACGTCGGGGTGGGCACGTCGAGTCGGACCACGCGGTTGGCGGTGTGGTGGGCGTCGGCGTCGTACATCACCCGCGCCACGCCCGCGCTCGGCTCGACGAACTCGTGCACGGTGGAGGTGAGGCTGAGGGAGCTGTGCTCCAGCGCGCGCAGCCGCCCCTCGGCGTCGGCGCCGAGCCTGACCCGCTGCGCGGTGGGGCTGCGGTAGCCGGCCAACGAGAACATCTGGCGGCGGGTCAGGACGACTCGCACCGGGCGCTGCAGGACGGTCGCGGCCATCACGGCGGCCACCTGGTGGGCCCGTACTCCCTTGCTGCCGAAGCCGCCGCCGACGTGCTCGGAGCGCACCCGCACCGACGCCGGGTCGAGCGAGAAGAGGTTCGCCAATTCACCGATCACCCAGGTGGCGCCCTGGTTGGAGTCGACGACCTCGAGCCGACCGCCGTCCCAGTGGGCGGTCGCCGCGTGCGGCTCCATCGGGTTGTGGTGCTCTTCGGGGGTGCGGTACTCGGCGTCCACGACGACGGCCGACGCGGCCAGTTCGGCGTCCAGGTCCCCCTTCTCCGTCACGGCCGGCATGTGCCCGTCCACCGGGTAGGCGCCCGGGTGGCCCGTGGTGAAGTCGATGTCGTGGGGCTCCTGCTCGTAGTGCACCACGAGCGCCTCGGCGGCCTCCCTGGCCTGCTCGGACGTCTCGGCCACGACCAGCGCCACCGGCCAGCCCAGGTGCGGCACCCGGTCGTGCTGGAAGACGGCACAGGTCGGGTCCGGCTTCGAGCCCAGCAGCCCGGTGTAGTCCGTGTTCACGCGCAGGGCGTTGCGGTGGTCGAGGACGGCCAGGACGCCGGGCATGGCGAGGACGGGGTCGCTGTCGATGGCGCGGATGCGGCCTCGGGCGACGGTGGAGAGCACCAGCCAGCCGTGCGCGAGGTTGGCGAAGGGGATCTCACCCGCGTAACGGGCCGCGCCGGTGACCTTGTCCCTGCCCTCCACGCGGGTGTGGGCGGTGCCGACGGAAGGCGTCTGCGTGTGTGTCGAGGTGGTGACGGTGGTCATCGGGCGGCCTCCTCTGTGAGCCGGGTGAGCTCGGCCACGACGAGGTTGCGCAGGAGGGTCACCTTGTATCCGTTCTGGAGCAGTGGCCGTGCAGCCGCCAGTTCGGCGTCCGCCGCGGCGGCGTAGGTCTCGGCGTCGGCCGGAGCGCCGATCAGGACGCGTTCGGCGGTCAGGGCCCGCCAGGGCCGGGAGGCAACGGCGCCGAAGGCCAGGCGAGCGTCGCGCACCACGCCGTCCCTCACGTCGAGCGCGGCCGCGAGCGAGCCGATGGCGAACGCGTACGAGGCGCGCTCGCGCACCTTGCGGTAGCGGGAGTTGGCGGCGACCGGGACGGGCGGCAGGACGACGCCGGTGATCAGGGCGCCCGGCGACAGGGCGGTCTCGCGGTGCGGGGTGTCGCCGACCGGAAGGTAGAAGTCCGCCAGCGGCACCTCGCCCGCCCCGTCGGCGGTCTCGAAGTGGACGACCGCGTCGAAGGCGGCGAGGGCGACGGCCATGTCGGAGGGGTGTACGGCGACGCAGTTCTCCGACGCGCCCAGGATCGCGTGGTTGCGGTGCTCGCCCTCGACGGCGGGGCAACCGCTGCCCGGGACACGCTTGTTGCAGGGCTTGGTGACGTCGGTGAAGTAACCGCAGCGGGTGCGCTGCAGCAGGTTCCCGCCGACCGTGGCCATGTTGCGCAGCTGTCCGGAGGCGCCGGCCAGCACCGCCTGGGCCAGCGCCGGGTAGCCGCGGCGGACCTCAGGGTCTGCGGCCAGATCGCTGTTGGTGACGGTGGCGCCGATGCGCAGGCCGCCCTCCGGCGTCGGCTCGATCTGGTCCAGCGGGAGTTCGCGGATGTCGACGAGCCGGGCAGGACGTTCCACGCCGGCCTTCATGAGGTCGACGAGGTTGGTGCCGCCGCCGAGGAAGCGGGTGTCCGGATCGGCGCCGCGCAACACGACGGCGCCGACGACATCGGACGCCCGCCGATAGTCGAACTCCCTCATGCCACGGCCTCCTTCGGCTCCGTGCCGAGGCCCGCCCGTTCCGCGTCCGGCTGGGCCTCGGCCGCCTGGGCCACGGCCTCCACGATCGAGACGTAGGCGCTGCACCGGCACAGATTGCCGCTCATGCGCTCTCGGATCTCTTCGGCGGTGAGCGGCGGTGGTCCGGCCTCGGGCCGGATGTCGTCGGTGACGGCGCTGGGCCAGCCCGCCGCGTGCTCCTGGAGCACCCCGATCGCCGAGCAGATCTGTCCCGGAGTGCAGTAGCCGCACTGGAAACCGTCCAGATCGAGAAACGCCTGCTGCACGGGATGCAGCTGGCCGCCCTCGGCGACGCCTTCGATGGTGGTGATCTCCCGGCCCTCGGTCGCCACGGCCAGTTGCAGGCAGGACACGGCCCGGCGGCCGTCCAGCAGGACCGTACAGGCGCCGCACTGACCCTGGTCACAGCCCTTTTTTGAGCCGGTCAGCGCGAGGCGCTCGCGCAGTGCGTCGAGCAGGGTGGTGCGGTGGTCGACGGGCAGTGTGTACTTCTCGCCGTTGATGTTCAGGGTGATGACACTGGACGTCGATGAGGCCATGAGCAGCTTCTTTCGCATTTCCAGGGCAGATAGGGCATTTCGGGCAACCGGGTACCGGGCTGGTGCGGAGGGTGTGTGGTGCGGCACTGTGCCGCGGGGGCGGGGCGGCGATGCGTGGTGCTGAAACCGAAGGGGACCGCGGGCTGCCGGAGAGGCGCGTCCGCAGATATCGTGGGCACAACCGGACAGCTGTCCGTAACTGGGAAACGTAACGGACAGCTGTCCGGTTAGCAAGGGCGAGGTTCGGCCACGAACCCTCGGGAAGGACGAGTGCCGCAGATGAAGGACGCACCCCGGCGCTCGGACGCCCAGCGCAATCGCGAGCGCATCCTGGAGGTGGCACTCGCCGAGTTGTCCCGCTGCGCGGACACGCCGCTGAGCGCGATCGCCAAGAAGGCCGGCGTCGGCCAGGGCACCTTCTACCGCAACTTCCCCAACCGCGAGGCACTCGTCCTGGAGATCTACCGGCATGAGATGCAGCAGGTCGCCGAGAGTGCCGCGCATCTGCTCCGGACCCGGCCGCCCGCACAGGCCCTGCGTGCCTGGATGGACCGGCTTTCGGAGTTCGCGATGACCAAGGTCGGCCTGGCCGACGCGATCCGGCAGGTCACCAGCGCGCCAGGCAGTCCGGCGAAGCCGGCCCCCACGCCGGTGATCGAGGCGGCGGAACTGCTGCTCCGCGCCAACGAGCAAGCCGGCACCGTCCGGTCCGGCGTCACGGGGGACGACTTCCTCCTCGCTATCGCGGGCCTGTGGCAGCTCGACCCCAACGACGACTGGCAACCCCGCGCCACCAGGCTCCTCGACCTCGTCATGGACGGCCTGCGCGCGGGGGCGCCCGGCCGGTGAGCACCGCACCGCCGGCCACCGGCGGCACGATTGCCGGGACCCGCATGCGCCGCGGCGCCCCGCCCAGGACGCTGCCCCGGGACGAGAAGCTCGCTGCGCGAGCCATGCACGCGACCATGACAGCCCCCTCGGTGGCAAAGGCCGAGGGTTTGGACACAGCACTGAGGACGAGTGGCTGGCCACGGCGTGAGACCCCACGAGTAGCCACAGGTCACAGCCTCGCCGTAGGACATGAGCGACGAGAACCTACACCTTTTGCGGCACCCCGGATCCTGTGTCCCTTTCGCATCAGCGATGTCGATCACCCGGCCGCCGGGGGATCCTCGAGTGACGTTGTCGTGGCTGAACTGATGCGGTCCGTGGATGGGTTGAGGGGAAACGGTTGTATCCCGTGATCGACGTCCAGGGATCCTCGCTCGGTCAGCTGTCCCTGGTGGGTGGCATGATCGGCCCTTGCCAGTGTGAGCACGCCGGCTTCGCGACTCGGGGGCGGTTCGTACGAACAGATGGCAGGAGCTCTCAACGCTGGTGCAGAAGCGGCTGAGGGCGAGGTCGTCCGGGGAACGCGGCGTTTTCGCTGCCGGTGTTGCGGAACGGCTCATGAGCCGGCACGAGGCGCTTCCCGAAGACGAGCAGGCGCCGTTCACCATGGCCCTTCGCCCCCTGCTGAACTCTGTGTGGGAGGGCGTTCTCGGTGATACGACGGCCTTCTCGGCAGTGAAGCGCGGTGTCGCCGAGTACATGCTCAGCGACTACTGCCACAACGACGGCCAGGACGGGCCCGATGATGCGGACGAATCTGCTGCAGCGGCAGCGTTGTATGCCGCGCACGCCTATCTGTTCGGCTGCCACGACTTCGCCTGCTGGACGAGTCGCCGGGCGGTGGAGGCGGTTGATCAACACCTTGAGTACCTGGCCGAGCGGGATGGAGACGAGCTCGTCCCTGATCCGGACGAAGCGCTGGCCGCTGAACTGCAGCGGCAGTTGAGGGATCTCGACCTCATCGCGAAGTACTCGGCAGATCTTCGCTACTCCCGCATGGGACTGCCCATCGACACCTCGATCCGACTCAGCGTGGAGCTTCGAGATCCTCTCTCCAGCCGGGCGTGAGCGCCCGAGAAGCCGGGTCCCTGAGGCCCACGGTGGAAGCAGACCGCATCGACTGAGACGAGAGTCAGCATTCTTCCGCCAAGGACCAGATCAACTGGGATCACCGGCACCGAGGTGACTCAATTTTTCTGGTCGTAGCAGGTCACAGCCCCAGACCCGGACCAGATCAGATCAGTTGAGACAGGACACTGACCTTCAAAGCGTGGTGTCATGGGAACCAGCGTGATCGGGCTTGGTCATGGCTGCTTTGGCGGCTCGCTCGATCTTCGCGCACTGGGCTTCCCAAAAGGCCGCGTCGCGCTGTGGAGTCGTGTACTGGGCTGTTGTGCCTGTCGACTCGTCGAGTTGTTCGCGCAGGATGTCGGCGTGTCCGGCGTGCCGGCTGGTCTCGGTGAGTATGTGGACAAGGATGTTGAACAGCCTCACGTTGGGGCGTGGCCACCAGGTCACGTAGCCGGGAGCGTCGATGGCGAGGGCGGTGATCGTCGCGTCTGAGTGCTCCCAGACGCGACGGTAACGGTCGACGATCTCCTCGCGCGTCTCGTGCTCGGTCGCCCACATGTCGGCACCTCGTTCCCCGGCATCGTCCCACCGGGGCAGAGGTTCGGGGAACGGCCGGTCGAAGACCTCGCCGAAGTACCTGGACTCCCAGATCGACAGGTGCTTGACCAGGCCGAGAAGGTTCGTGCCCGTCGAGGTCAGGGGGCGGCGGATGTCGTACTCACCGAGCCCGTCGAGCTTCCAGAGCATCGCCTCGCGGATCTCTCGAAGATCGCTGTGCAGGTACTCTTTCGCGAAATCATCGATCATGGGGCATGAGCCTGTCATGCACCGTCGGCAGGCTCAATCTGCCGGCTGCCCGGCCGGGAGTCGGCCAGGTCGATGACGGCACAGTGGGGGAAGCCGCGGCCCTTCGCTCCGGTCCCGGCCGACAGCTTCTGCCAGGCTCGCCGGGGCACCTTCCTGGCCAGGCCGTCCGCTCGGAACTTCCCTGCCCTGGTGGTGACTTCGTGCGAGGAGGCCACCGCGAGAACGTAGCCGGTGCCGCGTTCCTCCAGCGCGGTCCGCAGGGTCGGGTTGCCTCCGTAGACCTCGTCGCCCGCGATCCACGCGGACTGGTGGCCGGTGTCGAGGGCCAACTGCCGGACCCGACGTTGTGGTTCGACCCGCGCGAACCGGCCCGCGATGCGGCCCATCAGGGCCTCGAATGCCTCCTGCCAGCGGGCAGGGTCTGCGCTGTGACCTGCGGCCACCGCCTGATCTTCTGCCTTCACACACCGATGATCAACGATGGCGGCACTCGTTCCCGCAACGGGCCGGACGCAGATATCCGCGAGCCGGATTCCAGCTCGGCTGGCACGCTACCCCTCATGGCCACGCCCCTGGACCCCCGACAACGACTCGCCGCACTCCAGCGCTACTCAGCCGTGAGCGGCGAGGACTTCGTATCGGCGCCCTCGATGCCCTCTCCCCCGACCTGACCCGGCGGGATCTGCTGCTGCAGGCCACCGAACTGCACCGGCAGTCGCAACCGCACCGCCGCCGACGAGCAGCAGCACACCGACCGTCCTCCTGGCCCGCGCGGCATACGCCGTGGAGGACTCCTCGGACTCCAGCGCGCCCGGGTCCGCAGCATCTCTCTGCGTGCCGATGCCCTTCGCCCCGCCGACCGGGCCACCCGGCAGTTCAGCCTCGACGCAGGAGACGACATGCCCCTCGCGATCGAAGCCGTCGCCGACCACGCCCGCGCCCGCTACGGGCGCCAGGTGCTCTACCCGGCCGCCCTCGCCATCAGCTCCCCCCGTCCCCCGTCAGCCCGGCGCCAGGACAGAGGTGGTCGCCCAGAGGACGCTCGCGGACGTCGTGCTACGTAGTACCGCTGCCGGATCTTCGCGGTTGCTGCGACGATTTGCCAATGGCCGAGAGCAGGGAGCGCTTCGCGCACTGGTCGGCGAGGTCGTCGGGGACGGCGTCGCCCCGGGACTGTTCACCGAGGTGTTCTGGGCGTCCCTGCACGAGGTGGCGAGCCTGACCCGGTCGGGACGGCTGCCGCCTGAGTACACCGAGTCGAGGCTGGAGCTGCTGGTGGACCGGCTCGCCCCCGTCTGACGCACCCTCCCGGCAGGCGCGCACCCGGGGCTCTCGGGCTCCGCCGCTGCCCGCCTGCGGCCACGCGGCGCAGCCGCGGATCGCCGGGCCCCGTACCCCGGACGGGCCCCCGGAAGCTGCGATGATCTTTGATCACGACCCGATACGCGCCCTGACGTGGCGTCATGCGCCGGTGCCCTCATCGTCCTCGAGGTGGACGGTCGCCGGGTCACGCAGTGGGCGCAGGCCCTCGCGTGGCGGGCGGCGAAGCTGCAGCGGACCAGGAAGTTGAGGTTGGCGTGCTTCAGCTGGGAGAACCGGGCCGCGTCCTCGTCCCACACGTCATGTTCCCGCTCCCCGGGCGGCAGGGCCCGCAGGTGGTCGACGGCGGCGTCGAGGGAGCGGGTTGTCCGGAGCACGGCGCCATGGGGGCCGCGGCGGTCTGCGCAGCCCCTGCCGGCAGTCCGCTCAGGGGGTGGACGAGCGAGGTGAGCATGTTTCGCCGCGGGGTGGGAGCCCAGCGGGCGCCCTTTGACGCCGCACCTGCCCGGGAGTGGTGCCCAGGCGCCGTCGCAGCAGGGACGTGAGTGTGGTGCCGTTCTCGTAGCCCACCTTGCGGGCCACCGCCTCGATCGGCAGATCGGTGGTGCGCAGCAGGTGCATGGCCTGTTCGAGCCGGATCCGCTGGGCGAAGCGCAGCGGCGAGACGCCCGCCACGCGGCCCAGCGCGCGCTGCAGTGTGCGTTCGCTCGTGCCGACGGCCCGGGCCGCGTCCGCTATGCGCAGCGGCTGCTGGAGGTGTCCACGAACCCACCGCTCGAAGGCGCTGACGATCGGGTCGGTGCGCGCCAGGTGGCTGGGTATGGCGTAATCGGCTTGGGTGGGGCGGGCGTCGACGACCAGATAGCGCGCGGTGAGGTCGGCCAGGGACGGGCTGCTGTCGTGCACCAGGCACAGAGCCAGGTCGAGGTGGGCCATGGCGGCCCCGGCCGTGGTGACGTCCGGACCCCGGCTGATCATCCGGCTCTCTTCCAGGGCCACTTTGGGATAGCGCCGCCGGAACTCGGGAGCGAGCCACCAACTGGTGGTCGCGGGCAGCCCGTCCAGCACGCCGCTCTCCGCGAGCAGGAAGGTCCCGGTGCAGGCAGCCGCCAGAGGAACCCGGGCCGCACGAGCGTCCTGGACCATCTCTCGTACGGGCCGCTGCTCGGACGAGGCCACCCAGGCGGTGAGCGGCTCGGGGCGTTTGTGCCACACGCCCGGTACGACCAGCACGTCCGGCTGCGTGGCGACCTCCGGCGTGACCGTGTCCACGAGGTGACCGGCCGCCGTCCGCACCGGTCCGTGCGGGCTGACGCACTGGACCTGCCACGGCGGTGGGGGCTCCGGGATCTCCAGCCGCAACTCGTTGGCCGTCCGCAGCACGTCGAGCACCGAGGAGAGTCCGGAGTCGAAGACGGCGTCGACGACCAGCACCGAGATCTTCATGTCGGAAACGGTACGGCATGTGTCGCATCCGCCACTGGGGGGCCACGTTTCCCGGTCCTACGGTGATCACACCGACCGTCCTCTTCCAGGAGAAACCCATGGACCAGCCCCTGACCCCCGCCATCCCGGCCAACGCCCGTGTCGGGCTCCTCGTCCGTCTTGAGGCCAAGCCGGAACACGCCCAGGAACTCGAGGAGCTCCTCACCGGGGCTCTCCCCCTGGCCGAGGAGGAGAGCGGCACCACCGTGTGGTTCGCGCTGCGCCTCGGCCCGACCACCTTCGGCATCTTCGACGCCTTCGCGAACGAGGAGGCCCGTCGCACCCACGTGGAAGGGAAGATCGCGGCCGTCCTGCGGTCCGAGGGCCCGCGCCTGCTGGCGGCAAAGCCGGAGGTCGGCCCGCACGACGTGTTGGCCGCCAAGCTCCCGACCGCCTGAACGGGGCCGGGTCCGCGCCGCCGGGTGACGTGGCGGTGAGGGAAAAGCCGAACCGCCCCGGCCCTGCGCACCTCGTGCGGTGGTACCCGTCCGCACGAGGCCGCGCTGCATCACGAGCGGCCGGCGGATGTCCAGCCCTGGTGATGAAGCCGTTCGCACCCGTCCAGGAGGAGATCGAGTGCGAATTCGAACTCGGACTGGTCGTCGCAGCCCTGGCCCACGGTCGTCGCGCTGTCGTGAGGCCGAGCCGTTGCGATCTCCACGATGTAGGGGTACTTGGCCGCCATCTCCGGGAGTGCGTCCTCCCGCGCGCCCGGGGTGCTGTCCGGCGACGCGGGGAACAGCTCCGGGGTGAAGCCCCACAGCGGCTGCCGAGCGCATGCATCACATGGTGAGTGAGGTCGGCGGACAGGCCCCCGGAGCAGAACATGCCGATGAGGGAGTTCAGGTAGTCCAGCACGGCGGGCGTGGGGCGAGTGCGCGACTCGATGACGCGTGAGGCCCACGGGTGCCGCAGCAGAGCGGGCGGAGAGGATGCGCTGCCTGACGGCTGTCTTCCAGCCGCTGCCGCCGACCGGGGAGTCGATCTCACCCACGACGACGTCGACCATGCCGTCGAGCAGTTGCTCCTTGCCGGCCACGTGCTTGTAGAGCGCCATGGGAACGACGCCCAGCTCCTGGGCGAGGCTGCGCATGCTCAATGCTTCGATGCCGCGGCCGTCGGCGAACGCAACCGCGGCCCTCAGCACGCGCACCCTGTTGAGAAGGGTCCGGTGTAGGGCGTCTTCCTGCCGGGCCATGGCCGGCACCTCACTCGCGACCGGCCGCCGACCGATCTCGCTCATTGACAGGTGTACGCCGTACACCGTCAGGCCCGACGGTGTACGGCGTACACCTGAGGCCGCGGAAAGACACGTCAGCGGTCCCCCGCGCGGCCCCTCATCGACTCATCGACCAAGGAGTCCCGGTGGCCTCACCGAGAAAGCTCGCTGCAGCGGCCGGCCTGTGCTATCTCGTCACCCATGCGGCGTCCATCGGCGGCCTCGCGCTCTACGGCCCCGTACTGAACAACCCCGCCTACGTGCTGGGTCAGGGTCCCGACACCCGGGTACTCCTGGGAGCGCTGAGCAAGGTGATCCTCGCGCTCGCGATCATCGGCACCGCGGTCACGCTGTTCCCCGTCGCCAGGCGGCACAACGAGGCCCTGGCCGCCGGTTATGTCGGCCTGCGCACCCTCGAGGCGTCCGTCATCATCGTCGGCGTCGTCAGTCTCCTTTCAGTGGTGACGATGCGTCGACACGCGACGCACGGACCGCACCCGGACGCCGCCCTCCTCGCCCTCGACAAGGCCCTGGTCGCCGCCCACGACTGGACCTTCCTCATCGGCCCCGACTTCGTCTGCGGCGCGAACACGGTCCTGATGGCGTACGTCATGTACCGAGCGGGCCTCGTCCCGCGCTTCATCGCCTGCCTCGGACTGATCGGCGGCCCGCTGATCTTCGCCTCGGCGATTGCCGAGCTGTTCGGCGCATATCCCCAGATCTCCGCCGCCTGCCAGTAGCCGGCGCCGATCAGGTCCACGCTCCCGCTCGTCACCTTCCAGGGGCCGATGGACTGACCAGCCGAGTAGGTATGGAACAAGCCCGTCGGTGCGGTGGGGTACTCGAAGCTGCCGTCGTCGAACCGGCTGACCGCTGTGGCCGCACGGCCGCCGGGCACTGCGGCACTGTGCGTCGATGCGGCCAGTGCACTGGTGGGGCCGATGGCGATCAGGCTCGCTGCGGCGAGTGTGATGGTGAGGATGCGTGGGGTCACCATGGAGTCTCCCAAGGGTGGTTGGTATGGCTTTGGGCGATTCACGCAAACTATCTCGCATGTCAGGGGCATATGCCGGCCGATCGGTCGGAGCGCATCGGAGCGTGTGGACGCGCGCGTTGACACGTGCGCGCCGGTCGGCTGCGTTGTCGCGCCGGGAAAGGTGTGCGACGCGGAGGTAGAACGGCGAGGACGCGAGGGAGAAACGCACCTGTCCCGTCTGCGAGGTACCCTTTGTGGCCCTCAGGACTGTCCGACAGATCTACTGTTCACCGGCCTGCCGCAAAGACGCCGAACGCAGACGTGACCAGGCCCGGGACGAAGACCGGGCCCGCCGACTCGGCGAGGCACTGACATCGCCCCCCTCTGCCGGAGTTGCCACTGCAGCCCAAACCGTGCAGTCGAGCGTCATCACGCCAACCAGCCCCGGAACGCGACCCGTTGGAACCGACGGCGACCCGAAACTGTCCGCACTGCCAGCAGCCGGTCACCATCGTCGCGCTTCTGGCGACCCCGGAAGCGGCCCGCCCCTCTGTCCCCACGGCCGTCCCCGACATCGTTCTGCTGCGAAGGACTCCGTGACGTCTACTGACCGTTACCGATCACCGGGCCCGCCGGCCTGGCGGTCGGCGGGCCCTCCCCGTCAGGCCATCGAACGCAGTCGGTCCAATTCGCTGCCGATGGCATCCCGCAGCACATCATGCTGCGGGCCGAGCATGAACCGCTCATCACTCCACCGCTCACGCGGATACAGCCACACTGGCTTGCCCACCAGCTCGGCTGGCTCCCATTCAAACCGCGGCCAGACATGGGCATGCAGGAACGGGTCCGTATTGCCGAGAATCTCCAGGTTGACGCGGCGAAAATCTGGATCCAGCCGCCGGCAGGCCCGCTCAACCGCTTCGCCGAGCTGATCCATCTCGAACAGAAACGACAGCCGCTTGGCCCTCGGCAGGTCAGACAGCCGTTGAACACCCGGATCGTCCGCGAGGAGAACTGAGTACCCGGGCAGGAACTGAACGTCGCCGATCACCGCGAAGCCAGACTCAAGCCGCCGCTGCACGGTCGGATTCTCGCCCCGCAGAGCAGCCCCGATCCGGTCTATCCGCCAGTTACCGGTCATGGCCCGAGCCTATCCGCAGGTGATCAAGACCTGCTCTTCGCTCCCCACCCTCCCCATTCACTTCAAGGACCAACCAAGCGAGGCGAGGAGCGGCCCCGGCCGTTTTCAAGGCTCTGTCCGCAGTTCCGTGAGCCCTGTTCAGAAGAACCGGTAGATCTCCTCGGGATCACCGTGAGCCCATGCGGCGTACTCCTCGAAGCCCGGGTTGCCGATGCTCAGGTCGGCGTGGACCTCGGGGACCCCCGGTGGGACGGTGCGGAACTCACGGCCGAACTCGGTCAGCTGCTCGTAGCCCTCGTCGTCCACGCACTCCTCCCGCGTCAGCGTGGTAACCGCCAAGCAACGCGTGGCTCTCGGCCTGCATGGATGTCCGGTCGCCGAGGAAGACAACGGCCAGGTTCTCGTCGGCGCTAACCGCAGTCAGCGCCTCGTCAACGGTCGCTCCTGCCCAGGCCGGGTCGTCTATGAAGTGGACGTGTGCCTCGTACTGCCTGTCCCCCAGGGTCCCATCAGCGTCGCCGTCACGTCCTGCCACGCCGGGGGGGAGGGCGAACGGGCCGGGCCCATGTTCGGTGAGATGCCGCAGCTGACCAGGCGTTCCTTCCAATTGCTTCGGATGCCCCGCGGCTCGGTCCGGTGCCGAGCGCCTCCTGCCACGTCTGCGAGAACCCGTTCCAGG
The DNA here is from genome assembly GCF_059510455.1 of Streptomyces sp. NTD91. Classification (NCBI taxonomy): domain Bacteria; kingdom Bacillati; phylum Actinomycetota; class Actinomycetes; order Kitasatosporales; family Streptomycetaceae; genus Streptomyces; species Streptomyces sp. NTD91. The sequence goes on from NZ_JCAJZW010000059.1 coordinate 29,485, forward strand.
CCGGGAAGATGGTCTGCGCCGTCCACTGTGTCGGTGTGACACTTTGCGGCCGAAAGGTCGACCACCGTCTGCGTGAAGAGGTGATGGGCCCGCGGATCCACCACGTCCGCCAATGCTGCGGGCCCTCCACAGACGCCGTGCAAGAACCATCCAGGCCCGCCATAACCGATGATCCGCGTAGGCTGCAGTACCTGCTTGCCGTCCCGTACGACCGGGACCCGGGCACGGACCTCCAGGCCGAAGCTGCTGACGGCTTCCTCCGCGCTACCGCCCTGGTTCCGGACACTCTGGACAGTCTTCGGACGGACCGTTTCCCAGACTGGGCCCGACGGGGCCCTGAACACCTGGAGATTCAGCACTTCATCGCCGGATGAGACGACCGCCCCGACGATGCGCACACCGGCGTTCAGCGGATGCATCCGCGCGCCCTCCAACCGCGGCACTTGCAGAGCACCGTAGTCGAGGCGTTCCACGCCATAGGGCATCGCAGTTTCCGCCGCGCCCCAAGGCCCCGACTCGCCGTTCCTGACCCGGGGGGCGGGTCAGTTCGCCTGATTCGAGCGCTTCGGACCAGAGGTCTTCCGCTTGCGCCAACAGGCCGTCGAGAGTGTAGGGCGAGGCATACGCCGATAGCTGAGCCACCGCCCGCTCCCAAAACGTCGACGCGTCCGCAGCGTCCAGTTCGATCGCCCGCAGGTCCTCTGAACTCAGCCGGGACAACAGTGAGTCGCCGGACTGTGCCATCTGATCGGCCAGTGTCGGGTCCTCGCTCGCGGCGAGGCAGAGGGCCGCCACGAGAAGCACACCCGGAGTCAGCCGGTCCCAGGCGCCGAATTCGGCCGAGTCGCGACTCTCTACGGAGAGCGCCCCGTCCCGGCCGTACTGCTCGACGACCTGTTTTGCTTACGCCCTGACCTGGTTCATCAGTCGTCCTCTGCCGCCCTTCGTACCCTGCCCGCCATCCGGGATCGGCCCTTGCTCGCCGTGCGGCCTCACCGCCCGCAGCGTCTCGAGGAGAGTCTTCCAGCGACGTGGCACGACGTGGGCGGAGTCCTCGCCACCGGCGAGGCGTTCAACCGTCCCGCACACCACAAAGTCGGCACAAAACCGCGTGCCGCGACGGTGCTACGGCGATGCCAAAGGCTGCTGGAACGCCGGAGGCGGCAGCAATGCATCGACCACGCCGGAGGGCAGAGGCAAGGAAGGCTCATGGCAGCCTTGGTGGAGTGGCAGCGCGCCTTTCATCTGCTCCAGCTGCACATGGGGGCCAGCGGCGAGCTGCCTATAAAGCCGGGCATCGTCGTGCACCAGGGCGAGGACCTGGGGCGGTGGGTGCGCTCGGTCCGGCTGGGCTGGGACAATCTCACCTCCGTGCAGCAGTGGATGTGTGAGCACATCCTCGGGATCGAGCCCGCGGCCGAGGACGAGAAGCCCCACCGCGCCGCACGCAGGTAGAACGCGCAGGCCACCGAGGCGACCTGCTTCCCGGTCAGATGCAGAACCCACAGGCTGCCGAGCTGGTGCTCGGCACGCAGCATGCCGAGCACCACCCAGCCGTGCTCGGCAACCTCCTCATGGTCATGCAGAATCCGCAGCGCCTCGAGCAAGGCCTTACTGCCCTGCATTCGTGTCGGCTCCACTGTCACGCTCGCCGCTGAACGCCGGATTGAGACGACGGTAGGAGAGGGCCCCGGGGTGCGCGTCGGAACGCCGGAAAGATCGCGCGCGCCTGTGTGCCACGCGGAGTGGGCCTACACCATGACGTCTCGGCTGTCAGCGCCTGGCGTGAGCCGACCGGCCGGGGCACCCAGGGCCGACTCGTCAGTGTGCCGTGGTGACGGTGACGGGAACATCCGGGCAGTCGCTGAGGACATCGGCGAGCGGGCGGCCTTGGCCCGGTCGGTGGGTATGCCCTCGATCAGCATGCTTCGTTGGCCGTTGAGCAACACCAGCACACACAAGAGCGTTGAGCGCCCGAAGTGCTACGCCACAACCCGGTCTCCTGCCTAGCGCCAGCGGGTGCGGAAGCCGCCAGGGGTGTCGCCGGTCTCGCGGGTGAAGAACTTCCCGAAGTTGGCGGGTTCGGAGAATCCGAGCATCCGGCCGATCGCGGCGACGGCCAGGTCGGTGTGCACGAGCAGACGCTGCGCCTCCAGGGCGACGCGGGCGTCGATGAGTTCCTTGGCGGTGCGTTCGGTGGCGGCCCGGCAGGCCCGGGTCAGGGTGCGTGGTGAGTAGCCGAGTCGAGCGGCGTATCTCTGCACGGAGCGGGTGGTGGCGAAGGAGCGCTCCAGCTCGTAGCGGAAGGCACGGAAGACCTCGCCGCCGGCGCTCGCCGAGGCGGTACGGTCCGGATGGGGCAGCCGGGCCAGGCGCAGCAGCACCGCGCCGAGGAGCTGGCGTAGCAGTGGCACGGTGAGGTCGGCGTGCGTGTCCTCCCGGCGGTCCTCCAGGGTGTGGTACTCGGCCGCGATCTCGGCCAGGGCCCGGTCGAGGACCTGGTGGTTCCCCGCAGGCAGCGTCCAGCCGGCAGGGCCGAAGCCGTCGAGGAGGGACGCGAGCTGAGGCAGTCGCGGTGGGAAGGCGGCGGTGAACAGCACCAGCACGGCATCCAGCTCGGCCAGGCGACCCGCCGCATCGGCCGGGAACCGCTGGACCTGCCCGGGCCGCAGATGCAGCAGTCTGCCCGGTGCACAGGGCTGGGGGACGAAATCGACCATCATGGTTGCCTCACCGCCTCGCACGAGGAGCAGTTGGTGGAAGTCCGGCCGACTCGCGGTGCGGGCGACTTCCCTTTTCAGGCGGCGGCGCAGGACGTCGAACGTCAGGACCTCGATACCCAGCCGCGGGTGGCCGGGATTGCGGAAGGCGATGTCGATCACGTCGCGTTGTCCAACTCTGACCATGGCGGGTCCCGACTCTACCTCGTCACGGGAGCACCTTGGCGGGGATCGTGGAGGCATCGCCGCGCGTGCCGGTCTGTACCCCCTGAGACCCGCGGCGCGCCCGTACATCATCCCTGCCCCGATGGGCACACACCAGGTAAGGACCCACCACTGTGAAGACTGCGATCACCGATCCCGCACTGCTGCCCGGTGCGTTCGAGGATGCCCTGAACGCCGGTGACGTCGAGGGCGTGCTCGCCCTGTTCGCCCCCGGCGCCACCATGCGCACGCCGGCCGGCGAGGTCATCACCGGCAACGAAGCGCTGCGCCGGGAGATCAGCGGGACCGTCGCCGCCTGTGGACGGCTCACCAACATCCCCCGGTACACCCTGGTCGGCGCCGAGGCCGCCCTGCTCGTCACCGAATGGACCCTCGAAGTCACCGCCCCCGACGGCGAGCGTCTCTCCTCGACCGGCACCACCGCCAACGTCGCATGCCGAGACGCCGACGGCTGCTGGCGGTTCGCCGTCCTCAATCCGCTCGGCACAGCCTGAGCGACGGCCTGAGCCCGAAATGCGTGCCGGGGCAGTCAACGCCGGCGCGTGGGAACCGGCGTGCGGTCTGGCCGTCTGGCCTTGGGAGGGTACGAACAGCCCGTCACCGTCCAAGACGGCGAACTCCTCCGCGGCGAACACATCGCTGTCGAAGTACAGCACCCGCGCGCCGCACGTGTGAGTGAGGTCGATGAAGTCCTCAGCGTTGACCGCACCGCCCGTCAGCAGCACGCGCCGGCCCTCTCCCCTCGGTAGGGCAGTCACGAGTGTCAGCCCCTTCACCTGAGCCCATACGGGAATTTGATCGAGCAGTTTCTGCAGATCAGCACCGCTGGTGCGCTGGACCGGAACCGACACGAGGTAGCGAATCAGATACGGACGACCGCTTCGACGCGGCCGAGACGCTGCGGAAGACCGTGAACGTGAACGGCGCCACGGCACCGGGGCGGATGCTGGACCAGGCTGCCCGGAAAACCCGGTTCAAATGCCCCGAGGCCACATCCCCTCAGAAGCAAGCTGCCTCGCCTGAAAGGGTGATACTGCCTACAAACCCGTCTCCGACCCGTACCAGTCCGCCCGCGTGTGGACGCGGGGGCGAGAAAACCGTCAGCCGCTCTTCCTGACCGCTGGTGGGAGCACTCGGTGACCTCTCAGGCGCGCCTTGATGCCGTCGTAGCGCTTCCAACCCTGGTATGTCTTGTAGACGGCGTAACCGCCGCCCGCGGCGATGAAGGCGGCGAAGGGAGCGGCGTCCAGCCCTGCCTGGCCCACACCGATCACAGCGGCGAGCAGGACGACCGCGAGCACCGACGCGGAGATGGCCAGGCGCCTTTTGATTCGGAGAGTGTCGGCGATGCTGCTGACCCGCACGCCCACGGCCGCTCCACAACTGCCGCATTCCACCTCGAGCATGCTCACGCCCGACTGCGGCCGACGGATCGCCAGCGGGTAGGTGTCGTACGTGGTGGTGGTCACCCGTACCGTGCCGTGGCTGGACGACGTCCTGCCCGTCACGTGAGCCAGGCGTCTGGAGCACTCCGATTCGATTCGACCGTTCATCCGATACCGTCCCCGTGGTCAAAGGAAGCCATTTATACACCACGCCGCGACCGGTGCGCACCAACTGTCCACGCGGACACCGTGGTTGCCCTTCGGGAACCCCACTCCTCGCGGGCGTTGCCAGGGCGTACACGCCCAGCCGACGACTGCGGCACGGCACCGCGCGCCCTGACGACAGCGAAGGGCAGGCCCTCGAAGTGCTGGGTGACGAGTCCGCCGTCGCGGCGCCGGAGGATCACAGGCCCCTCGGCGGCTGCGTCAGATGACGGGCGGCCCCGAGCTCGGCGTTCGGCTGGGGCGGGAGCCGGTTGCCTCCGTTGCGCTGTGCCTCGGCTTCCTGTCGTCCACGAACGCCGTGACCGAGACCGGCGGGATCTCCACCTTCGGGTTGCGCTGCCAATCGGGCCGCTCGGCAGCTTCAAGGGCGGTGGCACGTCCCTCCGCTGCAGCGGAGGGACAGCACAGCGATCTCCGGGCCGAAGCCCACCGCCAGGCTGCCGTCCGCCAGTACGGCCACCGCGGTCACTTCGTGGGGGAACACCAGTGCCGCGCCCTGTTGGCGGCCGGTGGCAAGGTCCCGTGCCCGTACCGTCCTGTCGTTGCCGCCGGTGACGACGACGGGGCGCCCGTCCACCACACCTGTGGCCACCGCACGCACCTTGCCGGTGTGACCGTGGAGGTGTTCTCCGCTGGGCTCTTGCGTGGTCAGGTCCCACAGGCGCAGCGTCTTGTCCGCGCTGCCGACGACGACGGGACGGCCGTCGAGCACGGCCGTGGCCACGCCGCCCACCGGGCCGGTGCGGTCGGTCAGGGGTTTGCCGACGGGCTGCATGGTGGTCAGGTCCCACACCCGCACGGTCCCGTGGTCGAGGCCGGTCACGGCGACGGGCCGACCGTCCACCACCGTCGTCGCCAGTGCGTCCATGCTGGGGATGTGGGCCGTGATGTGGTCACCGACGGGCTGTCCGGTGGCCAGGTCCCACAGATGCAGCATCCCGTCCTCGCCGCCGGCCAAGGCGAAGGGACGGCCGTCGACGACCGCCGTGGCCACCGCACACAGCGGGACATCACGGCCGGACGGGGGTTCGCCGATCTCCTGCCCGGTGGCCAGGTCCCACACCCGGACCATGCCGTCCTCGCCTCCGGTGACGGCGACGGGACGGCCGTCCAGCACCGCCGTCGCCACCGCTTTCACCCCCAGGTCGTCCGCGGGGAGAGGGGCGCCGACGGGCCGGCCGGTGGCCGCGTCCCAGACCCGCACCGTTCCGTCCTTGCTGCCACTGAGGACGGCGGGGCGGCCGTCCAGCACCGCCGTCGCCAGTGCCCGCACCTTACGGGTGTGGCCGGTCAGGGGGCTGCCGACGGCCCGGCCGGTGGCCAGATCCCAGACCCGCACCGTTCCGTCCCCGGCACCGATGACGGCGACGGCCTGGCTCCCCAGCACCGCCGTCGTCAGCGCCCGCTGCCCGCCGGCGGGGCCCGTCAGCGGATCGCCGACGGGTTGTCCGGTGGCCAGGTCCCACACCCGTACCGTCCCGTCCGCGCAGCCGGCCAGGGCGACGGGCCGACCGTCCACCACTACCGTCGCCAGCGCGGACACCGGGACATCGCGGCCGACCGGCCGCGCGGCGACCTGCTGCCCGGTGGCCAGGTCCCACGTCCGTACCGTTGCGTCCCCGCAGCCGGCCAGGGCGACGGGCCGACCGTCCACCACTGCCGTCGCCACCGCGCAGATCCGACCGGTGCCGCTCTGGAGGGGGTCGCCGACGGGCTGCCCGGTGGCCAGGTCCCACACCCGTAGCGTTCCGTCCCCGTCGCCGGTGAGGGCAACGGGCCGGCCGTCCACCACTGCCGTCGCCACCAGTTGCGGCAGGGGAAGCGGCAGCCCCAGCAGCCGCAGCACCGGCGGCAGCGGGGGTGAGACGGTGAAAGGGTCGCCGGCGGCCTGTCCGGTGGCCAGGTCCCATACCCGTAGCGTTCCGTCCCCGTCGCCGGTCAGGGTGACGGGCCGCCCGTCCACCACTGCCGTCGCCACCGCGCAGATCCGGCCGGTGGCGCTCTGGAGGGGGTCGCCGACAGGTTGCCTGTGGGCAAGGTCCCACACCCCCACCGTTCCGTTCCCGCCGCCGATCACGGCGACGGCGCGGCCGTCCACGACCGCCGTCGCCGGCGCGCACAACTGGCCGACGCCGACGTGGAGCGGTTCACCGGACGGCAGTCCGGTGGCCAGGTCCCATAGATGCACCGTCCCGTCGTCGCTGCCGGTGACGGCGACCGGACGGCCGTCCAGCACCGCCGTCGCCACCACACGCGCCCCACGGTCAGGCCCGGGCAGGAGATACCGGAAGCGGTGGTCGAGCGAGAATCCGGTCGCCCACCGCACCGTCCACCAAGGCACGGGGGCGTCCGCCACCGGCACGGCGGCTATCCGTGCCGACAGCTCCCGGTCCCCGTACCGGGCAGCGTCCAGCGCCAGCAGCTGCCGCCGCCCCCTGGGCCCCGCGTCCCGGTGCAGATGCGCCGACGCCCGGTACACCGCCGCCGTCAGGATGGGCCCCGACTCCGCCCCCGCATCCAGCAGCCCGGCCACCTCCTGCGGATCACCGTTCACCAGCAGACCCGGATCCGCCCACGACACATCGGCACCCGCACCCACACCCACGCCGGCCCCGGACACATCCGTGCCGGCCCCGCCCAGACGCGCATCGCTCTTCATGACCAACACGGTAAGCGGCCCTGTTCCGGCTCGGGGAGGGAATCCAAGGCCCACGATCCTTCGGCAGTGAGCCGGTACCCGCGAGCCAGCCAGTCGGAAGCAGTACCGGCCGGAACCGCCACGGGTCAGAATCAGGACTAGGGTCCGTCTTCAAAGATCATCTCGTGGTGGATCATGGTGGGTGAGATACGCCGCCATGAACTCACCGACCGCGAGTGGGAGTTACTCGCTCCGCTGATCCCGCGAGCCGTGACGGGCCGACCTCGCGTCGAGAACCGGAAGATCATCAACGGCATGGTCTGCAAGATCCGCACCGGGATCTCCTGGCGCGACCTGCCGACCCGTAACGGCCCATGGAAGACGGTGTACACCCGCTTCCGCCGCTACGCCCGCGCGGTAGCGGGGAACCGGCCGGCGGCCGGTGCCGGACCAGGCGGCGAAAAGGGGGAACCGCCTCATGCGGCTCGACGGTGATATCGCCGTGGATTCCGACCACGTACGCGTGTCCCTGCTCGGCCGGCCCAGCGCGGAAGTCGGCGTTCTGACCGTAGCCGGCATCCGCCACGACGACCGGCGGCATCAGCCCCCATCCCGCCACCTCGTCCAGGGCGTCCGGTGCCAGCCGCCACTTCTCTCGGTGAACGACCTCCTCGGGGACGCCGGCCCTCCTTCGCCGGACGGCGTCGTCCGCCCACTCCCGGGGCAGGAACAGCCGCCAGTTCAACGGGCACGATGC
>NZ_JCAJZW010000060.1:0-35231 GCF_059510455.1 Streptomyces sp. NTD91
GATGACCCACCCGCACCGCGACCCCGACCGGCACCTGCTGGACGGCCAGGTGATCGAGGCGGCCGGCGCCGACCTGACCGTGATCCACACCCCGGGGCACACCCCCGGCGCGGTCTGCCTGTACGACCCGGCGCTCGGTACCGTCTTCACCGGGGACACCCTCTTCCAGGGCGGGCCGGGCGCCACCGGCCGCACCTACTCCCACTTCCCGACGATCATCGAGTCCATCCGCGACAAGCTGCTCATCCTCCCGCCGGAGACGAAGGTCCTCACCGGCCACGGCGACGCCACCACCATCGGCTCCGAAGCGCCTCATCTGGAGGAGTGGCTCAGGCGCGGACACTGAGACCGCCGCCGACACCGACAGAAGATGTCCGGTTTCCCCGCGACAATGAGCCGTCAGTCCGAGGCCGCCGCCAGCGCCCGGAGGACCCGGTCGGTGTCGGCCTCGGTGGTGCGCCAGTTGCTGAACGCGGCCCGCAGGCCGGGCACCCCGCCGTACACGGTCGGCGTCACATACGCCTCCCCGGACGCGGCCACCGCACGTGCCAGCGCGTCGACGCGCTCCTGCGAGGGGCTCCCGGCGACGGTGAAGCAGACGACGTTCAGCCGCACCGGCGCCAGCAGGCGCAGGCCCGGCAGTGCCTCGACTCCCGCGCCGAGCCGGCGGGCCAGCGCCACGTTCCGTTCGACGATCTCCCGGTGCCCGGCGCGTCCGTAGGCCACCAGCGAGAACCACGCGGGCAGGGCACGCAGTCGCCGGGAGTTCTCCGGGGTCAGATGCAGGAAGTCGGGTTCGCCGGCCGGCGGGCCCAGGTAGGGGGAGGCGTTGTGGAACACCTTCACCTGCAGATCACGGCGCCGGGTGAACTGAACGGCGGCGTCGTAGGGGACGTTGAGCCACTTGTGCAGGTCCACGCAGATCGAGTCGGCCGCGTCGAGACCGTCCACCAGCGCGGCGAACTCGGGGGACAGTGCGGCGAAGCCGCCGAACGCGGCATCGACGTGCAGCCAGAAGTCGTGAGCGTCCTTCAGCGCGGCGATCGCCCGCAGATCGTCGAAGTCGACGCTGTTCACGGTGCCGGCGTTCGCCACGACGATCGCCGGGCGGCCGCCAAGCTCCGCCAGGGCCGACTCCAGCGCGGGCACGTCCACGGCCTCCCGGCCGCCGGGCAGCAGTGGCACCTTCCGCAGCCGGTCCCGGCCGATGCCCAGGACCGACATCGCCTTGGTCACGCTGGAGTGCGGGCTGCCGGAGAGCACGTCGACCGGCCCCAGCGCGGCCGCGCCCGCCCGGGAGACGTCCACGCCCAGCCGCTCGCCGAGCCACTCCCGGCCGATCGCCAGCCCGGCCGTGTTGGACATGCTCGCCCCCGTCACGAACGCCCCGCTGTGCGCCTCGCCCAGCCCGAACAGCTCGCGCAGCCAGCCGAGCGTCTCCCGCTCCAGCTCCTGCGCCCACGAACCGCCCGCCCCGGAAAGGTTCTGGTCGAACACGGATGTCAGCCAGTCCCCGGCGACCGACGCGGGCGTCGCGCCACCGGTGACGAAACCCAGATAGCGCGGCCCGGCGGAACCGGAGAACCCGGGCGCCCACCGCTCGGCGAACCACGCGAGCGCCGCGTGCGCGCCCGCGCCGGCTTCCGGCAGCGGTTCCCGCGCGGGCGGCGGTGCCGACACCGCGACCGGCCGGTCCGCCAGCGTCGCCGTCGTGCGAGCGGCGAAGTCACGTGCGGACTGGAGCAGTTCGGGGAGCCGGGAGAGATCGCCGGCGAGAGTGGGGTCCATGGGCCGCAGCGTAGATCGGCCGGGGAAGCCCGGACCCGGTCCAATGCGGGGAAACTGGACTGGACGCCGCGGGCGGCCGGCGGCACCGCCCCCGGTTCACCGTTTCGTCACAGTCCGGCCGGAACCACAACCCCCGGGCCCCGGCGCTGGTCTAGTTCTGCGAGAACGCGGGAATCGCCCAGGGGAGCACCCGGGGCAGGCCCGGGGCGGGATGGGGAGAAGAGGTCCTACATGGGGGACATGCACAGACGGGGTGTCGTCGCGCTGGGCGTCACGGGACTGGTGGCACCGCTCACGCTCGCCTTCACCGCGGCACCGGCACAGGCCGCGAGCTGCACCACGCGGACGGGGCCGTACCAGAGGCAGGTGGAGAAGTTCCTCGGCAGGCCGGTCGACGGCAAGCAGTCCGCCGCCGACTGCAAGGCCATCAAGGCCTTCCAGGACAAGCACGGCATCATGCCCGACATCGGCTACGCCGGCCCCGTCACCTGGGGCGTGATGGACCTGATGAACAAGCAGAAGGCCGTGGGGAAGAACCCGAACAAGGACGGCGCCTGCCCGGTGAACAAGGGCCGGATCGCCTGCGTGAACCTCACGCTCCAGCTGAGCTGGGTCCAGGACGGCAAGAGGCTCGTCCACGGTCCGGTGCCCGTGCGTACCGGCCGCAAGGGCTACGCGACCCGCACCGGCCTGAAGAAGATCTACTGGCGGGACATCGACCACGTCTCCAGCGTCTACAACGTGCCGATGCCCTACAGCCAGTTCTTCGACGGCGGCCAGGCCTTCCACTCTGTGGGCCTGAGCATGTGGAACCCGCCGGGCTCGCACGGCTGCGTCAACATGACGACCAAGGACGCCAAGGCGTACTGGTCGCTGCTGAAGCAGGGCGACGACGTCTTCGTCTACGGTCGCAAGCCGGGCACCTGAGGCGCCGCCGCCCCTGCCGTTCGCGGAGGACGGCCACGGCTTCGGCCGCCACTGGATCATCGACCCGCACGGCCCGCTCACCCCGGACGGTGTCCGCGGCAGTGCCGTGCCCCTGCTCACCATCCCCAGCGGCGAGTACCAGGTCCGCGCCGCCACCGGCCGGGACACCGGTTACGAGGAGATCCTCGCCGTCGCCGCCGCGGGTGAGCCCATGCCCTTCCGGGTGGTCGACGAGGCCGCCCGGGCCCTGGGTACCCTGGCCGCACAGATCGCCAACTCCGCGCTGCCGCAGAAGATCCTGCTCTCCGGCGAGGGCATCGGCCCGAAGGATGTGGCCGGGAACACGGTGCACGAGACGATCCGCGCCCACCGGCATCCGCCGGCCGACCCGGGCGGCCCGGAGACGAAGGTCTCCGACTTCCACGACCGGGTCCGCGGCGCCGCCGTCCATCGCGATCCTGACAGTGGTACCGGGTGAGGGAGCGGTGTGAACTCCTGCCCGCCTCTTGACACATCGACGTGATGAGCACCACGTCCGTAATGTCCGTATGGAGTGCAGTTACTCACAGCGCCTTCACCTCGATCGGCATATGCTTCACAGCATGTCCACCACTGTTGAAGCCGCCCCCGAGCGTTCGGCCGCGGAGGTCAACGAGGAGATCAGGGCCCTGTGGCGCCGGTCGGGCGGGACACTGACCACCGAGCAGCGCGCCGAGTACCAGCGCCTCGTGATGGAGTGGGCCACCGCGACACCACGATCGCAGCGGGCGGCCTGACCGGCCTCGCGCGGACCGCGCCGAACCCTCGAGGGCACCCGTGAGCACGGGTGCCCTTTCCATGTCCTGCTGCGTCAGCCCCAGGTCGCCGAGTAGTACCGCTGATAGGCCTTGCGGTCCTGTTCGGCCCGTATGTACCGGGTGGCGACGAGCGCGATCAGACTCCCCGCGATGACCAGCAGCCCGGGACCGATGTTCCGGGTGTCCGTCAGCCGTGCCAGCAGCGTCCGCCCCTCGGCGCCGGTCACCGGCGCCGCGGACCCCGGCGAGGCCGCGTTCGGCGCCACCGCGCCCTGCGCGGCCGACGCGGACGGCGCGGGAGAGGGGGAAGCGCCCCCGGCGGCGCCGCCGGCGTTCTGCGCCGACACGATGAGCTTGACGTTCAGCGCCGCCAGCGCCCGCGTCACCGGCTGGAAGAAGGTCGTCCCGCCCGTGGTGCAGTCCCCGTTGCCGCCCGAGGTCACACCGAGCGCGATCCCGTCGGAGAACAGCGGCCCGCCGCTGTCACCGGGCTCGGCGCACACCGTCGTCTGGATGAGCCCGGTGACCGTACCCTCCGGGTAGTTGACGGTCGCGTTCAACGCGGTGACCGTTCCGTCGTGCAGGCCGCTCGTGCTGCCGCTGCGGAACACCCGCTGTCCCACCGACGCGTCGGCCACCCCCGTGATCCGTACTCCGTTGCCGCCGCCGATCGCGACGACGTCGGCACCGTCTCCGGCCTTGCCGGAGGCGTACTGCACGAGCGAGAAGTCGTTGCCGGGGAAGGTGCTGCTCACCGTCCGGCCGAGCTGCTGGTCGCCTCGACCGCCGGCGAACCAGATGGATCCCGCGGGACCGCAGTGACCGGCCGTGAGGATGAAGTCGCTCCGTCCGTCGGTCACATTGAAACCGGCCGAGCAGCGGCCCCCGGTCGACAGGATCGGCTGGGCGCCGTTCAGCCGCGTGGTGAACGTGCCCTTCGTCCGCTGCATCCGAACGAAGCTCCCGATCCTCCCCGCCACATGGCTCAGCCTGGACCAGGCGCTCGCGGACACCGTGCTGTCCGCACTGACCACGACCCGGTTGGTGCGGTAGTCCACCGCCCACGCGGTGCCCGCCACCCGCGGAGCCGAACGCAGCGCGGCTGTCGCCGACTTGAGTTCGTCCATGCTGTGCGGCACGACCTTCGCCTCGGCCCCCGCGCGGTGGACCTCCCGTGCCGCCGCCTCGTCGGTCACCGCGACGACCGGCCGCCCGTCCGCGCCGATCCAGTTGCCCGCCGTACGGGCCGTGCCGAGCCGCGCCACCAGCGCGGCCCCCGTGTCCCCGGTGCCGGTTCCGGAGGCGAGCGGTCTGACGGCGGTCGGCGGTGTCTCGCTCGCCATGGCCGCCTGGGTGACCATCGCGCCGCCCAGAAGGAGTCCGGCGACCGCCGCCAGGCGGGTCACCCGCCGGACGATCCGTCGTCGTGCGTGCCGCATGCGGGGCTCCCGAAGCCGAACCGAACGCGCGCCGCCCGTACCGGCGGCGCGAGGCCCACACCTCGTCGAGGGCCCGCACCTCCATACGCGGCCCGTGGACGGGGCGTTCAGGACCGCCCGGCACCGAATGCAGTTCACGTGTCCGCTCGTCGGCCGCGCCCGGACAGACGCCGCGTCCCGGACAGGATCCCGGACACCCGGATCGAACTCGGCCCCGTGCGCGGTGACGTGGCCGTTCCACCGGTCCCGCGGCGCTCCTATCGTGATCCCATGACCGACGTCCCGCACGCCGTGCCCGGCGAACCCGACCCGCTGCACGCCCTCGGTCCGGAGCAGTTGCGCCACCGTACGAGCATGAAGTGGCGCACCTACCCGGAGGACGCGCTGCCGCTGTGGATGGCCGAGATGGACGTCCCGCTCGCCGCACCCGTCGTCCGCGCGGTGACCGGGGCGCTCGCCCTCGGCGACACGGCGCATGGCTGCGGCCCTCGGGTGACCGGGCGGATCCGGTGAACGCCGCGGCCGGGCCCGTCCGCCGTGCCACGCGGCCTTCTAGACTGCCCGGCATGGACGACACGCGGCTGGACCGGCTCGGCTCCGGCAAATACCTGCTGGTGACCAGTTACCGCAAGGACGGCACCCCGGTCGCCACCCCCGTGTGGGTGGTCCGCGACGGTGACCACCTCGGTGTCTGGACGGCCGCCGACAGCTTCAAGGTCAAGCGGATCCGCCGCCGCGCCGATGTCCTCGTCGGCCCCTGCGACGTGCGCGGCAACCCCACCGGCGACCAGCTCCCGGCCACCGCGGAGATCGCCGACGCCGCCACCACCGCCCGCTACCGGGACCTCGTCGCCCGCAAGTACGGCATTCTCGGCCGCCTCACCCTGCTGGGCAGCCGGCTGCGCCGCGGACCGGACGGCACGGTGGGTATCCGTGTGACGCTCGCGGACTGACGGAGCGGCAGGACGCACCCGCCCACTGTCCCGTCCCATGCCCGGGTGCCAGGCCACCGTTGTCGGCCGTCCCGGTGCGCCGTCAGGTCCAGGCGCCCCGGTACGGCTCGTCCAGCAGCTGGAAGACGGGCTCGCCGCGCACCGGATCCTGCGCGGTGGACAGCCGCACCCGGTCGCCGCTGTGGATGCCGATCGGCGGGCCCATGACCCGGCCCCGTACGACGAACCCCTCGGCCATCTCGATCAGCGAGACATTGCGTGCCGCGGGCGTGTTGCGGTGCACCACGGTGGAGTGCCGGACCGTGCCGATGCCCTCGCTGCGCTCCGTGCGCAGCTCGCTGCCCTGACACACCGGGCACAGCAGCCGGTGGTACATCGCGGTGCCGCACCAGGTGCAGCGCTGGAAGACGAGGGCGTCCCTGGAGTCCGCGGAGACGGGGTCGAGGACACCCGCCGCGGAGCCGGCCGCCGGATGCGATGCGTTTGCTGAGTAGTGGTACACGCTGGTCAACTCCCTGCGCTCGGCCGGAATCCCGCGTGTCCGGCGCGCACCGGACACACGCGTGCCCGGCGGCCGTGCCGCCGTGCACGCCGACAGAGTATGGCACTGAGTGTCACACGTAAAGGCACTGCGTACCCCCAATGTGCGGGACGGGGGTGTCAGGCGCGCCCGAGCGCCGCTTCCAGTTCCTGCACCACCCGCCAGATCGGGGCGTCCCGGCGGGAGACGAGCACCACCACGTCGTCCGCACCTGCGCCGCCCCCGCCAGGCGGCGGACCGATGCGGACGGGCGCCGCGGGCTCGGTGCCGTGCCCGAACTCCCGCTGCACATAGCACAGCGCATGGTCCACGGCCGCGCCCGCGTCGCCCGTGCCGTCCGAACGCAGCCAGGAGCGCAGGGCGTTGTTGTGCGCGGCCACGACCGCCGCGGCGATGACATCCGCCCGCAGCGTCCCGTCGGGCCGGTCGGCGAACCGGCCGCGCAGATACTCGGCGAGCGCGCGCTCGTAGCGCCACACCACCGACAGCTCGTAGGCCCGCAGGCCCGGCACCTGCTTGGTGAGGCGGTAGCGCTGCACGGAGAACGTCGGGTTCTCCGCGTACATCCGCAGCACCAGCCGCGCCGCGTCGCACACCCGCCGCACCGGCTCGTGCTCCTCGTCGCTCGCGGCGAGGAAGGCGGTCATGTCGGCCAGGCAGCGCTCGTGGTCGGGGAAGACCACGTCCTCCTTGGAGGGGAAGTAGCGGAAGAACGAACGCCGGCCGACGCCGGCCAGGGCCACGATGTCGTCCACGGTGGTCTGCTCGTACCCGCGTTCCAGGAAGAGCCGGAAGGCCGCCGCGACGAGGGCCTCCCGCATCGAGGGCTTCGGGACCTGCGCCGCGCTGCTGGAGCTCATGAAAGGGAACGTAGCACCCGGCCGGATTTCGTGACACTCAGTGCAGCTCGAGTGGGCGGAGTGGGGGAACTGAGTGCTGTGACGGCACAGCACGAGGACTTCCGCCCGCGCGCGTGTCACCAGCGTCCCGGATCAGCGCCCCTGGCCTCGAACCGTCGCCCGCTGCGGCGGGGTGCCGGCTCGGCGCCGCCGAGCAGCTGCCGGCGGCGCTCCTCGCCGTGCTCGTCCACCTGCAGGACGACCTGCCGCAGCCCCGCCGAGAGGCTGCGGCACTCGGCGTCGATCAGGCGCGCGGTGACGAAGGCCTCCTCCTCGTTGGACTCGGGGAACACCCGCCGCATCAGGTCCTCGCCCTTGTCGGTGAGGCCCAGCAGCACCGGCCGGCCGTCGTCCGGGCGACCGGCCGGGCGCAGCAGCCCGCGCGATTCCAGAGTGCGCGCGACGCCGGTCAGGGTCCCCTTGGGGAGGCCGGCCTCATCGGCGACGTGCCGGGTCTCCGACTCGCCCCACACCCACCCCACCCACAGCACGACGAATGCCGTCCACGCCAGGTCGGATTCGCGCAGCACCGAGTTCTCCGGGTGCTGCCGCACGGCGGAGGCGGCCCGGTAGATGTCGGCCACGGCGGCCGTCTGCTCCCGGCGGATCGGGACACCGCCGAGCTTGGCGGAGGCGGGCCGTTCGGCTTCGGTGATGGAACGTCGGCCGTGCGCTCCTCGGGTCTGAGCGGGACGTCGGCGGCCGGGACCGCGCCGGATGTCGTCGGGCTCGAATTGTACGGAGGTCCGGGCCGGGGACGGCAGGGGCCGTACCCCGACGTAACCTTTCTGCACCCACCGCCGGCGCCCCCGCCGCAACGCCCGAGGAGACCCCCTATGCCCGCCGCCCGCCCCCGCCTGCTCTACGTCACCGACCTGGCGTACGAGGCCCGCGGGCGCCGCTACTGCGACGAGGACGTCTTCCTCACCTCCCGGCTCCGCGCCCGATTCGACCTCGCGCTGTGCCACCCGCTCGACGCCGCGGCGCTGATGGACGGCTTCGACGCCGTGGTCGTCCGCAACAGCGGGCCCGTCCTCGGCTACCAGAGCGCCTACGAGGCCTTCCGCGCGCGGGTGCTCGCCACCGGGGCCCGCGTCTACAACCCGCTCACCGGCAAGGCGGACATGGCGGGCAAGCAGTACCTGCTCGACCTGAGCGCCGCCGGCTTCCCCGTCATACCGACCGTCGGCCGCGCCGAGGACCTGCGGCTGCTGCCGGCCGCCGAACGCTATGTCGTCAAGCCCCTGTGCGGCGCCGACTCCCTCGGCCTGCGGATCGTCCCCGCCGGCCAGGTCGCCGCGCACGCCACCGGCGACGTCCTGATCCAGCCCCGCGTCGACTTCGCGTACGAGGTGTCCTTCTACTTCGTCGACGACGACTTCCAGTACGCCCTGTATGCCCCCGACCCGCAGCGCCGCTGGGACCTGAGGCCGTATGCGGCCACCGCCGCCGACCTGGAGTTCGCCCGGCGTTTCGTCGACTGGAACGACCTCGGCCACGGCATCCAGCGCGTCGACGCCTGCCGCACCCGCGACGGCGGCCTGCTGCTGGTCGAACTGGAGGACCTGAATCCCTACCTGTCCCTCCAGGCCCTCCCGGAGGAGGCCAGGGACGCCTTCGTGGCCGCCTTCACGGCGTCCCTGGGCCGCTTCGTGCAGGGCGCGCGGGCGGTGCGCGTCGTGTAGGCGCTTTCGCGCACGAGCTTTCTCAGACGCCCAGCAGTTCTCGCCGAGTTGAGCGATTGAATCGTTCGAGGGGAGTCTGACCGCGCTGAACGGCGGCACTCCCGGCGCCGTATCTGACGACGGGGACGACGGCGACCACGGGGACGACGGAAGGAGAGCCCGGTGCCGACACCGCCCGATCCCGAACGGCCGCACTCCGGACCGGTCCTGGAACCCGTCCGGGTGCTGCGGCCCCGCCGGCTCGACGGGCTCGCGGAACTCATGCGGGAGATGGAGAGCGTCCCGGTGCGGCCGGCGCCCGCCGAGGAGGCGCAGACCCAGGAACTGCCGCCCGTAGGGCCGGCCCGCACCGGTGCGGGCATGCGCCGCACGGCCGTCTGCGGAGCCGTGGCCGTCGCCGCGCTCCTCGGTTTCGGCTGCGCCCTGCTTCTTTCCGGCCGCCAGGACTCCGCCGCGGCCTCGCCCCCGCCCCGGGCGGCGACGACAGCCCCGCTCGCCACCACACCGGCGCCCACGGTCTCCCCCGCACCCAGCGCCATCACCGACCCCGACGGCCCCGGCACCCTCCGCCAGGGCGACACCGGCCCCGCGGTCACCGAACTGCAGGAACGCCTGCTGCGCATCCCGGACGTCTATCGCGACGGCTCCACCAGCGGCACCTACGACGCCGGCCTGACCGCGGCCGTGGCCCGGTTCCAGCTCTGGTACGGCATCACCGGCGACGAGACGGGCGTCTACGGCGACGACACGCGGCGTGCGCTGGAGTCCCGGACCAGCCGGCCCGACGATTCATGACAGGCCCGCGGGGAACCCCGGTCCCACCGCGGGTCTCCGGCCCGACCGGAGACCCGGCGACGGGGAGCGCGGTGCCATGACGGACGTGAACGGCAGGACGGACAGGACGTGGGCGGTGTGGCGGATGCGGGCGGTGCGAGGAGGCCGGCGGGCCGGGGCCCTTCGCCGGACCCCCGACGTGGGGGCGGCGGGGCGGGTCCGGCGGACCGCGGCCATGGGGTGGGTGTGCAGGGCGTCCGGGCGGAGGACGGTATGGCTGGGTTCATCGCGCGGCTGGACCCCGACATGTGTGTGGTCACGGCCGTGGCCGGCGGTGAGCGGGCCGGGTGTCTGGTCGGCTTCGCCTCGCAGTGCTCCATCCGGCCGCCCCGGTTCGCCGTCTGGCTGTCCAAGGCCAACCACACCTACCGCGTCGCCCGGGCCGCCCAGCATCTCGCCGTGCACCTGCTCACCCGCGACCAGCGGGACCTCGCGGAACTCTTCGGCGGCCGGACCGGCGACGAGGTCGACAAGTTCGCCCGCCTGGACTGCGCGGAGGGCCACGGCGGTGCGGTGATCGTACGGGACGCGGCGGCCTGGTTCGTCGGCACCATCATCCACCGCACCGACGGCGGCGACCACGTCGGCTTCGTGCTGGACCCGGTGCAGTGGGGCGAGGGGCGCGGCGCCGGCCCCCTGCTGCGCCTGTCCGACGCGATCGGCATCGAGGCCGGTCACCCCGTGGACTGAGCGGATCCGAACAGCGGGCGACACCTGGGGCGAGCCCCCGCCACAGGGGGGTGAGGCCTCATCCTTGTCAGCTCCCGCGCCCCGCGACCGCGCGCCGCGCCGTGCGACGGCCGAAGGCCACCGGCGACGACCGGCTCCCGCATCCCGGGCCTGCTCGTGCCCGCCGTCTTCCTGCCGGCCCTGGTCGCCAGCCTGCCCCGGTACTGGAGGCACCGCGACGACGACTGACCCGGTGTGGCCCGCCCGGCGTCCGACACCCCACCGGCACCGTGGACCGTCACCGATGGTCGGCGGCGGCCCTCACGCGTCCGCGTCCGCCACGCCGTCCACCGGCATCCGGATGTCCAGCACGCACACGTCGTCCCGCCGCTCGTCCGCGAGCATCGCGGTGAGCAGCGCGTCCAGGGAGCCGGACGCGCCGGAGCCCTCGGTGCGCACCGCCTCGGCGAGCCGCTCCAGGCCCGCCAGGAGACTTTCACCGGGGCGTTCCACCAGGCCGTCGGTGAACAGCAGCAGCCGGTCGCCGGGCTCCAGGCGGAGTTCCGCCGACTCGTAGACGGGCGCCGCGCTCGCGCCGAGCAGGATGCCGCACGGCCGGTCGAGGTAGCGCACCTCGCCGCCGCGCACGAGCAGCGGCGGCAGATGCCCGGCCTGCGCCCAGGCGAAGACCTGTCGGACCGGGTCGTAGCGGGCGAGCACCATGGTCGCGGTGATCTGGCCGTCGCGGGAGTGCAGCAGCAGGTAGTTGAGCCGGTCCAGTGCCCCCGTCAGCGAGGAGCCGGTGGTGACCATGCCCTTCGCGGTGAACCGCAGCTGTGCCATCGTGGCCACGGCGTCGATGCCGTGGCCCGCCACGTCACCGACCACGAACAGCGCGTGGTCGTCGGGCAGTTCGATGGCGCTGAACCAGTCGCCGCCCACATGGATGCCGGACTGCGCGGGAAGATAGGCGACTTCGACCCGCAGCCCCGCCCGCCGCACCGGCTTGCTCGGCAGCGGCAGCAGCGCGTGCTGCAGCCGGGCGGCGAGGGCCCGCTCGGCCTGCAGGATCCCGCGCTGCAGCAGCATCGCACGCTCGCTCTCCACCAGCGCCAGCTCCGCGCTGCGCTGCGGGGTGAGGTCCTGGACGAACCCGTGCACCTCGACGGGGCTGTCGTCCGGCGCCGTCACCGTCTCCGCCACCAGCCGCAGATGACGCACCTCCTCGGCCGTCCCGATGCGGAACGGGACGTTGCACGGCCGGGCGCGGCGGACCAGATCGGCGATGGCGTGGGCGAGTGTGCCCTGGTCCTCCGGAACGGCCAGGTCCGGCAGCCGTTCCAGCCCGAGCGGCCGCTGCGCGGGACTCCGGCCGAGTACCGCGTAGGTCTGCTCGGACCAGGAGATCTCACCGGTGGCCAGGTTCCAGTTGGCCCAGCCGAGGTTGCCGAGCCGCTGCACGTCCGCCAGGCGCTGTTCCTGCCGCTCCACGCGATCGTGCCGCACCCAGGTGACCAGCAGGGCCCCGGCCATGGGGGCGGCCCGCACCGCGTAGGTGGCGGACACGGGCACCTCACCGACCACCTCCTGGTAGACGAACGGCTCGCTCTCGTAGGGCACCCCGGTCTCGAGAGCCTGGAGATAGCCGTGCCACAGCGGCTCTCCCGCCACGGACGGGTAGCTCTCCAGGACCTGCGTGCCGACCATCTCCCGGCCCACCCGTCCGAACACGTCCACCGTCTCGGGGGTGGCGGCGTCGATGCGGTAGTCCTCCACCTCACCGGAGGAGCCGCGCAGCGGGGTCAGCATGACCGCCACGCCCGGCAGCGCGTCGAACACCGCCCGCACGGTCTGCACGACGCTGTCGCCGACGGGCTTGTGAACCGCGTCGAGAGCGCGCAGCCGGCCCGCGCACAGCCGGCCCGCGGCCTGCAGCAGCTCCCGCTCGCGCGGTGTGAACGTCCCGCCGCGCCCGCGCAGCACGCCGAGAGCCACACGCGCGCCGCGCCCGGCGGGCAGAGGCAGCCAGGCCCGGCTGGGCCAGCGCCCCGGCGACTCCCCGAGCAGCAGGAAACGGTCGGTGCGGGCGGGGAGATCCTCGAGCCACTGCGGTCGGCCGGACCGCAGGGCGTCGAGCGGGGCCACTGCGGTCACCGGGGGCACGTACCGCCACTGCGCGGCGAGTGTCCGGTCGATGCCGGCGTGCCCGATCAGTTCGAGTCCCCCCTCGGGCAGCCGCTCGTACAGCAGGGCGGCGTCGGCGTCCGTCTCGGGCGCGAGGTGGTCCAGCAGACACCGGGCCAGCTCGTGCGGCGTGCCGACCCGGGTCAGGTCGCGGCCGATGCGCCCGAGCGTCTTCGCGAGGTCGGCCGTGCCGGTGGGCACGGGCTCCCGGGGGCCGGTGGCCGGCGCTTCGACGGCCGGCGGTGCGGCGGACGGCCGCTCCTTCGGTGGGGGCAGCGCGCCCAGGGTGAGCCAGCACTGCTCGAGAAGTGTGCGGTTGCCGTCCCGGGCGCAGCCGACCAGCTCCTGGTGCGCGGCTTCCGGGGTACAGCCGGTGACGGCCATGAGAACGCCCTTGGCGCGCTCCAGGACCGCCGTGGTCGCGGCCAGGTCCCGCAGTCGTTCCAGCTCCGCGCGCTGTCGGGCCACGACTCTCGCCAGAGCCGCCAGATCGGCGCCGGTGGGATCCACCGGGTGCACGGGCTCGCTCGTCACCCGACGAGCATGGCACATCAGGGGCCGTTTGATCACCGGTCCGATGGAGCCGGATTCGTACGAGCTTCACACGGGTTCCGTACGACCGCCCGCGGACATCTGCCGGTCGTCCACGGGAAAGGGCCGCACAACGCCCGCGAAGGAGCGCGGACGCAGGCGCTTGCGTCGACGGGCGGGGCCGACAGGGCCGCTGGATCAGCGCCCCGTGCCGCGGGCGGCGAGGGCCTCGCTGACCGCGCGGACGCTGCGGGCGATGTGCTGCAGCTGGAGGACCTCGGCGGCATAGAGCTTGATCGTGTGCTCGATGACCGACTCGGGCAGGCCGAGCATCGGCAGCTCGGCCCGGGCGGTCTGCAGCGCGGTCCGCGCCACCCGGATCTCCTGCTGGACCTGCAACTGCGCGTGCCGGGCGAGCAGCACGGGGTGCCTGATGAGGGCCGGATAGCTGGCGTAGCGCGCGGGGATCAGCTCGCGCAGCCACTTGGCGGCCGAGCGCTCCCAGTCGTACGAGCCCGGCTCCTTGACCTGACAGGGCCAGTCGGGGCTGATACGGGTGCTGGTCAGAGGCATGATCATCGCTTCCGGTGTGCGGCGTCGTGAGGGTGGTCGACGGGTGCGGGGCGGCCCCGGCCTAGGGGATGGCCGGAGCCGCCACGGGCGCGTCGCGCAGACGGCGCGCCCCGGTACACCCCGGGCGCCGACGTGGGTAGGGGACGGCGGCTTGGGGTGTCCGTGCGGGGCCCCGGGCGCCTGGGACCTGCGCTGCGCGGGATGTGCTGACGCATGGGCGGTCCGTCGGCTTTCTCGGGGCGGTGTGCGAGCGGTGAGTCCGCAGGTGCGGAACGTGCCCGAGTGGTGATCCGGGCGCGATCCGTGAGCAGTATTTATATATGCCGTCTGGTTTGCAAGACGTATGAAAACATTCATGCGTGATTTGTCGTGGATGGTCCCCGTTCACGTCAGGGGCGACCGCAGGATCTTCACCGCACCCGGCGCGCAGGCCCGCAACCCGCGCGATTCAGTCCTTCAGGAAGAACTGGTGCTGGTCGGAGAGCTGCTCGTACTTCTCCAGGCGGGCCTGGGTACGCTCTGGATCGGCGTCCGTCATGGCCTGCAGCAGCGCGGCGGCCAGCACACCGGGCGCGGCGTAGGAGTCGAACACCAGCCGGGAGCCGGTGCCGGTGGCGAAGGTGACGTCGGCCTCGTCGGCCACCGGGCCGAGCGCCAGGTCGGTCACCAGGGCGACCTTCAGGCCGGCGCCCCGCGCGACCCGGACGGCCTGCAGGGTCTCCTGCGAGTGCCGGGGCATGGCGAAGGCGAGCACCCAGGTACCGCCCGCCTCACGGCATTGCAGCAGCGCGTCGTAGGCCACGCTGCCGCCCCGGGTGACCAGCCGTACGTCGGGGTGGATGCGGCGGGCGGCGTAGCCGAAGTACTCGGCCAGCGACTCGGAGATCCGCAGGCCCAGCACCGTCAGCGGGGTGGAGCGGGACAGCTCGCGGCCGACCTGGATGATCTTCGAGGGGTCGGCGAAGTCGCGCCGCAGGTTCTCCAGGTTCTCGATCTCGGCGTCGACGGCCGCCTGGAGCTCGTTGGCCCGGTTCTCCTCGACGGCTCCGCCGGCCAGGGTGCTCAGCGCGATCGACTGGAGTTTCTCGCGCAGCGCCGGATAGCCGCTGAAACCGACGGCGGCGGCGAAGCGGGTCACGGAGGGCTGGCTGACCCCGACCCGGTCGGCCAGCTCGGTGATGGACAGGAACGCGGCCTCGGTGATGTGCTCGATCAGGTACTGGGCGATGCGCCGCTGCCCCGGCGACAGATGGGGGCCGTCGAAGAGTTCCCTCAGCCGCGAGGTAGGCGACGCCTCGGCCTCGGGCGCGGTCTTGCCGGACGTGATCGCTGAGGCCTGTGCGCGTGCCTGCTGCGGCGAGGGCACCGGTCCGCCTCCTTTGTCTGCCACAAGCACTCAACATAGCTCACCCACCGTCAGGAACCGGGGCGCGAGCAGGAGGGTTCAGCGGCGGAACAGACTGATCGAATGCCCCACGTCACCGGCTCGGCGGCTGCCGGCCACCAGCTCGGCGAGCCGTCCGTGCGCCTTGGCCAGCGCGGAGTCCGACACCGCCAGCAGGCCGTGCACCCGCTCCGGCGGCACCCCGCGCGGATCGGCGGCACGGATGCCGTAGTACGACGGAACGCCGCTGCCCTTGTACACCAGCCACACCCGCTCGCCCGGATACCGCTGCCGGAGCCGGTGGGCGAGCCGGCCGAGGTCCTGCCCCCAGTCCACGTTGGAGTCGTGCAGCAACCGGTGGGTGCGGGCGGGGCCGCCGAAGGCCTCGTTGGAGTACGGCAGGTAGTACGGGAACGTCCTGAGCGAACTCACGGCCGCGAACAGCACCAGCGCCGCCGTCACGCCGGCCGTCCACCGCCGGCCGGGCCGTGGCACGCAGGCCGCCGCCATCGCGAGGAACATCGGCACGAACAGCGCGTACCTCGTCCCGAAGTCCCGCGACGCCGTCATCGCCGCCGCCAGCAGCACCGCGGGCGGCAGCAGCAGATACGGCGCCGCGGGCCGCAGGCGGCGAACCGCCAGGACCGCCGTGGCACCGGCCGCGCCCAGGACCAGCAGCCCCAGCGGCGTCTTCACCAGCAGCGCGGCCGGCAGGTAGTACCAGAGCGAGCCGGTGTACAGATGCCCGAACAGATACCCCTGCCACGGGTACGCCTCCAGCGCGAACTGCACCCGCATCCCCGCCCGGTACGCGTCAGGCAGCGGCAGCAGGTCCACCAGCCGCCCGCGCAGCCCGTGCAGCGCCGGGACCGGTTCGGCGGGGGAGAACCGCAGGCGGGGGTCGACGGCGAGGTACGCGGCCCAGACGACGGCGACCGCCACCACCGCCACCACGACCGCCCCCGCGAGTGCCGACAACGCCTTGCGGCGGCGGTCCCCCGGGGGCTCCGCGGCCGGGCGCGTGTCCCGTCCCCCGGAGAGGTCCGCTCCCGGTCCGCCCGTCGAGTGCGTGCCCGCCTCCGGCCGGTGCGCCGGTGACGCCAGCACGGACATCGCTGCCAGCGCCATCAGCACCGGGACCGCCGGCAGAGCGCTCATCTTGGTCGCCAGGGCGGCGCCCAGAGCCGCGCCGGACAGGGGCAGGTACAGTGCGGGCCGCCGGCGGGCACGCCACACCAGCCAGACCGACGTCAGCACGAATCCGGCCATGGGCACATCCAGCGTGGCCAGTGAGCCGTGGGCGATCAGATCGGGGGAGAAGGCGTACAGCGCCAGCGCCACCAACGCGCCCGCGGGACCGGTCAGTTCCCTCGTGAACGCGAAGGCGACCAGCCCGGACAGCAGCGTCAGCACGATCACGGGCACTCGCGCCCACAGCATCACCCGCCAGGGGTCGTTGCCCGACTCGTACAGCAGATGCCGGCCCACCCCGCCCTGCGTACCGGTGTACGACGGGTCGTAGTGCGGGTCGGCCACCGCGACACCGGCGGCGATCAGCAGCTTGCCCAGCGGCGGATGCTCGGGGTTGTAGCGGATCCGGTGCTCGTGCAGATAGTCCGTGGCCGTCGCGACGTACACCGGCTCGTCGATGGTGGGGGTCTGCTGCACGGCCGTCGTGACCATCGCCGCGGCCATCTGGGCGAGCAGCAGCGCAGCGAGCAGCGGCACCAGCCACCGCCGCCGGCGGCGCAGCCAGGCGTACGCGCGACGGCCCGGAGCCGGCCGCCGCCCCGCGGCGGAGGGCTCACGGGTGAGGACCAGGTGCTGTTCGCGCGCCATCATCCGCCCCGCGGTGGCGCCGGCCGAGGGGCGGGGGGAACGGTCGTGGGCCCCGTCATGGCCCTACTGTCGCACCGCTCCCGCCGCCGTGGGCGTCACCGCTGCACGAGTCGTACCGACAGACCTTCTGCCGTGTACACGGGTACGGCTCGCAGCCGCTCGGAGTTCATCTCGACCCGGGTGAACCGGCCGCGCAGCCGGGGCGCCGACGACCGGCGGGACGCTGTCCTCGGCCGGCGGCCGCTCGCCGCCGAGGCGCAGGGACAGCACCGCCGAAGTCCCCGGCGCGGCCAGGTGCTTCACTGCCGGCGGCCCGCACGGTGACCTCCGGGATGCCCGGGCAGGCGCTCGAACCCCGGCCGGCGTCGAGAGCCCCGGCCGCCGCACCCGCCTCGCCCGAGAACCGTGCCGTCCCACCTCGTGCGAACACAGGCCCGCAGGTACCGGTCAGTCCCGTCCCTGCCCCGTCGGCGTCGACCGGATCTCCGCCGCACGGGACGGCGGCCGCAGCAGCGCGTCCGGTACCACCAGGTCCGCGCGCCCCCGGGTCGTCGCCACCAGGTCGGCGTTGCGCTGGTCCGTGCCCATGACCCAGGCCACGGCCGTCTCATGGTCCTTGCCGAACTCCTCGTGCCGGGCGACCAGTCGGCGGATCCGCTCGGTTTCGTCCGCCTCGCAGAACCACACCTCGTCCAGGCAGGGCCGCACCCGCGCCCAGGAACCCTCCGCCAGCAGCAGGTAGTTGCCCTCGGTCACCACCAGCCGGGCGGCGGGCGGCACCGGGATCGCGCCCGCGACGGGCTGCTCCAGCATCCGCTCGAACCCCGGCGCGTACACCACCTCGTCGGTGTCCTCGCGAAGCCGCCGCAGCAGCGCCGCGTACCCGGCGGCGTCGAAGGTGTCCGGCGCGCCCTTGCGGTCCCGGCGGCCGAGCCGGTCCAGTTCCGCATCGGCGAGGTGGAAGCCGTCCATCGGCACCTGCGCCGCCCAGGGCGGCCCGTCGGCGTTCAAGGCCCGCACCAGACGCTCGGCGAGCGTCGTCTTGCCCGCACCCGGGCTGCCCGCGATGCCCAGCAGGGCGCGCCGGCCGTCCCGGACCAGGCCACGGGCACGATCGAGGAGGTCGTCGAAGGTCAGCGGCACACAGCAGAGTGTGTCACCAGGAGTTTGCGCAATCGTGTGGCGTGTACCACTCACTGGAAGGCGGCTCATGGGGAACAGTGCCGGTATGACTCAGCTCGGTCTGCCCGACGGAATCCAGGCCTGTCTGTTCGACCTCGACGGGGTCGTCACCAAGACGGCCGTCGTGCACGCGGCGGCCTGGAAGGAGATGTTCGACGCGTTCCTTCGGGACTACCCGGGGGAGCAGGGGCGGCCGTTCGACGCGGTCGCCGACTACGACGAGTACGTCGACGGCCGTCCCCGTGCCGACGGCGTCCGCGCCTTCCTCGACTCGCGCGGCATCCACCTGCCCGACGGCGTCCCCGACGACCCACCGGACGCCCGTACGGTGTACGGCCTCGGCAATCGCAAGAACACCCTGCTGCTGGAGAGGATCCGCACCGGCGGGGTGGAGGCCTACGAGGGCACCCTGCGGTATCTGGAGGCGGTCCGCGCCGAGGGGCTGCGCACGGCGATCGTCTCCTCCAGCGCCAACTGCCGGGACGTGCTGCGCTCCGTGGGTGCCGAGCACCTCTTCGACGTACGGATCGACGGCGTGGTCGCCGCCACCCGGCACCTGCCGGGCAAGCCGCACCCCGACACCTTCCTCGCCGCCGCCCACGACCTGGGCGTCGAGGCGTCCCGGGCGGCCGTCTTCGAGGACGCGCTGGCCGGCATGGACGCGGGCCGCTCGGGCGGCTTCGGCTATGTCGTCGGCGTGGACCGCGTGGGCCAGAGCGACGCGCTGTACGCGCACGGCGCGAGCATCGTGGTGAAGGACCTCGCCGAGCTGGGAGGCAAGCAGTGATCACCGACCGGTCGTACTCCGTGGAGCCGTGGGCCGTCCGGGAGACCGCCCTCGACCTCGGCCTGCTCGCCCAGAGCGAGTCGGTGTTGGCGCTGTCCAACGGGCACGTCGGCTGGCGCGGCAACCTCGACGAGGGCGAACCGCACGGCCTGCCCGGCAGCTACCTCAACGGCGTGCACGAGGTACACCCGCTGCCGTACGCGGAGGCCGGGTACGGCTACCCCGAGTCCGGTCAGACGGTCATCAACGTCACCAACGGCAAGATCATCAGGCTGCTGGTCGACGACGAGCCCTTCGACCTGCGCTACGGTCGGCTCCTCAGCCACGAACGGGTTCTCGACCTGCGCCGCGGGGTGCTGGAGCGGACCTGTGAGTGGACCTCGCCGGCCGGGTCCACGGTCCGGGTGCGCTCGACCCGGCTGGTGTCGCTCACCCAGCGCGCGATGGCCGCGGTCGCGTACGAGGTCGAGGCCGTCGGCGACCGCAGCCGGGTGGTGATCCAGTCCGAGCTGGTCGCCAACGAGAGCCTGCCCGCGTCCGACGGCGACCCGCGCGCGGCCATGGCGCTGCAGTCGCCGCTGGAGCAGGAGGACCACTTCGCCTCCGGCGAACGGCTGAGGCTGGTGCACCGCACCCGGCGCAGCGGCCTGAGGGTGGCCGTGGCCGCCGATCACGTCGTCAGGGGCCCGGAGCGCACCACCACCCGCAGCGAGAGCGGCACCGACGTGGCCCGGCTGACGGTCACGTCCGTACTGGAGCCCGGGCAGACCCTGCGGGTGGAGAAACTGGTCGCCCACGGCTGGTCCGGCACCCGCTCGCTGCCCGCCATGGCGGACCAGGTCGACGCCGCGCTCGCCGCCGCCGCGCACGACGGCTGGCAGGGCCTGCTGGCCGACCAGCGGGCCTGCCTGGACGACTTCTGGGCCCGCGGTGACGTCGAGGTGGAGGGCGACGAGCAGGTCCAGCAGGCGGTCCGCTTCGCCCTGTTCCACGTCCTGCAGGCCGGGGCCCGCGCCGAGCAGCGCGCCGTCCCGGCCAAGGGGCTGACCGGCTCCGGCTACGACGGGCACGCCTTCTGGGACACCGAGATGTTCGTGCTGCCCGTGCTCACCCACACCGCCCCCGCCGCCGTCGCCGAGGCTCTGCGCTGGCGGTACAACACCCTGGACGAGGCCCGGGAGCGCGCGGCGCAACTCGGTCTCGCGGGCGCCGCGTTCCCCTGGCGGACCATAGCCGGACCGGAGGGCTCGGCGTACTGGCCGGCCGGCACCGCCGCCTTCCATGTGAACGCCGGCATAGCCGACGCGGTGGTCCGGTACGTCGAGGCCACCGGCGACACCGGGTTCGAGCGCGAGACGGGCGTGGAACTGCTGGTGGAGACCGCCCGGCTGTGGCGCCGCCTGGGCCATCACGACGCCCACGGGGTCTTCCACATCGACGGTGTCACCGGCCCGGACGAGTACAGCGCGATCGCCGACGACAACACCTACACCAACCTCATGGCCCGGCAGAACCTGCTCGCCGCCGCCGACGCCGCCGAACGCCACCCGCGTGAGGCTGCCCGCCTCGGCGTTGACGAGGAGGAGACCGCGTCCTGGCGGGACGCCGCCGAGGCCATGCACATCCCCTACAACCACGAACTGCGCGTGCACGAGCAGCACGCCGGGTTCACCCGTTACCAGCGCTGGGACTTCACCGGCACACGCCCGGACCAGTACCCGCTGCTGCTGCACTTCCCCTACTTCGACCTCTACCGCAAGCAGGTCGTCAAGCAGGCCGACCTGGTACTGGCCATGTACACCTGCGGCGACTTCTTCGCCGCCGGGTACGACGACGAGCAGGTCGCCCGGAACTTCGCCTACTACGAGCCGCTGACCGTCCGGGACTCCTCCCTGTCGGCGTGCTGCCAGGCCGTCGTCGCCGCCGAGGCGGGCCATCTCGACCTCGCCTGGGCCTACACCACGGAGGCGGCCCTGATGGATCTGCGGGACCTGGAGCACAACACCCGGGACGGGCTGCACATCGCCTCGCTGGCCGGCAGCTGGATGGCGCTGGTGGCGGGCTTCGGCGGGATGCGCCGCGACGGCGAGCGCCTGCGATTCGCGCCGCGGCTGCCCGAGCGGCTCAGTCGGCTCGCCTTCAACGTCGAGTTCCGGGGCCGGCGGCTGCGCGTGGACATCGGCGCGGACAAGGCGACGTACGCGCTGCTGGACGGGCCGCCGCTGAACCTGCGGCACCACGACGAGCCGCTCACCGTGAGCACCGACGGGCCGACCGTACGGGCGGTGCCGCCGGTGGTGCGCCGACCTACGCCGGAGCAGCCGCCGCATCGGGCGCCGAACGGGGGTTAGGGCTGGGTCAGGGTCTGTCCGACGATTCGCGTCGTTGCCCGAAGGGCGGCCGCGCGGCGTCAGGTGCGTGCTCTCGGCGCGCCGGCCCGAGGCCCTCGTACTGGACGCACTTGGTCGCGCGGCAGACGGGAATTGTCGGACGGGCCCTCTGGGGGGCCGGACGTTCGCGGCGCCGCGGCGGCAGGTGGCTCCCCGAGGTCTCGGCTCGGCCCGAGCCCAGGGGGGACTCCCGTCGTTGCGGCGTCGCATGTCCGCAGAGCGTCGCGCCCGTTCGGGGGCGCGCTGTCAGCCGAGGACGCCGGACAGCTGCCGCAGCAGGTCCCCCGTCGCGTCGGCGGCGAGGAGCGTGGAGAGGGCGCCCAGGAGGAGGACGGCCGCCGCGGCCGGCCACAGCCGTGGCGGCGGGCTCGTCTGCAGGGCCGCGATCCGGCGGGAGACCGCCCGGTCGGTGAAGCCGAGGGTGCAGGCGCTGCTCCGGCCGGCGGTGAGGGCGGCCCGGGCCAGCGCCCGGGCGGTGGTCCGCCGGTCACTGACCGCCGACGCCGCCTGCTCGTCCGCCCAGCGCTCCACCAGGAACGCGACGGCCGAACGCACCGGGCGCAGCAGCGGGTCGGCCGCGACGGCGAGCGTCGCCGCGGTGACCAGGGGCCCGTGCCGGTGGGCGAGATGGGCGCGCTCGTGGGCGAGGAGCACCCGGCGCTCGGCGGGCCCCAGAGCGCTCAGCATCGACGAGGTGACCAGGATCCGGCCGGGCCGGCCCGGGATCGCGAAGGCCTGCGGGACCGTGGAGTCGGCGACGATCAGCTCCGTGTCCGGCGGGTGCCCCGCGCACATCCGCCGCAGCGCCCGCCGGATGCACCGCTCGGCGCGCACGGCCCGGTACACCCGTACGCCGACCGCCACGAGAGCGAGACAGGCGGCCACACCGATGGCCCCGGGCACCGGATCCGTCACCGGGTGCCCGTCCTCGCGGGCCTCGCGGAGCAACGGCGGCGCCTGGCCGAGCAGCGCCGCGGCCAGCAGGACCAGCGACCAGGTGGTGGCGGCGGCCGTCAGCACGGCCGCCGAGGTGAGCACGCGCGCGGCGAGGGCCGGGGCGACCCACCGGACGATCAGCGGGCCGGCCACGGACAACAGCAGCGACAGCACGAGCGGGGTGTACACGTCGTACCTCATGCGCCGTCCCCCGCGAGCAGTTCCCGCAGCGCCCGCTCCTCCTCCGGGCTCAGCCCGGTCACGAACTGCTGGAGCGCGGCGATCGGGTCCGGGCCCCGGTCCAGGGCCTCGTGCATCGCCTGTGCCGTCAGCTCCGCCGCGTTCTTCGCCGGCCGGTACGCGCCGCGCCGGCCGGCGGCGTCCCGCAGCACCAGCCCCTTGTCGTACAGGCGTTTGAGAATGGTGTGCACCGTGTTGTAGGCGAGCGCCCCGTCGACCTCGGCCTGTATCTCGGCCGGGGTCAGCGGCCGGTCCGTGGCCCAGAGCGTGGCCAGCACCTCGCTCTCCAGCGCACCGGCGCTGCGCCGCTCCGCCCTGCCGCGGGACCCTGTGCCAGCCATGCCCCAACCTTACAGCGCGTAGTGCCATCGGCCGGATGGCCCTGTCCGCCCGGTGAAAGACCAGGGTTCGGGATAGTTTGGTGATGTTTTCCCCGCGGCTCGACGGTGTTTTCACCTTGCTTTGCGGTGTTCTCACCTTGCTTGGCGTGTTTTCCCGACTCCCGTCCTCGACCCTACAAACAGTAGGGTGACATGGGCTCCGCAGATCGCGGGGCATGAGGGGTGATGATGGCCGGCAGCGCGCACGCCACACTCGCCGGGCTGCGGCGTGAGCGCGCCCGACGCGCGTCCGCCGGCCCGCGGCTGCGGCCCACCGCCCCGCTCGCCGCCGTGGCGGCCGTCTTCGTCCTGGCCCAACTGCTCCTCGTCCGGCCCGGCATGGGCCTCGGCTGGGACGAGACCGTGTACGTCAGCCAGGTCAGCCCGCAGGCGCCCGCCGCCTTCTTCAGCGCCCCGCGCGCCCGCGGCGTCTCGCTGCTCGTCGCGCCCGTCGCCTCCTGGTCCACCTCCACCGCACTGCTGCGGACCTACCTCGCGCTCCTGTCCGGGCTCGCCCTGTACCTGGCCCTGCGCGTCTGGCGCGGCCTGCTCCCGGTGCGCGTCCTCGTCGTCGCCGGTGCCCTCTACGCGTCCCTGTGGGTCACCCTCTTCTACGGCCCGCAGGCCATGCCCAACTACTGGGTCGCCGTCGGCGCCCTGGCCGCCGTCGGCTGCTTCCTGCGCGTCCGGTCCGACCGGTCCGACCGGACAGCGCTGTGGGGCCTGGCGGCGAGTGCCGCCCTCATGGCGTGGATGCGGCCCATGGACGCCGTCTGGGCGGTGCTGCCGCTCCTCGCCCTCGGCCTCGCCCGCAACCCTCGCCGACCGCTGTGGGTACTGCTCGCCGGGCTCGCGGCCGGGGCCGCCGAATGGGTGATCGAGGCGTACGCACGCTTCCGCGGTCCGCTGCACCGGCTGTCCGAGGGCTCGGCGATCCAGGGTGGCCTCGGCTGGCACCCGGCCGTGGTCGACCAGCTGCGCAGCCTCGGCGGCCGGGCGCTGTGCCGGCCGTGCACCGGCGCCCTGCCCGACCCGGTCGTCACCGTGTGGTGGTTCGTCCTGCCCCTGCTCGCGCTGCTCGGGCTCGTCGTCGCCGTCCGCGCCCGGCGTACGGCGGCCACCCTGCTGCCGTTCGCCTGCGCGGTGACCGCCGCCTTCCCGTACCTGTTCCTGATCGACTACGCCGCCCCGCGCTTTCTGCTGCCGGCCTACGCCCTGCTCGCACTCCCGGTCGCGGACGCGCTGATGCACCTCGTCACCGCGCCGCGCCGGCCCTGGCGCCCGGTCGTCGTGACCCTGCTCTGCCTCGGACTCGCCGCCCATCTCGCGGTCCAGCTCGCCGTGTTGGAGAACACGGTCGGCAACACCACCCGGGACCACCGCGGCTGGTCCCGCACCGCCGCCGCCCTGCACCGCCTCGGCGTCCGCCCGCCCTGCCTGCTCACCGGCGGAGACGCCGTCCCCGTCGCCTTCCACACCGGCTGCGCCTCGGCGGCCACCTCCGGGCACAACGCCAACAGCACCGAGGCGGCCATCACCGGGACCGCCCGGCGGATCCCGGTCGCGACGCTGGTGCCCGACGGCGCCCGCCCGCCCGCATACGCCCGCGCCTGGCCGTCCGAGCCGCTCGACGGTCAGCGGCTGTACTACTCCGTACCCGGGAGCGGCCGATGACGTCCCCGCTCGCCGCCCAGGACCGGCCGGTCACCTCCTCGCCGGAAGTCGTCGTGGCCCTCGGCCGGCGGCGCGTCTGCTGGCACGCCGGTGTTCTCGTCGCCGTCCTGCTCGGCGGGCTGTACCTGGCACACCGGCACTGGGCCACCCTCGAGAGCGGGGCCGGGCGGCTGGCCGGAGCCGACCAGGGCTGGCTGCTGGTCGGCGCGACGGCGGCCCTCGGCACCTGGGCGGCCTCCGCGCTCGCCCAGCAGGGCGCGGTGGTGCGGCGGCTGCCCGGGTCCCGTCTGGTCGCCGCCCAGTTCGCCGCCTCCGCCGCCAACCATCTGCTGCCCGCCGGGCTCGGCGCGGGCGCGGTGAACCTCAGGTTCCTGATGCGCTGCGGACTGCCCGCCGGCCGCTCGGCCAGTGCCCTCGCCGTCAAGGCCGGCGCCGGCGGCGCGGTCCGGATGGCGCTGATCGCCCTGCTCGCCCCGGCCTGCCCGGGCCTGCTGCGCCTGCCGCACCTCACCCCGACGGCCCTGGCCGTCGCCCTGGGCTGCCTGGTACTGCTCGCCGTCCTGCCGGCCACGCCCTGGTGGGCGCGCTGCCGCCGAGCCCTGTCGGCGGTCCTGACCGACCTGCGGGCCCTGCACACGAGTCCCGCCCGGGCCGCGGCCCTGTGGGGCGGCTCCCTCGCCTTCGCCGCGCTGCACTCCCTGGTCGTGATCTCCGTCACCCAGGCGATCGGACTGCCGCTGCCCCCGCTCCAGGTGGCCCTGCTGTACCTCGCCGCGAGCAGCGCCGCGGCCCTGCTGCCCACCCCGGGCGGCCTGGGCTCCCTGGACGCGGCGCTCGCGCTCGCCCTCACCGTCTCCGGCGCCCCGGGCGCTGCCGCCGCCTCCGCCGTGCTCGGTTACCGGCTGCTGACCGTCTGGCTGCCCCTGCTGCCGGGTCTGCTGGTGCTCGGCGTGATGGTGCGGCGCAGGGCCCTGTGAGGGCCGGCGTTTCCCGCGCGCCCACCGCAGGTAGGACTCGGGTGAGGGCGCCGTAGCGGAGGGGGAGAAGCCATGTGGGGGAACGACGCGGCGGGGCTGCCGAGCGAGGCGTTCTTCACTCCGGGGACGTCGTCCTTCACCGAGTTCCTGGCCGCGCACCGCCCCGGCCTGGTGCCCACCACGCCCGTGCTGCCCGGCGGGACACGGACGGTGCCGGGCGCCTTCCCGCACGGCACCACGGTGCTCGCCCTCACCTACCGCGACGGCGTGCTGATCGCCGGCGACCGCCGGGCCACCATGGGTCATCTCATCGCCCAGCGCGACCTGGTGAAGGTGCACCCCGCCGACGACTTCACGGCCGTCGCCTTCGCCGGGACCGTCGGCCTCGCCCTCGACATGGTGCGGCTGTACCAGGTGGAGCTCACGCACTTCGAGAAGATCGAGGGCACACCCATGACCCTGGCCGGCAAGGCGACCCGGCTCGCGGCCATGATCCGGCAGAACCTCGCCCAGGCCATGCAGGGCCTCGCCGTGGTCCCGCTGCTCGCGGGGTACGACGTCACCGCACCGGAGGGCGGGCGCGGCCGCATCTTCGGTTTCGACGCGGCAGGCGGCCTGTACGAGAAACGGGACTTCTGCGCCGAGGGCTCCGGCTCCCCGTACGCCCGGGGTGCTCTGAAGAAGCTCTACCGGCCGGCCCTCACCCGGCGCGAGGCCGCCCTCGCCGCGCTCCAGGCGCTGTACGACGCGGCGGACGACGACTCGGCCACCGGCGGCCCCGACCTGAACCGCCGTATCTTCCCGGTCGTCTGCGTCATCACCGAGGACGGCTTCGAGCGGCTGCCGGAGGCGGAGACCGGGGACCTCAGCCGGGAGATGGTCGAACGCCGCAGCACGCGCCCGGACGGCCCGCACGCCACGCCCTGACCCCTGCGCCGACGCTCGGGATGCCCGGTCGCGCTCGCCGCCGGTTCGGGCTCCGTCTCGACGCCGTGCGGAGTTCCCGGCGGCCTGCTTCCTCCCCGGCCGCCCGGCGCCTTCGTCGGCGACCACCTCTCGCAGCCCCCGGCGTGCTCTTCCGCGCCGTCGTCCTCGGCCCGGTGCCCTTCCTCGTCGTGACCCGCGAGAACGCCACACGGGAACGGCCGTCCGAGCGGACCGCCCGACGCCGTCGGCCCGGGGCCCCGGGCCGGTCTCCGGGGCCGTGGGAGACCTCGCCGCCGGCGGAGCGGGCCGAGGCCGGCCCCGTAGTGTCCGTCGGTCGGATCGGCCCGCTCGTCGGCCGGAAGAGCCGCCCGGTGAAGGACTCGGGCACACCCGGTGGGTCGTTGGTCGCCTCGAGCCGTACGCCGTTGCTCGGTAACAGCCGAACGCGGGCGGCGGAGGGCTTTTACGGCCGGTCACGGTCATGTGAGCCGGTGGCCGACCCCGCGTGCCGTGGCGATGGTCCGGTCGCCGCCCGCCGTGCGCAGCTTGCGGCGCAGCCGGGTCAGATACTGGTCCAGTGTGTTGTCACTGCCCAGTGCTCCCTCCGGCCAGCCCGCGCGGAGCAGATCGCGGCGGCGCACCAGTTCCCCGCCCGCCGCGCCGAGCGCC
The DNA here is from genome assembly GCF_059510455.1 of Streptomyces sp. NTD91. Taxonomy (NCBI): domain Bacteria; kingdom Bacillati; phylum Actinomycetota; class Actinomycetes; order Kitasatosporales; family Streptomycetaceae; genus Streptomyces; species Streptomyces sp. NTD91. The sequence goes on from NZ_JCAJZW010000060.1 coordinate 27,206, forward strand.
GCCAGCAGCCGGAACTCCGTCGGCGTGAGGTCGACGCGCCGACCGGACACGGTGGCGCCGTGCCGGACGGCGTCCAGGACGAGTCCGCCCGCGGCGGCGGGAGCGGCCGGGGGTGTGGCCCGGCGCAGCGCGGCGCGCAGCCGGGCGGCCAGTTCCGCGAGGTGGAACGGTTTGGGCAGACAGTCGTCGCCGCCGGCCGAGAAGCCGGACAGCCGGTCCGTGAGCCCCTGACGCGCGGTCAGGAAGACGACGGGGGCGAGGAAGCCGTTGGCACGCATGGCCTGACACACGTCGCGGCCGTCGGCGTCGGGCAGGCCGACGTCCAGCACGACCGCGGACACGGCGGGGGTCGCCAGCCGCAGGGCGGTGGCCCCGTCCCCTGCGCACACCGTGTCGAAGTCCTCGTCGTGCAGTCCGCGGCGCAGTACGTCACGCAGGGCGTGATCGTCCTCGACGATGAGGATCCTGGGGCGCATCTCTCTCCACCGGCCCGCGGGCCGCGTCGTTCGGGTGGGGCGTGCCCGGCTGGGGGGCACGCGGGACGTATCGCCCGGGCAGCCACCGCGCCGCCGCGAGGGCGAGGAGACCGAGCCAGCCGACGGCGAACAGCCAGCCGCCGAGCACATCGGTGAACCAGTGCACGCCCAGGAAGACCCGGGTCAGCCCGACCCCCGCCCCCCAGCACGCGACCAGCAGGCACAGCACGCCCCGGCCGCGTGGCGCGCGCAGGCACAGGGCGGTGATCAGCAGGCCGGCGGACAGCGCGCTCGTGGTCGTGTGACCGGAGGGGAACGACCAGCCGGAGGCCTCGGTCTGCCAGTCGTACTGCGGCGGCCGGGTTCTGGCGATCAGCTCCATGACGCCGTACCGCAGCGCCTGGCCGGCGCCCAGGCACAGGACGCCGAGCACGACGGCCACCAGCCGCTGCCGCGCGGTGCGCGCCGCGACCAGCCCCGCCAGGACCACGAGCAGGTACGGCACCACGCCCGTGCCCGTGTCGGTCAGCCCGCGGGCCACCGCGACCGCCACCGGCGGACGGTGTCCCACGGACCAGGACAGCAGGTGCTGGTCCAGGTGGAGCGGCGCGTGGCCGTGCGCCACCACCGCGGCCAGCACCCCGAACGCCGACCAGGCGCCCAGGGCCGCCGCGCCCGCCGACTCGACGGGGTGCCCGAACCTCATGTGGCTCCCGACACGAGCAGGGGGCGCAGCCGGGTCTGTGCGAGCCGTTCCGCCAGGCGGGCCGGCCATCGCCGCAGCACGACCATGGCCAGGCAGCCGACCAGTCCGCCGAGCGCCGCCCCCGCGACGACGTCGTGCGGATAGTGCACCCCGACCCACACCCGGGAGGCCGCCATCGCGACCGCGCACACCGAGGCGACGGCGCCCAGCCGCCTCGAGACGAAGAACAGAGCGACCGCGGCGGCGCAGGCGACCGCCGTGTGATTGCTCGGGAACGCCCAGTCGCCGCGCGCCGGACACGCCTCCAGCGTGCGGAAGGCCAGATGGCGGCACGGCCGGTCCTCGGCGACCAGCGACTTGACGCCGCTGTTCACGCCGAACGCCACCACGACCGCCACCGGCACGGCCAGCGCCGTCATGGCCGCGCTCGCCCCGTCGCGGCGGGCCCGCCACCAGCCCACGAGCATGAGCAGCGCGAACACCGCGACACCGTAGGCCGACCACACGGCGATCGCGTCGTCCAGCCAGCCGGGGGAGCGGTGGGCGAGGTCCACCACGTCGAGGTAGAGCGGCCCGTCGACCGACGAGCCCGAGAGGGCGAGCGACGTCATCGGGTCTCCCTGGCCGCCCTGCGGGAGCGCAGCACCTCGGCGGCGAGCGGCAGCACGGACACGACGACGATCAGCGCGATCACGGGCAGCAGGTACTTGTCGACGTTCGGGATCGAGGAGCCCAGCGCGTACCCCGCGAGGGTGAGGCCGATGCTCCACACCAGACCGCTCGTCACCTGCCAGAAGGTGAAGGTCCGGGCCGGGACCTCGAGCGCCCCCGCCAGCGGGTTCAGCACCGTGCGCACCACCGGGATGAAGCGGGCCAGCACGATCGCCTTGGCGTAGCCGTAGCGCTCCAGCAGTTCCTCGGCGCGCTGCGCACCCTCGCGGAGTTTCACCGACCGACTGTGGGCCAGCAGCGCGCCGCCCGCCTTCCGGCCGAGCAGGAACCCGCACTGCGAGCCGGCCAGCGCGCCGACGGCCGCCGCCACGAGCAGCGGCCCGAGCGACAGGTGCACCCCACTGGCGGACGTCCCCGTGCACAGCAGCCCCGCGGTGAACAGCAGGGAGTCGCCGGGCAGGAAGAATCCGATCAGCAGCCCGGTCTCCGCGAAGAGCACGACGCCGACGCCGAGCACGCCGAAGGCGGCGAGCAGCGAATGGGCGTCGAGCACGTTGACCGCGAGCTGCGACGCCAGGTGTGGGGGGGTGGCCATCGCCGTACGCCCTTTCCTTCGACTTGCCTCGACAACATCCGACTACACATTTGTAGACGGTCTGCCGGACCGCAGACGAACGGGGAGCGGCGAACGTTCCTGGACTTTACTTTCCCGTTGCCGCTTTGTGGCCGTGCCGACCACCTGGCCACGGCCATGACGATGCGAGGTAAGGTATGCCTTCACTAACCAACAGGGAGGGCGGCAGGGCATGTGGGACGACGCGTTTCCGAGTTTCCTGATCGGACTCAGGGAGGGACTGGAAGCCGGACTCATCGTCTCCATCCTTGTCGCCACCCTGGTACGGGCCGAGGCGCGCTCCCGGCTGCCCCAGGTGTGGACCGGTGTCCTTGCCGCCGTCGCCGTGGCGATGAGCTTCGGTGCCGTGCTCACCTTCACCGCCGCCTCCATGCCGCAGACCGCTCAGGAGGCCTTCGGCGGCACCCTCAGTGTGATCGCCGTCGCGTTCGTCACCGCCATGGTGTTCTGGATGCGCCGCTCGGCCCGCAACCTCTCCGGAGAGCTGAGGGAGAAGGTGACCGGCGCCCTCGCCATGGGTTCGGGTGTGCTGATCCTCACCTCCTTCCTGGCAGTCGGCCGAGAGGGCCTGGAGACCGCCCTCTTCCTGTGGACCACCGCCCGGGCGGCCGGCGAGTCGGCCGGACCGCTGGCCGGCGCCGGTATCGGCCTCGTCCTCGCGGCCGGCCTGTGCTGGGGCCTGTACCGGCGGGTGCTGAAGATCAACCTGACCAGGTTCTTCACCGCCACCGGTGCCGTCCTGATCGTCATCGCGGCCGGCGTGCTCGGCTACGGGCTGCGCGACCTGCAGGAGGGCGGCGTGCTGCCCGGCGGGACCGCGTACGCGGTCGACCTTGCGAGCAGCGTCGACGCCGGCTCCTGGTACAGCACTCTCGTCCAGGGCGTCCTCAACCTCACCCCGACCATGACCTGGCTGCAGACGGTGGCCTACGCCGGCTACCTGGCCGTCGTGATGACCCTGTTCGTGCGCGGCGTGCGGGCCACCGCCCCGAAGCAGGCCGAGGAGCGCCCCGCGCGGGAGCCGGAGGCCGGCCGGTCCGAGCGGCGCCGGCCGGCCTGGGTGGTGCCGACGGCCGTGGTCGCCGTGCCCGTCGTCGTGGCGGGACTCGTCGTCGCCCTGTCCCGGCCCAAGCCCGCGGGGGACCAGACGGTCGCCGTCTCCGAGACCGAGTGCGGCAAGGGCTTCGCCGCGCCCAGGCCCGGCCGGCAGACGTTCCAGATGCACAACACCGGCGACAAGACCTCCGAGGTGTACCTCATAGACCCGTCGACCAGCGCGGTCTACGGCGAGATCGAGGGCCTCGCCCCCGGCACCACCCGCGACCTCGTCGCCACCGTCGCCGGTGGCAGCTATGCCTGGCGCTGCGTGCCCACCGGCGGCAAGGCCGTCACCTCCAGGCCGGTGACCGTCAGCGGCGGCGGCGGCGCGGCCAAGCCGGTCGTCCCCGTCTCCGAGCAGGACCTCGCCGCGCCCCTTGAGGCCTACAGGTCGTACGTCGAGCACGGCCTGGACACCCTGCGCGCCCAGACCCGCACCCTCGCCGACGACATCGAGCACAACCAGCTCGGCAAGGCCCGCAGCGACTGGCTCACCGCCCACCGCACCTACGCCTCCCTGGGTGCCGCCTACGGCACCTTCGAGGACTACGACAAGAAGATCGACGGCCGGGCCGACGGGCTGCCGGACGGCGAGCGGGACAAGGACTTCACCGGCTTCCTCCGCCTGGAGTACGGCCTGTGGCACGGCCAGTCCGCCGAGGACCTGACCGGCCCCGCCCGGCACCTCGCCACGGACGCCGCTGGCCTGCGGCGGGCCTTCCCGTCCCAGGACTTCGACCCCGGCGACCTGCCGCTGCGCGCGCACGAGATCCTGGAGAACACCCTCCAGTTCGAGCTGACCGGCGACACCGACGAGGGCAGCGGCACCAACCTCGCCACCGCCGACGCCAACCTCGCCGGCACCCGCGAGCTGCTCACCGTCCTCGAGCCGCTGCTCACCGAGCGCGCCCCCCAGCTGCTGCCGACGGTCGACGCGGACGTCGCCCGCGTGCAGAAGCTCCTGGACGCCGCCCACCACGGCGCCGGCTGGACGCCCGTCGAGAAGCTCGCCGCCAGCGACAGGCAGCGCCTCGACGGCGCCACCGGTCAGCTGCTGGAAGACCTCGCCCCGATCCCGGACCTGCTCGAGATCCGGAAGTCCGCCTGATGCCCCCCGCGCACCCGTCCTCCGCACACCCCGAAGGGAACCCCGCCATGTCCACTGCCGAACCGTCGGCCTGCCCCGTCGGGCCCGCCCGCCGCTCCTTCGTGCGGACCGCGCTCGGCGCCGGTGCCGCCGGAGCGGTCCTGGCCGGCGGCGGCCTCGCCCTCGGCGAGGCCGGCGGCACGGCCCAGGCCCAGAGCAGCGGCCCGGACGGTTCGGCCAAGGTCCCCTTCCACGGCGCCCACCAGGCCGGCATCGTCACCCCGGCGCCGACCGCCGCCGCCTTCGTCTCGCTGAACGTCATCGCCGACGACCGCAAGGGCCTCGTCGACCTGCTGAAGACGATCACCGAGCGGGCCCGCTTCCTCGCCTCCGGCGGCGCCCCCACCGACCTCGGCGTCGGCGCGCCGCCTTCCGACAACGGCATCCTCGGCCCCCAGGTCCCCTCGGACGGCCTCACCGTCACCGTCGGCGTCGGCGCCTCCCTCTTCGACGACCGCTACGGCCTGGCCAAGGCCAGGCCGGCCCGGCTCACCCCGATGCGGACCTTCCCCAACGACAACCTGAACCCGGACGAGTGCCACGGCGACCTGTCCCTGCAGATCTGTGCGCAGAGCCAGGACACCGTGCTGCACGCGCTGCGCGACATCGCCCGGCACACCCGCGGCGGCATGCAGATCAAGTGGCGCATCGACGGCTTCCAGAACGCTCCGCGCCCCACCGGCGCCCAGCGCAACCTGCTGGGTTTCAAGGACGGCATAGCCAACCCGGACATCACCTCCACGCGCGAGACGAACAAGCTGGTCTGGGTCGGCGACGGGCAGGGCGAGCCCGTCTGGACCACGGGCGGCAGCTACCAGGTCATCCGGATCATCCGGATGCTGGTCGAGTTCTGGGACCGGGTCTCGCTCACCGAGCAGGAGAAGATGTTCGGCCGCCGCAAGGACACCGGTGCCCCGCTCGACGGTGCCAGGGAGACCGACACCCCGAACTACGCCAAGGACCCGCACGGCGCGGCCATCCCCCTGGACGCCCACATCCGCCTCGCCAACCCACGCAGGCCCGAGACCGACAGCTCCCGCATCCTGCGCCGCGGCTACAACTACGACCGCGGCGTGGACAACGTCGGCAACCTCGACATGGGTCTCGTGTTCTGCTGCTACCAGCAGGACCTCAGGCGCCAGTTCGAGGCGGTGCAGACCCGGCTGATCGACGAGCCCCTGGTGGACTACATCTCCCCGACGGGCGGCGGCTACTTCTTCGCCCTGCCCGGAGTCCGGGACGGCAAGGACTGGCTGGGCCGGGGCATGTTCGCCACCTGACCTGGCCGTCCGTTATTGCGCATTAGTTGCAAGTGCGGTTGGATAGCGCAAGGCTGTGCTGTGCAGCCGTACCCGCACCTCGAAGGACGACCCACCCGATGACGGCCGCCCCTGGTTCCGCTCCGTCCCTGCCCGCCCAGGCCGACGCCAAGCGCTCGGCCTGGCATCGTGTCCGCAACTCCATGACGCGGCGGGAACGGACCAGGGTGGCCGGGATGGCGGCCTTCGTGCTCGCCCTGCACATCATCGGCTGGGGCGCCCTGGTCGGCATCATCGCGCCCCAGCACTTCAGCGTCGGCACGCAGACCTTCGGCATCGGCATCGGCGTCACCGCCTACACCCTCGGCATGCGGCACGCGTTCGACGCCGACCACATCGCGGCGATCGACAACACCACCCGCAAGCTGATGGGCGAGGGACAGCGGCCGCTGTCGGTCGGCTTCTGGTTCTCCCTCGGTCACTCCAGCGTCGTCTTCGGCCTCTCCCTGTTGCTCTCGCTCGGCCTGAAGACCCTCGCCGGACCGGTCCGCGACGACAACTCGCACCTCCACGAGATCACCGGCCTGATCGGTACGACGGTCTCCGGCACCTTCCTCTACCTCATCGCCGGGATCAACCTCGTGATCCTCGCCGGCATCTGGAAGGTCTTCCGGCAGATGCGCTCCGGCGCCTACGACGAGGCCGCCCTGGAGCAGCAGCTCAACAACCGCGGCTTCATGAACCGCCTGCTCGGCAGGGTCACCGGTTCGATCCGCAAGCCGTGGCAGATGTACCCGCTGGGCCTGCTCTTCGGTCTCGGCTTCGACACCGCCACCGAGATCGCCCTGCTGGTCCTCGCCGGCTCCGGCGCCGCATCCGGCCTGCCCTGGTACGCCATCCTGTGCCTGCCGGTGCTCTTCGCCGCCGGCATGTCCCTGCTGGACACCATCGACGGCTCGTTCATGAACTTCGCCTACGAGTGGGCGTTCTCCAAGCCGGTCCGCAAGGTCTACTACAACCTCACCATCACCGGCCTGTCCATCGCGGTCGCGCTGATCATCGGCACGGTCGAACTCCTCGGCCTCCTCGTCGAGAAGCTCGGTCTGCACGGCGCGTTCTGGGACTGGATCTCGGGTCTCGATCTCAACGTCGTCGGCTTCGTCATCGTCGGCCTGTTCTTCGCCACCTGGGCGATCGCTCTGCTCGTGTGGAAGGCGGGCCGCATCGAGGAGAAGTGGTCGGCGGCCCTGGCCGAGCAGTCCGCCGACTGAGCCGGTCGCCGTCCGAGGGGGTTAGCCGCCCCGCTGCGGGAAACGCGGACGGGGACCGCCCGCGATCCACGAGGGAGGCGACCATGAGCGACCAGCAGTCCCAACAGAACCCGATGGCCGACGACGCCTACCAGCCCACCGGCACCGACGAGGAACAGCAGGACGCCAACCCCCTGGACCTCGAGGACGCGGTCGACGAACGTACCTACGACGACGTCCTCGACGAGGGCTACTCCCCACCGGAACGCCCGCTGGGTGTCACCAGGCGAGGCACCACCGCCGCCGAGCAGCATGCGGGGGAGAGCCTGGACGAACGCCTTGCCCAGGAAGTCCCCGACGCGCAGCCATCGGTCGACGACGGGATCGGCGACCTGCCCGGCGGGGAGGGCGAGCCGGTCGACCCCGAGGCGGGCGACGCCCGGGCGGGCCGCCTGGTCGCCCCCGACGAGGGCGCGCACGCCGACACCACGAAGGAGGAGATCGCCCGGGACGTGGGGATCGACGGGGGAGCGGCGGGCGCGGAGGAGGCGGCGGTGCACATCGTGGAGGAAGAGACCTGAACCTCTCCCGCCGACGCGGCTGCGCCTGCCCGCCGACGTGGCTGCGCCGCGAGGCGCGACGGCGCCTTTTCGTCCGGATCAGGTCGGACAGGCCGCGGCGTCCGGTGCGGTGCACCCGCGTACTCGGCGTACCCGGGTGGTCCGGCAACGCGGCGAGGTGCCGTCCCCCGCGTCACGGACCCGGGCTGATCCGGACGAAACCC
>NZ_JCAJZW010000061.1:0-34829 GCF_059510455.1 Streptomyces sp. NTD91
TAGACCCCACCCACCGCCGTCAGCAGAGCGAGGGGTACCGCGGCCGACCGGGACTCGCGCGTGCATGCGTGCGGATACGGCACCGGCTCCGGGTGCGTGTCCCTGCCGTACCCGGCCAGTACCTCCGGCAGGCGGTGCCCGGCCGCCGTCGCCGCGTCCACCAGCGCCTGCGCCACCGTCCGGGCCTCGTCGTGCAACCCGTACCGCGCGAGGCCCAGCGTGATGAGCGCGTTGTCGTGCGGCCACACGGAACCCCGGTGGTAGGAGAGCGGGTGGTACGCCGCCTGCCCCGCGGCCAGCGTCCGCACGCCCCACCCGGAGAAGAAGTCGGGCTCCAGCAGCCGCCGGCCCACGGCCTCGCCGTACTCCTTGTCCAGCAGCCCGGACCACAGCAGATGCCCGGCGTCGGACGCCAGTGCGTCGATCTGGCGGCCCTCGTCGTCCAGTGCGAGCGCCGGGAAGGAGTGCTCCCGCATCCAGAAGTCCCGCTGGAACCGGTCCCGCAGATCGGCGGCGGCCTGCTCCAGCAGGGCGCCGTACGTCTCGTCGCCCCACACCGTGCGCGCCAGCCACGCCGTGCGGCGCAGCGCGTCGTACGCGTAGCCCTGCGCGCCCGCCGCCATCACCGCGCCGGTGGGCCGGGTGCCGTCGGCGCAGCAGATCGCGCCGGGGGAGTCCTTCCAGTTCTGGTTGGCGAGGCCGCCCTCGTCGGCGCGGTAGACGAGGTAGCCGCGCGAGGTCAGGCCGCCGTGGTCCAGCATCCAGCCGACGGCGGCCCGCGCGTGTGCCTCGAGGCGCCGGGCCGGCCCGGTGTCACCGGTCTGTTCGACGTACGCGCCGAGCAGCACCAGGAACAGCGGGGTGGCGTCGACCGAGCCGTAGTACCGCCCGAACGGCACCTGCCCGAAGTGCGCCAGTTCGCCGTGCCGCACCTCGTGCACGATCTTGCCGGGCTGGGCGACCGGCGAGGGGCCGGCGCCGGACGCCTGGGTCGCGGCGAGCGCGGGGAGCGTGGCGGCGGCCAGTTCCGGGCGGTACGGCAGCGCGAACAGGGAGGTGAGCAGGGCGTCGCGGGCGAGCAGGGCGAGGAACCAGGGGGCACCGCCGGCCGGGACCCGTAGTTCCTCACCGTCCGGGCCGGTGGCCGGGACCCGGAGCGCGGCGAGGTCGCAGAGGCCGCGCGCGCAGGCCGCGGCCAGTTCCGGCCGGCCGGTCGGGAAGGCCACGCCCTCCATGAACTCCCCCTCCAGCGCGAGGAGCTGGTCGTGTACGGCAGCCGGGTCGCGCGGCACCCGCACCGCCCGCCGCTCGCCGTGCGGGCGCGCGATCACGCGCAGCAGCAGCTCGGTCGTGCCGTGCGGCGGCAGCTCCAGGGCCCACACCAGGCGGCGGGCGCCGGTGCCGGTCTCCTCCACCGCGTCGGGGGCGGGGTCCGCGGTGATCGTCGTGCAGGACCGCCACTCGGCCCGCCGGTAGGTGAACTCGATGCCGTCGTCGAGGACCTCGCGGGAGCGCACGGCGCCGGGCTTGGCATAGGTGCGGTGGTCGGAGCGGAGCTCGAACTGGTCGGTGAAGTCGGCGTCCGCGGTGATGGCGAGGCGGACGGTGGTGGACACCGGGCGGTTGCTGGTCACCCGCACGGACTCCACGAACGAGCCGTCGCCGACGGCCTGCCGGCGGAACAGGGTGTGCGCCGGGGGCTCCTGCCGACCGCCGCGCGGGACCAGGACACAGCAGGGCGCGTCACGGTCGGCGACCGGAGTGAGCACTTCGGGCACGGCGCCGTCGACGGTCAGCTGCCAGCGGCTGAGGTGCCGGGCGTCCCGTACGAAGAACCCGTCCGGGGAGCCGCCGCCCCGGACCCCGCTGATGTCGCCCCGGTCGCCCACGGCGGCGAACGTCGCCCCGTGCACGAGCAGATGGTGCCGGTCCGTCATCGCCGGTTCCCTCCTTCGTCACTCTTGTCGAACGTGCCGGTGGCCGCCTCGGACACGCCCTCGCGGGCGCCCTTGAGAAGGTCTTTGTGCAGCTCGTGATGCAGGTCGAGGGCGAGCGCCGCCGTCCAGCCGAAGCCGGTCGCGCCGCAGCCCGCGCCGGTGTACGGGTCGACGTACTCCGCGAAGCCGGTGGTCTCGGCGAGGTGCAGCACGGCCGCGCGCAGGGCGTCGGCCCGCTCCCGCTCCCCGTGCGCCCGCAGGCCCCGCTCCAGCAGCCAACCGGTGTTGAACCAGGCCGGCCCGCGCCAGTACCGCTGCGGGTCGAAGGCCTCGCCGAGCAGGTCGTAGCTGGGCACCAGCCGGGTACGGTCGCCGAGCCCGAAGTGCGGCCCGCACAGGGTGCGGACCAGCGCGGCGGCGATCCCGCGCGGCAGCCCGGGGAGGACGAGCGGTACCAGCCCGCAGACACCTCGCTCGGGGATCAGGGCGAAGTCCGGGCGGGACACACCCTGTCCGCCGCTCGGGCCGGGGCCGTGCCGTGCGCCCCCGTGCAGGTCCCGGCACAGGAACATCCCGGCCGCCGGGTCCCACAGCCGTTCCACCAGTGCCGCCGTCAGCCGGTCGGCGCGGCCACGGCGGGCGGCGCCCGAGGCGCCCAGTTCCTCGGCGATCCGGGCCAGCGCCTGTTCGGAGGTGATGAGCAGGGCGTTGAACGCCGGGTCCTCCACGGCGAACTCAGCGCCGACGTCGGCATACCCGGAGTCCCGGTAGTCGGCGGCCAGCCGTACGTACCGCCCGTAGTCCAGATCCGTCGGCCGGTCCTCGGGCGCGCCGTGGTCGAGGTCGGCGCGGCGGAAGGAGCGGGCCGGGGCCGGGGTGATCCGGGCGAGCGGGGCGTCCCAGCAGGGGCTGTTGTCCATGCCCTGCTCCCAGGGGTGGACCACGGACACCAGCCCGCCGCCGCCCAGGTCCCGGCGGTGCAGCAGATAGCGGTGCCAGGCAGCCAGCCGCGGGTACATCCGGGCCAGGAAGCCACGGGCGCGCGAGAGTTCGGGATCGGCGCGGTGCACCAGCCAGGCCGCGAGTGCGTGGACGGGCGGCTGCACGATCCCGGACGTCTGTACGGTGCGCGGGGCGCCCGCCGTGCGACCGGCGGTGGAGGAGCGCCAGAAGTCGGGGCTGGGGAAGTAGGCGTCGAGGGGTACGGAGGGATTGAAGACGATGTGCGGCACACGCCCGTCGGCCCACTGGGCGGCCAGCAGCGTCTCCAGCTCGGTCTGGGCCCGCAGCGGCGAGAGGTGCCGCAGGCCGATCGCGATGAACGCCGAGTCCCAGGACCACTGGTGGGGATACAGGTTCCGGGACGGGACGGTCGAGCCGCCCGTCCAGTTGGCGTCCAGCACCCGGGCCGCCCCGATGTGCAGCGGGGCGGTGGCGGGCGGCGGGGGATCACAGGCGGTCGCGTACGGCGCGGGACGGACGGTGAGCTGCGTGCTGCGATCCACTCGGGGCTCCCCGAAGACGAAGACGCCCGGCCGGACGACCGGGATTGGCGGTAACCGTCGTAGAGTTACGTCTATTTAACACGCAAAACTCACTATGTAATGCAGGCTTGGGGAACACAAGGGGGTGCGCATGACCGGACGTCCGGGAAGAGCCGGGAAGAGCGGCGGTCCGGCCGGTGCCGGAGAACTCCTCGGACTGGTCCGCAGCGGACGGGCGGTGACACGCGGTGCGCTCCAGCAGGCGACCGGGCTGTCCCGGGCGACCGTCGGTCAGCGCCTGGACCGGCTCTTCCGGGCGGGCTGGCTGCGCGAGGGCGCCGGCGGCCCGGTGGACTCGCCGCTCGGCGGCCGCCCCTCCATCACCCTGGAGTTCGACGACTCGCACGCGGTCGTCCTCGCCGCCGACCTGGACACCCGGCACGCCCGCGCGGGCGTCCTCTCCCTGACCGGCGAGACCCTCGCCGAGCACTCGGGCACGCTGCTGATCGGGGACGGACCGGAGGCCGTGCTGTCCGAACTGGGGAGCTGGTTCTTCGAGTTGCTGGAGAAGGCCGGGCGCCCGGCGGTCGACGTCTGCGGCATCGGGCTCGCGGTTCCCGGCCCGGTGGACACCTGGACCGGCCGGGTGGTGCAGCCGCCGATGATGCCGGGCTGGGACGGCCACGACATCACGGGCCGCCTCTCCCGCGCCTTCAGCGAGCACACCGGCGCCCCGGCCGTCCCCGTCCTGGTCGACAACGACGCCAACCTCATGGCGTACGGCGAACAGCGCGCCGGCCACCCCGACTGCGCGGCCTTCGTACTGGTCAAGGTCTCCACCGGCATCGGCGCCGGGGTGGTGGTGGACGGCTCGATCTACCGGGGCGTGGACGGCGGCGCCGGCGACATCGGGCACATCCGGGTCGGCGCGGACGCGCAGTGCCGGTGCGGCGCGTACGGCTGTCTCGCCGCCGTCGCGAGCGGCGGTGCCGTGGCCCGGCGGCTGGCGGAGAGCGGGGTGCCGGCCGCCTCCGGCGCGGACGTGCGGGACCTGCTCGCGGCCGGGCATCCGCAGGCGGCGGCGCTGGCCCGGGAGGCCGGGCGCCGGGTCGGTGACGTCCTGGCGACGGTGGTGACCCTGCTGAACCCCGGGGTGCTGATGATCGCGGGCGACCTGGCCGGAACGCCCTTCCTGACCGGTGTCCGGGAACTCCTCTACCAGCGGGCGCTGCCGCGCTCCACGGCCCATCTCGACGTCGTCACCTCCCGGCTCGGGGAGCGGGCCGCGCTCATCGGAGCGGGGGCGCTGGTGGTGGAACACCTGTACGCGCCGGACCGGGCCGAGGAGCGGCTGCGGGTGCTGGGCTTGTGACGCGGGGCGTGGGACATGGGGTTTCCGGGGACCGGACGGCGGTCCGCATGGTGGAATCCGGCGAGCTGTGGCAGCGTGATTCTCGCCACCCTTGATAAGGGTTGCGCTCAGATGAGCGGATCATGGGCGGCTGCACTTCTCCAAGGGGTGGCACTCGGTGCCATCCTTTGATCGTTCATCGATCGAACTCAGACGTGCAGGAACTCTGCTCATCTGAGCGGATGACGCGCGTTGTGGAGGTGCTTGCATTAAAGAAGTGAACGCATTCGGCGGTGTCGGCTTGCCAAGCCTTGACTTTCGATCCGCTGGCGGACGACTGGTTACGGGCGCATGACGCCCAAGTGGACGTACCCATGTTCCTTCGATCTGGGTATGTTCCTCGCCGTCAGGGCAGCCACCGCGGCCTCAAGGAGTCGAGACCCGTGTCGGAAAACAAAGAACCCCACGTAGTGAAGTTCGTTTACGACTTCACCGAGGGCAACAAGGACCTCAAGGACCTCCTCGGCGGCAAGGGCGCCAACCTCGCCGAGATGACCAACCTCGGTCTGCCGGTCCCTCCCGGCTTCACCATCACCACCGAGGCCTGCAAGGTCTACCTGGAGAGCGGCGAGGAGCCCGCGGCACTGCGTGACGAGGTGAGTGCGCACCTCGAGGCGCTCGAGGCCCGCATGGGCAAGAAGCTGGGCCAGCCCGACAACCCTCTGCTGGTCTCCGTCCGCTCGGGCGCCAAGTTCTCCATGCCCGGCATGATGGACACGGTCCTGAACATCGGCCTGTCCGACAAGTCGGTGCAGGGCCTGGCCAAGCAGGCCGGCGACGACCGCTTCGCGTGGGACTCCTACCGCCGGCTCATCCAGATGTTCGGCAAGACCGTCCTCGGTGTCGACGGCGACCTCTTCGAGGAGGCCCTCGAGGCGGCCAAGGAGGCCAAGAAGGTCACGGTCGACACCGACCTGGAGGCCGCCGACCTGAAGAAGCTGGTCACCAGGTTCAAGAAGCTCGTCAAGGCGGAGGCCGGCCGGGAGTTCCCGCAGGACCCGCGCGAGCAGATGGACCTCGCCATCAAGGCGGTCTTCGACTCGTGGAACGGCGAGCGTGCCAAGCTCTACCGCCGCCAGGAGCGCATCCCGCACGACCTGGGCACGGCCGTCAACGTCTGCTCGATGGTCTTCGGCAACCTGGGGCCCGACTCGGGCACCGGCGTCGCCTTCACCCGCGACCCCGCCTCCGGCCACCAGGGCGTCTACGGTGACTACCTGCAGAACGCCCAGGGCGAGGACGTGGTCGCGGGCATCCGCAACACCGTCCCGCTCGCGGAGCTGGAGAAGATCGACAAGAAGTCGTACGACCAGCTCATGCAGATCATGGAGACGCTGGAGAACCACTACAAGGACCTCTGCGACATCGAGTTCACGATCGAGCGCGGTCAGCTGTGGATGCTCCAGACGCGCGTCGGCAAGCGCACGGCCGGTGCCGCCTTCCGCATCGCCACCCAGCTGGTCGACCAGGGGCTGATCGACGAGACGGAGGCCCTGCAGCGGGTCACCGGCGCCCAGCTCGCCCAGCTGATGTTCCCGCGCTTCGACGAGGACGCGAAGGTCGAGCAGGTTGCGCGCGGCATCGCCGCGTCACCGGGCGCGGCGGTCGGCAAGGCGGTCTTCGACTCGTACACGGCCGTGAAGTGGTCGCGCTCCGGCGAAAAGGTCATCCTGGTCCGCCGTGAGACGAACCCCGACGACCTGGACGGCATGATCGCGGCGGAGGGCATTCTGACCTCGCGCGGCGGCAAGACCTCCCACGCGGCCGTGGTCGCGCGCGGCATGGGCAAGACCTGCGTCTGCGGCGCGGAGGAGCTGGAGGTCGACACCAAGCGCCGGCGCATGACGGTCCCCGGCGGTCATGTCGTCGAGGAGGGCGACCTCATCTCCATCGACGGCTCGACGGGCAAGGTCTACCTGGGCGAGGTCCCGGTCGTGCCGTCCCCGGTGGTGGAGTACTTCGAGGGCCGGATGCACCCCGGCGCCGACGACGCGGACGAGCTGGTCGAGGCGGTCCACCGCATGATGGCCTTCGCCGACCGCAAGCGCCGGCTGCGGGTGCGCGCCAATGCCGACAACGCCGAAGACGCGCTGCGGGCCCGTCGCTTCGGCGCCCAGGGCATCGGCCTGTGCCGCACGGAGCACATGTTCCTCGGCGACCGCCGTGAGCTGGTGGAGCGCCTGATCCTGGCGGACACGGAGGAGGAGCGCAAGGCGTCCCTGAAGGCGCTGCTGCCCCTGCAGAAGAAGGACTTCGTGGAGCTCTTCGAGGCGATGGACGGCCTCCCGGTCACCGTCCGCCTCCTCGACCCGCCGCTGCACGAGTTCCTGCCGGACATCACCGAGCTGTCGGTCCGTGTCGCGCTGGCGGAGTCCCGTCAGGAGCCGCACGAGAACGACCTGCGCCTGCTTCAGGCGGTGCACCGCCTGCACGAGCAGAACCCCATGCTGGGTCTGCGCGGTGTACGTCTCGGCCTGGTCATCCCGGGTCTGTTCACGATGCAGGTCCGGGCGATCGCGGAGGCGGCGGCGGAACGCAAGGCCGCGAAGGGCGACCCGCGCGCGGAGATCATGATCCCGCTCGTCGGCACGGTCCAGGAGCTGGAGATCGTCCGCGAGGAGGCCGACAACGTCATCGCGGAGGTCGAGGCGGCGACGGGTACGCGGCTGAAGCTGGCGATCGGCACGATGATCGAGCTGCCGCGGGCCGCCCTGACCGCCGGTCAGATCGCGGAGGCCGCCGAGTTCTTCAGCTTCGGCACGAACGACCTGACGCAGACGGTGTGGGGCTTCAGCCGCGACGACGTGGAGGCCTCGTTCTTCACGGCGTACCTGGAGAAGGGCATCTTCGGCGTCAGCCCGTTCGAGACGATCGACAAGGACGGCGTCGGCTCCCTGGTGAGGTCGGCGGCGGAGGCGGGCCGGCGCACCCGGCCCGACCTCAAGCTCGGCGTCTGCGGCGAGCACGGCGGTGACCCCGAGTCGGTCCACTTCTTCCACGAGGTCGGCCTGGACTACGTCTCCTGCTCCCCCTTCCGCATCCCGGTGGCCCGCCTCGAGGCAGGCCGCGCGGCGACGCAGTCGCAGGGCAGCGACCACCGCTAGGGCGTGTTTCGAAAGTCCCGTCTGGTCCGCGACGCCTGGCACGGCACCTCGCCGCGTTGTCGGGATCGTCCCCGTACGCCCGGTACGAGGACGACCCTCCGCCTTGCGATGCACCGCACCAGACGCCGCGGACCCCGCCCTCCGGGCGGACGACGCTACTTGCGAAACACGCCCTAGGCCCTCACGGGCCCCGCGAACCCCGGAGCCGCCGCTGGTCCCCGACCCTCACCGATCGGCGGCGGCTTCGGCGCACGAAAGAGGAGAGGCGGCACCCTGTGCGGGGGTGCCGCCTCTCCGTGCGCAGTGGCCGCCGGCGGCGCCGGCCGGCACCGGCACGCCACTCCAGGGTCCTGCCGTGGGCCGGCTCATCCACCTGGCCGGTTCTCCGCCTGTTGTGCCGAGCACCGCGACCCCGGCGCGAGCCGCGCTGGTCGCCTGCCTCCGCTCGATCGAGCAGGCAAAGCCCCTCCGGCCGATGACGCCGCCAAGTGGGTGACCCCGCGGCCGGTCCACCGGCCTGCCCGGCAAGCCGAAACGGCCCGCCGGACAAACTGACGGACCGTCATGACGATCTGGGCCGATCACTTTATCGCCTGGTCTCCAGAGGCGCCATCGGTGCTGATCCACGTGTCGGAGACGTGCCAGCGTCTGGCCTAACACCGCAGGTCGAACCGTTATCGCGGGCAGTTCGTGCGGAAAGCGTGATGAGGCTGGATGCAGCTCGACTTTTGCATCCTCGAACCAATCGGACAGTTCCCTCGGCTATGCGAGGAGAGAGAGGACGCAAGATGTTCCCGAAGCGCAAGGTGACGCGCAACCGGCGCCAAGGCGAGGGTATTCCCTCGCGTCATTCCCACCGGGGTGCGAGGGCGGCGGCCCTGATCGTGCTGGGCAGTGGGGTGGTAGGTCTCTCGGCAGCGCCCATGGCGCACGCCGCAGGTCATGATCCGCTCAAGACCTTCCGCTCGAACGGTGCCTTCACCGTCCACAAGCATGGTGCAGGCGCCAAGGCTGCTGCCGGCGACCGGCGGGGCGCCAAGGGCGACGCCGAGGACTGGTCGGGCGTCAAGGACGACGACTGGTCGGGCATGAGGGATGACGACGACTGGTCGGGCATGAGGGGTGCCGGCGACCGCAAGGGCGTCAAGGGTGCTGCCGGTGACCGCAAGGGCGCCAAGGGCGCTGCCGGCGACCGGCGGGGCGCCAAGGGCGACGCCGAGGACTGGTCGGGCGCCATGGACGACGACGAGGACTGGTCGGGCGTCAAGGACGACGACGAGGACTGGTCGGACGTCAAGGACGATGCCGGCGACCGGCGGGGCGTCAAGGGTGCTGCCGGTGACCGCAAGGGCGTTAAGGGCGCTGCCGGCGACCGGCGGGGCGCCAAGGGCGACGCCGACGACTGGTCGGACGTCAAGGACGACGAGGGTGCCGACGCTGCCGACGACTGGTCGGGCGCCATGGACGACGACGAGGACTGGTCGGACGTCAAGGACGATGCCGGCGACCGGCGGGGCGTCAAGGGTGCTGCCGGTGACCGCAAGGGCGCCAAGGCTGCTGCCGGCGACCGGCGGGGCGCCAAGGACGACGCCGACGACTGGTCGGACGTCAAGGACGACGAGGGTGCCGACGCTGCCGACGACTGGTCGGGTGCCATGGACGACGACGAGGACTGGTCGGGTGTCAAGGGCGACGACGAGGACTGGTCGGGTGTCAAGGACGCTGCCGACGACTGGTCGGGTTTCAAGGGTGATGCCCACTGGTGGGAATTCGTAGACGACGGCTTCCCGTTCGTCGTCGTCTTCAACAACAACAACAATGACAATAACAACAACCAGAGCACCAACCCCAACAACAACAACAATAACAACAACCGCGCCCGCACCGCGACGAACACCAACAACAACTCCTGATTTCACGGTCGGGGCGAATGGAAAAGCCATTCGCGCGGACCCTGGATTTCTGCGGCGCCTCCGCCTTCCGGGGGCGCCGCCGATGTGTGGCCGGGCGGCCGTACCGATCGGTGGCGCACGGCCACAACCCGCCTTCCGTAATCGAGACGCACGGCTGATCGTCGGGCCGTGCATCGACGACGAAGACGGCCGACGTCAGGGGGCACCGACGATGACGATGAGCCGTGGGGGACCGCTGGTCGCGAGCGCCGGGGCGGCGGGGGCGGGTTGCCCGCCGCCTGTGTGTCCGACACCGGGCGCGGGGGCGGCGCGTCCGGCACCGGACTGTCCCAGTGGTCCACCAGTACGGCGAGCCCGGCACCGAGCAGGCCGTCCAGCGGTACGCCGCCGCCTGCAAGAAGGCGCACGAGAGCGGCGGCGGCCGGGCAGCCACGACCAGCAGACCGCCGCCGCGCTGCTCACCGACTCCGGGCCGGACGTCTTCGAGGTCAACCTCTCGCCGGGGCGCAGGGACATCGGGGTCTCGGAGGCGCCGGGGCTGACCACGTCGATCCGGACGCCGTCCCGGCTGAGCGCGTTCACCGCGGCCTCGGTCGCGGCGTAGGCGGCGGCTCCGGGGGAGGCGGTGTGCGGGCCGAAGGTGGAGGGGGCGTTCGCTCGCGTCGCCCGCCGACTGGGTGCGCATCCGGCGGATCTGTGCCTGGAGGGCCGGGAACAGGACCGCGTCACTGGTCGCGAGCCGGGTGTGCCAGTCCTCCTCCGGCAGGTCGAAACGATCGGTCGAGCAAGGATCAGTCGAGCGCGGGCTGGACCGCCCGCACCTCGTACGCCGCGACCCGCACCTCCGCCTCGTCCAGGCACTCCCCGCTGACCAGGTCGAAGCGCTGTTTCAGCAGGGGCGAGGCGACGAACGGGCGGCCGGCGTGGGTGCCGGTCAGACCGCGGGAGAGGACGGCGGCACCGGTGAAGGGATCGCGGTTGTCGACGGCGTACAGGCGGTCGGCGCGGTCCCGGAACACGGCCACCTGGCGGCCGTCCGGCAGCAGGGCGGCCACCCCGCGGCCAGGCGTCAGCGCGCTCAGGTCGCAGGCGGTGAACCAGCCCTGCGCCACTCGGAGCTGGACCTTCAGATCGGTGGTCTCGACAGCCAGGGTCATCGGGCGCTTCCTTCCAGGACGTCGTCGGCGGGCCGCAGGCCGATGTTCAGCAGCGGCAGGTCGGGCTTGATCTGGTCGCGCTCGGGGACGAAGGCGACGACCGGGTCCGGGGTGTCCGGGGCGTTCACGAAGGACACGAACCGGGCGAGCTTCTCGGGGTCGCCCACGGTCTGGGCCCACTCGTCGCGGTAGTGGACGACGTGCGCCCGCATCAGCTGTTCCAGCTCGTCGCAGATGCCGAGCGAGTCGTGCACCACCACGTCCCGCACATGGTCAAGGCCGCCGGGGAGGCGCTCCAGCCAGGTCGAGGTGCGCTCCAGACGGTCCGCGGTGCGGATGTAGAACATCAGGAACCGGTCGATCAGGCGGACCAGCTCGGCGTCGGACAGGTCCTGGGCCAGCAGGTCGGCGTGGCGCGGGGTGGCGCCGCCGTTGCCGCCGACGTACAGGTTCCAGCCGCCCGCGGTGGCGATCACGCCGAAGTCCTTCGACCGGGCCTCGGCGCACTCGCGCTGGCAGCCGGAGACCGCCGACTTCAGCTTGTGCGGCGACCTCAGACCCCGGTAGCGCAGCTCCAGGTCGATCGCCATCCTGACCGAGTCCTGCACACCGTACCGGCACCAGGTGGAGCCCACGCAGGACTTCACCGTGCGCAGCGACTTGCCGTAGGCGTGCCCGGACTCGAAGCCGGCGTCGACCAGGCGTGCCCAGATCAGCGGGAGCTGCTCCACCCGTGCGCCGAACATGTCGATCCGCTGGCCCCCGGTGATCTTCGTGTAGAGGCCGAAGTCCCGGGCGATCTCGCCGAGCACGATCAGCTTCTCGGGCGCGATCTCGCCGCCGGGGATACGCGGCACCACCGAGTACGAGCCGTTCTTCTGCAGGTTGGCCAGGAAGTGGTCGTTGGTGTCCTGCAGGGCCGCCTGCTCGCCGTCGAGCACATAGCCGCTCGCGCCGATCGCCGGGGCGAGCGAGGCGATGATCGAGCCGACGGCCGGCTTGCAGATCTCGCAGCCGTCGCCGCCCCGGGCGCCCTCACGGCCGTACCGGTCCAGCAGCTCCTGGTACGACGTGATGCGCAGGGAGAGGACGATCTCGTACAGCTCCTCGCGGGTCCGGGCGAAGCAGCCGCACAGGCCCTTGTCGACCTCGACGCCGGACGCCTCCAGCTCGGCGTCGACCAACTGGCCGAGCACCTTGACGCAGGAGCCGCAGCCGGTGCCGGCCTTGGTGCACTTCTTCACCTCCGGCACGGTGGTGCACCGGTGCTCCGTCACGGCGCCCCGGATGGTGCCCTTGCTGACGTTGTGGCAGGAGCAGATGACCGCGTCGTCCGGCAGTGCGGAGGGGCCGAGCCGATCCCCCGAGCCGGCTCCGGCGGGCAGGACGAGCGACCCGGGGGAGACCGGCGGCACCGACCCGGTCAGCGCGCGCAGGGTGCCGTACGCCTCGGCGTCGCCGACCAGGACGCCGCCGAGCAGCGTGCCGTCCGGGCCGATGACGAGCTTCTTGTACAAACCCGCGCGGGAGTCGGAGTAGACGACGTCCAGGCAGTCCTCGGTGGTGCCGTGCGCGTCGCCGAAGGACGCGACGTCCACACCGAGCAGCTTCAGCTTGGTGGACAGGTCGGCGCCGGTGAAGGCGGCCTCGTCGGAGGCGATCGTCGCCGCGGCCGTCTCGGCCTGCTCGTAGCCGGGGGCCACGAGACCGTACACCCGGCCGTCCGCCGCCAGCGCGCACTCGCCGATCGCGAACACCTGCGGGTCGGTGACCGTACGGCACTGCTCGTCCACCGCGATGCCGCCGCGCTCGCCGACGGCGAGACCGCACTCCCGGCCCAACTGGTCGCGCGGGCGGACACCGGCGCTGAACACCACCATGTCGGTGGACAGTTCGGAACCGTCGGACAGCTTCATGCCGGTGACGGCGCCCTCGTCGCCGACGACGATCTCCTGCGTACCCACCCCCGTGTGCACGCTCAGGCCCATGCCCTCGATGGTCCGCAGCAGCGCCGCGCCACCGCCCTCGTCGACCTGCACCGGCATCAGGCGCGGCGCGAACTCCACGACGTGCGTGGCCAGTCCGAGCCCCTTGAGCGCGCCGGCCGCCTCCAGGCCGAGCAGTCCGCCGCCGACCACCGCGCCGGTCGTCGCCCGCGTCTTCGCGTACTCCTCGATGGCGAGGAGGTCCTCGATGGTGCGGTAGACGAAACAGCCCTCGGCGTCCTTGTTCGGCACCGGCGGCACGAACGGGTAGGAGCCGGTGGCCAGCACGAGGGTGTCGTACGCGAAGGCCCGGCCGGACCTGGACGTCACCTTCCTTGCCTCGCGGTCGATGGTCTGCGCCGGATCGCCGACGTACAGCTCGATGCCGTGCGTGTCGATGAACTCCACGTCGGTCATGGAGAGTTCCTCGGGACTCTTGCCCGAGAAGTACGAGGTGAGGGCGACGCGGTCGTACGCGGGGCGCGGCTCCTCGCACAGCACGACCACGCGGTGCGTGGCGGTCAGGCCGCGCTCGGCGAGCGCTTCGAGGAAGCGCTGGCCGACCATGCCGTGGCCGACGAGCACGATCGTGGGGGTGGTGTCCGTGGACATCAGGAGCCTCCGTCGTTGGTGAGCAGGTGGAGCAGGGGGCCGCCGTCCGCCGGGAGCGGCTCTGCTCCCTCCCAGGCGCGGGCGAGCGCGCCGACGGTGCCGAGTTCGCCGACGAGGACCCCGCCGACCAGGCGGTCGTCGCGGACGACCACCTTGCGGTAGGTGCCGCGGGTGGCGTCCGTGAGCCGCACGACGTCGTCGCCGGGGCGCGCCTCGGTCTCGCCGAACGCGGCGAGGTCGAAGGGGGAGCCCGGGCCGGTGAGGGTCAGCCGGGTCAGGGAACGGGTGCCGGAGTACCGGCTGCCAGGGTCGCCCGTGAGCGACTCGGCGAGTGTGTCGGCCTGTTCGAGTGCCGGTACGGCCAGGCCGTAGACCGTGCCGTCGTGCTGGACGCAGTCGCCGACGGCACGGATGTGCGGGTCGGAAGTACGCAGCTCGTCGTCGACGAGGATGCCCCGGTGCACGGCGAGACCGGCCTGTTCGGCGAGGCCGGTGCGCGGGCGCACCCCGCACGCGAGGACGACCAGGTCGGCGTCGAGCGCGTACCCGTCGGCCAGCTCCACCGAGCGGACGGCGCCCGCGACGCAGCGCACGTCCCGCACCCGGCACTCGGTGTGCACCTCGACGCCCAGGTCGGTGAGGTGCCGCAGCACCAGCCGGGAGGCGTCCGGGTCGAGCTGGCGTTCCATGAGCCGCTCGGACTGCTGGGCGAGGACCACCTGCGCGCCGCGCACGGCGAGCGCGCGGGCGGCGGAGACGCCGAGCAGTCCGCCCCCGATGACGATCGCGCGCACGCCCGGCCGCACCGCCTCGGCCAGCCCCAGGCAGTCGTCCATGGTGCGGAACGCGTGGATGCCCTCGGGAAGTTGACGGTCAGGGGTGAACAGACCGCGCAGGGGCGGCAGCACCGGATTGGACCCGGTGGCGAGAACCAGCGTGTCGTATGCGATCGAGGAGCCGTCGGCGCACTCGACGGTCCGGGCGCCCCGGTCGATGCCGGTGGCCCGGGCGTGCAGCAGCCCGTCCGGCGCGGGCAGGCCGATCACCTCGGGGGCGTACCGGCCCGCCAGCACCTCGGCGAGCAGCACCCGGTTGTACGGCGGGTGCTCCTCCTCGCCGACGAGCAGCGCGGGCGTGCCCAGCTCGGCGAGCCGCCGGGCGAGCCGCACGCCCGCGAGGCCGGCGCCGATCACCACCACACGCGTATTCGAGGTCATGCCCTGAGCGTGCGGTCCCGACGTTACCCGGCCGCATCACGTCTGTTTCCCGTGAGGAACGCTGCCCTCTTCGGCGAAGCGGGGAGGGTGTGAGGGGTCCGTGACCGGGCGGGGCAGGGCTGTGAGGCGCGGGGGAGGGCCGTCGGGTCAGGGGCACGATCATGTCCGACGTCCCCTGACCGCCATGTGCGGTGTGCGGTCCGCCGCCCGGTCCGTCAGCGGCTGCCTGTCAGATGCGCGAACACGACGACGTTGCCCAGGTAGCCGGTGCTCTTCGAGTAGCCGCCGCCGCAGGTGATGACGCGGAGCTCGGGGCGGGGGGCGGCGCCGTACACCTTCTCGTCGGGGAAGTTGTTCGCCGCGTACACCTCCACCGCGTCGACCGTGAACACGGCCACGGAGCCGTCCCGGCGGTCCACCTCGATACGGGCGCCCCGCCTCAGCGCGCCGAGGTCGTAGAAGACGGCGGGGCCTTCGGCGTTGTCGACATGACCGGCGACGATCGCGGTGCCGGTCTCGCCGGGCATGGTGCCGGCCTCGTACCAGCCGGCCAGGTTCTTGTTCTGGGCGGGCGGCACGTCCAGGCTGCCCGAGCGGGTGAGGGACAGGCCCATCAGCGGGGCGTTCACGCGTATCGACGGGATCCGGATGCGGGTGGGCACGGAGGGGGCGAGGGCGGGGGCGGCGGACTGCGCGCCTCCCGGTTCCGGGCGGCCCTCGACGGCGGCCGGCTGGGGTGGCGCGTGCGTCCCGGCGGCGCCGCCGAGCAGCCACACCCCGGAGCCGAGCGCCACGACGGTGACCGCGGCTATCGCGGTGTCGCCGAGCCTGTCGTGCCTGGTTCTCCTGCGCATACCAACCTCTTCGACGGCGGGCCCCGAGGACTCGTGGCGGTTGCCTCCGGAAGGTCCGGAGGCGAACCCGGAGGACCTGCGGTGGTGGGCTCCGGGGTTCCCGGGGGTGGACCGGGAGGACCTCCAGCGGCACCCGGGGGTGGGCCCGGATGGCTTCCGGGGTGTGTGCGGGCGGCTGCGGGGGTGGGCCCCGACGGCTCCGGGGTGTGTCCCCAACGGTTTTCCCGGGCTCCCGGCGCGGCCTCCGGAGACTCCCGGAAGCCGAGCCCAGGGGTGGGCCCCTCCCCCTCCGGGCCGCGAGGGGCATCGGACCCGGAGGGGGTGGGACGTTGCGGTACCGGTGGACGGACAGCGGAGGGTGTCCGTCAGATCCCGTCGCCTCTCGCCCGGCGATGCAGGAGCCAGGTACCGCCCGCGGCGGCGACGGCCAGCGCCGCCACACCCGCCGCGGTCCGCACGGGGTCGGTGCCGAGTGCGCCGCCGACCCCCGTCCTCATGCTTCCCCGCGGCTGCACCTGCTCGTGCGCCGCGCTCAACGCGACCACCAGGTCGCCCGTCACCTGCCGGGCGCCCTCCGCGCACCTGGCGACGATCTCGTACGTCCCCGGCTGCGCAGCCGGCGGCACCTGGAACTGGCCGATCGCCTCGCCCTGGTGCGAGCTGGGTGCCAGCGTGAAGGTGCCGGCGCCGACCGCGCCCGCGTCCCCGACCGCCGAGCCCTTCTCGCCGCACGCCGCGGTGTTCACCGTGACCTGGCCGCCGGGCGCCACGGTGGCGGGGTACACGTCCAGGCTTCCGGTTCCGGCCCAGGCGGGTGCCGCGGCGGCCACGACGAGCGCGGTACCGGTCAGCAGACGGGCGGTGCGTAGCATGGGTGCTCCCCGGAGCTTGTCCGACTGGTGTGTGCCCTGCCCTTCCGAGGTAACTGGCTCCGGCCCGGCTCCGCTCCCTGACGATGCGTCAGGAATGCGGTGAACGGGTGTCGGGCCCCGCCCCCACACGGACTAGCCGCCGACGCGTTCCAGCAGGTCACAGGTGGCATCGAGGCGTCGATGAGACGACTGTACGAAGAGAACACGAATGGAGTGCGCCGGAACGCGGCAGGCCGGCGCCCGTCCGGGCGCCGGCCTGCCGCGTTCCGCGCGGGTCTCGGCCCGGCGGGGCTCAGTTCACGTTGACGGCGCTCCAGGCAGCCGCCACGGCGTTGTACTCCGTGCTGCCCGCACCGTACAGATCCTTGGCGGCGTCGAGGGTCGCCGTCCGCGCCCCCGCGTAGTTGGTCGAGGAGGTCATGTAGACCGTCAGCGCCCGATACCAGATCTTGCCGACCTTGTCCCGTCCGATGCCGGTGATCGTGGACCCGTTGTACGTGGGCGAGTTGTAGCTGACGCCGTTGATGGTCTTCGGGCCGCTGCCCTCCGCCAGCAGGTAGGCGAAGTGGTTGGCGACGCCGGAGGAGTAGTGGACGTCGAGGTTGCCCACCGAACTGCTCCAGTAGTCCGCCGAGTTGCCGTCCTTGGACGGCTGGTCCATGTAGCGCAGGGCGGTGTGCCCGAAGCCGGGTTTCACGATCTTCTCGCCGATGAGGTAGTCACCGGGGTCGGAGGGGTTGTTCGCGTACCACTCCACCATCGTGCCGAGGATGTCCGAGGTGGCCTCGTTGAGCCCGCCGGACTCGCCGGAGTAGGTCAGCGCGGCCGTCTTGGAGGTGACACCGTGCGTCATCTCGTGCCCGGCGACGTCGAGGGCGACCAGCGGCCCGAAGGTCGTCCCGTCACCGTCGCCGTACGTCATGCAGAAGCAACTGTCGTCCCAGAAGGCGTTGTTGTAGTTGCTGCCGTAGTGGACGCGGTTGTACGACCCCTTGCCGTCACCGCCGATGCCGTTCCGCCCTTGGACGTTCTTGTAGTAGTCCCACGTCATGTCCGTGCCGTACTGGGCGTCGACAGCGGCCGAGGCGCGGTCGGAGGTGGTGCCGCTGCCCCAGTGGTTGTCGGCGTCGGTGAACAGGTCCGCGGGCGCCCGGCTGAGGCAGATGCCGAAAAGGCACAGGTCCGTCTTGCCCTCGGCGTCACCGGTGTAGGTGTTGCCGCGCGTGGGGTCCGCGAGCTGGAACGACGACCCCGACGGGGTGGTCTCCAGCGGCACCGTCCCGCTGTAGAGCGACTTGCCGTCGCCGGCGGCGGTCTCGATGCTGTCCCAGGCGTCGATCTGGTGGCCGGTGCGGGCGTCGGTCAGCACGGTCCGGGCGACCGGGTTGCCGAGCGAGTCCAGGCCGACGGCGTTGGTGCGCCAGGCGAGCCTCGGGGCGCCGTGCAGGGCGTCGACGACCAGCTCGGGCCTGGCCTTGACCTGCCCCAGCCTGTCGCCGAGGTGGACGGCGCGCAGCGCGTTCACTGCGAGGCCTGCGGCCTTGGTGGCAGAGACCGCGGGGAGGATCGAGGCGAGGGAGATCGTGCCGCGGGTGGCCCGGTTCGCGCCGCGGTACGCGCCGTCCGGGGCGAGGTGGACCACGAAGTCGCCGCCCAGCACGGGCAGTCCGTGGTAGGTCCGGTCGTAACGGACGTGCTGGGCGCCGCTCTTGTCCACGATCACGTCGCGGACGCTGGTGTTCTCGGCGGGGGTGAGGCCGAGGCCCTTGGCGTGGGCGAGGAGCGCGGACGCCGCGTTCCGGATCGCGGTGGCCCGGGTCGGTCCGACGTCGGCGTGGGCGGTGGGGGAGAGGGCCACGGACAGCAGTGTCGCGGTGGTGACGGCGACGCCGGCGGTGGTGGCGAGACGACGGGATCCTCGGACGTGCTGCCGTATCCGGCTCATCGGTCTCCTAGGGGGGAAGCGCTCGGCTGGGCGTGGGGGCGGCGCTGTGTCCCCAGAGATTTAAGGAGCCACGAGATGTCATGTCCATAGCTCCTTCATGGAGATGTGTGTGGAGCCGAAGGGGGTACAGAATCGTTTCCGTGATCACTGAGGAGCCCGGGGTCCCGCTGCCCCTCTTCGTCTACGGCACCCTCCGCCCCGGCGAGCCCAACCACGACCTGTTCCTGCGGGGCCGCACCGCGTCGGAGGAACCGGCCCGCCTGCCCGGCGCGGCCCTCTACGACGGTCCCGGCCACCCCTACGCCGTGGAACGCCCCGGCACCGGGATCCGCGGCGATCTGGTCACCGCCCGCCCGGAGACGTACCCGGACCTGCTCGCCGCCCTGGACCGCCCGGAGGAGTACACCCCCGGGGACCCCCCGCAACCTCTACGAACGTGCCGCCAGGAACGTCATCCGCGCCACCGACGGCACCACCACCCTCGCCTGGGTCTACCTGGCCGCCCCACCGGTAGCCGCCCGTCTGCGCACCGCCGGCACCCCCCTCGCCGGCGGCGACCGGCTGTCCCACCGCTGACACGGCCCGGCAGCCTCGGCCGCTGCGGCACGGCGCTGCCGAACTCGCCCTTCGTCACGCGCGGTCGGCCGCCGGCGTTCCGTCACGGTGCCGTCGGCGTGAACACCTGCTCCTTCGGTCCCACCGCCTCCACCCGCACCGCGCACGACTTGAACTCCGGCATGCGGGACGTCGGGTCGAGGACCGGGTTGGTCAGCGTGTTGGCGCGGCCCTCGCCCGGCCAGTGGAAGGGCATGAAGACGGTGTCCGGGCGGATCGCGGAGGTGATGCGGGCCGGGGCCACCGCCCGGCCGCGGCGGGAGATCACCGCGATGCGGTCGCCCTCGGTCGCGCCCAGGCGGGCGGCCAGGCGCGGGTGCAGTTCCACGAAGGGGCCCGGCGCGGCCGCGTTCAGTTCCGGTACCCGGCGGGTCTGGGCGCCCGACTGGTACTGGGCCACCACCCGGCCGGTGGTCAGCAGCAGCGGGTACTCGGCGTCCGGTTCCTCCGCCGTCGGGCGGTGGGCCACGGGGACGAAACGTGCCCGGCCGCCGGGGGTGGCGAAACGGTCCAGGAACAGGCGGGGGGTGCCCGGGTGGGCCGTCCCGGCCTCCGGCTCCGCGTCGGGGTCCTGCGGGCACGGCCAGAACACGCCGTTCTCCTCCGCCAGTCGCCGGTAGGTGATCCCGGAGTAGTCCGCCGGGCCGCCCGCGCTCGCCCGGCGCAGTTCCTCGAAGACCTCCTCCGCGTCGGCCGGGAAGCCCTTCTCCACCCCCAGCCGGGCCGCCAGCTCGTGCAGCACGTACAGGTCGCTGTGGACACCGGGCGGCGGGGCCACCGCCCGGCGGCGCAGCAGGACCCTGCCCTCCAGGCTGGTCGTCGTGCCCGTCTCCTCCGCCCACTGGGTGACCGGCAGGACGACGTCGGCCAGCTGAGCCGTCTCCGACAGCACCACGTCACAGACGGCGAGGAAGTCGAGGGACCTGATGCGCCGCTCGATGTGCGCCGCGTGCGGCGCCGACACCACCGGGTTGGAGCCCATCAGCAGCAGCGCCCGGATGTCCGTGCCGAGGGCGTCGAGGAGTTCGTACGCGCTGCGTCCGGGCCCGGGAAGGGTGTCCGGGTCGACGCCCCACACACCCGCCACATGGGCCCGCGCCTCCGGGTCGTCCAGCTTGCGGTAGCCGGGCAGCTGGTCGGCCTTCTGGCCGTGCTCGCGGCCGCCCTGCCCGTTGCCCTGCCCGGTCAGGCAGCCGTACCCGGACAAGGGACGGCCCGCCCGGCCGGTCGCCAGGCACAGGTTGATCCAGGCGCCCACCGTGTCCGTGCCCTTGGACTGCTGCTCCGGCCCGCGCGCCGTCAGCACCATCGCCGACTCCGGCTCGCAGAACATGCGTACGGCTTCGCGGAGCTGGGGAACGGACACCCCCGTGATCCGCTCCACGTGCTCCGGCCAGTGCGCCATCGCCGCCGCCCGTGCCTGCCCCCAGCCGGTGGTCCGCTCCCGGATGTACGCCTCGTCCGTCCGCCCCTCGGCCACCACCAGGTGCAACAGGCCCAGCGCCAGGGCGAGATCGGTGCCGGGGCGGGGGGCCAGGTGCAGGTCCGCCTGCTCGGCCGTCCTCGTCCGGCGCGGGTCGACGACGATCAACGTGCCGCCGTTCTCCCGTAGTTCGGTGAAGAAGCGGAGGGACGGCGGCATGGTCTCCGCCAGGTTCGAGCCGACGAGGATCACGCATCCGGTCCTCGGGACGTCCTCCAGGGGGAAGGGCAGGCCCCGGTCGAGCCCGAACGCCCTGGTGCCGGCCGCCGCGGCCGACGACATGCAGAACCGGCCGTTGTAGTCGATCTGCGAGGTGCCGAGCACCACCCGCGCGAACTTGCCGAGCGCGTACGCCTTCTCGTTCGTCAGCCCGCCCCCGCCGAACACGCCCAGGGCGTCCGCGCCGTGCTGCTCCCGCGTCCCGCCGAGCCGCTCGGCGATCCGGTCCAGGGCCTCGGGCCAGCTCGCCTCGACCAGCCGGCCACCGGAGCGCACCAGCGGCGAGGTCAGCCGTACCGCGGGCGAGAGGACCTGGGCCGCCGTACGGCCCTTGCCGCACAGCGCGCCCCGGTTCACCGGGAAGTCCGCCCGCTCCGACACCTCGGCGCCCCCCTGCGGCAGGGGCGTGACGTTCATCCCGCACTGCAGGGCGCAGTACGGGCAGTGGGTCGGCGTCGAGGCGATGTTCTCCATGCCGTCAGCGTGCGTCGGACGTGTTACGGCCCCGGCCGTCCCCGGTTACACGCCCGGCACGGCGACCTCCCCTCCGCACCGGTGGTGCCGTGAGGTCCCTACTGGCGGCTCAGGGAGCGGCTGACACCCGCCGCGATCGTCGTCGCCAGCACCCAGCCGGTGACGATCAGCAGGTACGACAGCCACTGGTACCAGCCCCGCGGCGCGAAAGCCCCCTCCTGACCGAAGTCGATGATCGGCAGCAGCAGGTCCAGGGTGTAGAAGAGCGGGTTGAACGCGGGCGCCCCCGACGGTTCGAGGGCGGGCGGACGGTGCAGGGCGAAGGCGAGCGTGCCGGTGCACAGCAGGAGCAGCAGCCAGCCCGCGGCCCGCATCGGCCGGAAGCCGTAGCCGACGGCCGCGTCCTGCAGCAGGCCCCACAGCCGGGCGTACGGCGGCAGGGTGCGGCGGTGCCGGCGCAGCTTGGCCAGCTGCACGGTGCGCGCGGCCGCGTCGTCGCCGACCGTGCGGTACGCCGTGGTGAGCTGCTCGTAGGGGTGCGGGAGGTAGCCTTCCCGGTCGCGTTCGAGCAGCGGAAGACGCCGCTCGGGGGGCAGGTGTGGGGTCAGGAGGCGGTAGCTGAGCCCGTCGAGCTGGACCTGCCGGGGCCACACCTCCGGCGGCACGTGCAGCAGGTCGAGCTGGGCCCGGCGCAGATTGACGGCTCCC
Organism: Streptomyces sp. NTD91; assembly: GCF_059510455.1. NCBI lineage: Bacteria > Bacillati > Actinomycetota > Actinomycetes > Kitasatosporales > Streptomycetaceae > Streptomyces > Streptomyces sp. NTD91. The sequence goes on from NZ_JCAJZW010000061.1 coordinate 21,991, forward strand.
TCCATGGGCGCGGCCTCCCGCAGCCACAGCTCGCCGATGACGCTGCTGCTGGCGCGCAGGGCCTGGCCGCCCGGGTTGGACAGCCGGGCGTGCGCGAGGTTGAGCTGGCGGGGGATCCGGGCGCCGCTCAGGTTGACCCGGCCCCGGGTCCGCAGCCGCATGGCGTGCAGGTCGGTGCCGACCGTCAGGACCTCGGCGTGCAGCACGGTCTCCCCGGGAGCGTACAGCTCCGCGTCGTTGAGGTTCACCTGGTTGCGGACGACGGCACCGTTCAGGTGCACCTTTCCGTGCGCGACCAGCCCCGGCGCCCACACGTCCGTGGCCACCTCGGCGTGGTTGAGCTGGAGCACCGGCTCCTCAGGGACCTCGCCGGGCCTGCCGAGCCGCGCGCCGCCCGCGAAGAACGCCCCGGCCAGCTTCGCCCCCTGGAGCCGCACCGGCCCCGTGATCCGGCAGCAGGTGATCCGTACGACCCCTTCGGCACGCAGATTCCCCGCGGTCAGCCCCGGCAGCACCGAGTCGCTCAGGACGAGGGCGACGACCCGCGCCCCGTACAGATCGGGCGCCTCCTCGAAGTGGCAGTGGCGCAGCCGGACCGGATGGCCGACGGTGCCGTACTGCAGGTCCAGCCGCCCGGTGATCCGCGCGCCCGCCACCTTCAGCCCGGCGACGTGCCCCTCCCGCACCGGGCCGTCCAGCAGTAGCTCCCGCAGCACCTCCGCCCGCAGCGTGCGCTCGGGTCCCCACGCGGCTCCGTCCCCGGGGTCCTCGTCGCCGTCCCCCCGGAAGTCGACCCCCTCGCCGAGCGGGAAGGCGTCCCGGACACGGCGCTCGGCGGGCGTCAGGTCCGTGATCCCCATGTCAGTCCCGCGCCCCCGCCAGCGCCCTCGCCACCCCGTGCTCCCGCGGTCCAAGGAAGGTCGGGTCCGGGTGGAACACCGTGTCCAGCAGCGCCTTGCCCGCCGCGAACACCTCTCGGGTGCCGCCGTAGTACCAGGTCGTGTCGTGCGCCTCGTCGACCCCGACCCCGTACGAGTCGACCCCCGCCGCCTCGCACAGCGCCACCGCGCGACGGACGTGGAAACCCTGGCTGACCAGCACGGCCCGGTCCACCCCGAAGATCTTCCTGGCCCGTATGCAGGAGTCCCAGGTGTCGAACCCGGCGTAGTCGGCGACGATCCGGTCGCCGGGCACGCCGTGCTTCGTGAGGTAGGCGCGCATGGCGTCCGGCTCGTCGTAGTCCGTGCGGCTGTTGTCCCCGGTGACCAGCAGGACCTTCACCCGACCGTCCCGGTACAGCCGCGCCGCCGCGTCCAGCCGGTGCGCCAGGTACGGCGACGGCTCTCCGTTCCACAGCCCCGCGCCGAACACGACCGCCACGGGCGCGCGCGGGACGTCCGCCGCCGTACGCAGCCGGCCTGCCGTGGACAGGAACAGCCAGGTCGCCGGCAGCAGCGCCAGCACACACCCGGCCACCACGGCCTGCACCAGCCGCCGCTGCCCCGTGCGGGTGCCCGGCAGCCCCGGTCGACGGATCCTCATACGGCCCCCCAACGATCTGCTGTCGACCATGGAGGACGCCGGCGGCCCCGATCCGGTTCGCTCACATCGAGCGCCCGTGCGACGTGAAGGGGCGGAAAACGCTCGTCACGGCCCGGCAACGGCCACGCAACCTCACGCCGTCAGGATCCTGTCATGACGGCGTCGCATCCTCCCCGCTCCGAGCCCCGCACCGACCTCGACAGCACGGCGCACCTCATGGACAGCATCAGCAGCCGGCTCACCGACCGGCTCCGTGTGCTCTCCCCGCTCGGCCGGCGCCGCCCGGCCCCGCCGGCCCTGGTCCTGGTCGCCCACGGCAGCCGTGACCCGCGCGCCCTGGAGACCGTACGGGCCCTGGCGGACCGGGTGCGCGAGCTGCGCCCCGCCGTCCCCGTCCACCTGGGCCACATCGAGCTGAACCAGCCCCTGCTCCCGGACACCCTCGCCGCCCTCGGCGACACCTCGGCCGTGCTCGTCCCGCTGCTCCTCTCCCGCGGCTACCACGTCAAACGGGACATCCCCGAGCTGGCCGCCGCCACCCCGGCCCGCACCCGCCCGGCCGCCCCGCTCGGTCCGCACCCGCTGCTGGCGAAGGCCCTGCACGACCGTCTGGTGGAGGCCGGCTGGCCGACGGCCCCGGACCCCGCGGCCCGCCGCGCGAGCGCGGTCGTCCTGGCGGCGGCGGGCTCCCGGGACCCCGACTCGGCCACCGACACCCGCCGTACCGCCCGCCTCCTCGCCGACCGCCTGGGGGTGCCGGTCGTCCCGGCCTACGCCTCGGCGGCGACCCCGACCGTCCCGACGGCCGTACGGGCCCTGGCGGCGCGCGGCCGGCACCGGGTGGCGGTCGCGTCGTACTTCACGGCACCGGGACGCTTCGCGACGCAGTGCGCGCAGGCGGCGCCCTGGATGGCGGCGGCCCCGCTGGGAGCGCATCCGGCGATGGCCCGTCTGGTCCTGCACCGGTACGACGAGGCGGCGACGGCCGAGGCGAAACTCGCCTCGGCCTGAGCGGACGGATTCGCGAGCCGGCCGCTGCCGTGCCGGCCCGCAGCAGGCCACGGGACGGCCCGGCGCGCCTCACCCGGGCGGCCCGCCGGGCCGTCACCGGCCTGCGCAACACGGACGAGGCGCACGGTCCCCGTTGTCACCGCCTGCCCTTACTGTCGAACCATGGAAGGCACAGCGAACGGCACCTACGACCCCGCCTCAGTGGAGCGTTGGGCCCCCGAGCCCGACAAACGGCCCGGCCGCACCGCCTTCCAGCGCGACCGCGCCCGCATCCTCCACTCGGCCGCCCTGCGGCGCCTCGCCGGCAAGACACAGGTCGTCACCCCGGGAGCCCACAGCCAGGTGTGGGACGCCAGCCCCCGCACCCGCCTCACCCATTCGCTCGAGTGCGCGCAGGTCGGCCGCGAGCTGGGCGCGGCCCTCGGCTGTGACCCCGATCTGGTGGAGGCCGCCTGCCTGGCCCACGATCTCGGCCACCCGCCCTTCGGCCACAACGGTGAACAGGCGCTGAACGCCTTCGCGGACGACTGCGGCGGCTTCGAGGGCAACGCCCAGTCGCTGCGGATCCTGACCCGCATCGAACCCAAGCGGTTCACCGAGAAGCGGTCCGTCGGTCTCAACCCGACCCGCGCCACCCTCGACGCCGCCACGAAGTACCCGTGGCCCCGCCGTGGGCACCCCACCGACCCGGCGTCGGGGAAGTTCGGCGTCTACGAGGACGACCGCCCGGTGTTCGACTGGGTCCGCGCGCACGCGCCCGGCACCCGCACCTGCTTCGAGGCCCAGGTCATGGACTGGTCCGACGACGTGGCGTACTCGGTGCACGACGTGGAGGACGGGCTGCACGCCGGCCACATCGACCCGAACTGCCTGCACGCCGAGCCCGAGCGACAGGCGGTGTTCGAGGTGGCCGTCGGCCGGTACGTCCCCGCGGACACCGACCCGGCCGAGCTTGCCGCCGCCCTCGACCGGCTCCAGGACGAGGAGTGGTGGCCGCACGGCTACGACGGCACGGCGGTCGCCCAGGCCCGGCTCAAGGACGCCACCAGCCAGCTCATCGGCCGGTTCTGCCTGGCCGCAGAGGGCGCCACCCGCGCCGCGTACGGCACCGGCCGGCTCACCCGCTACGACGCCGAACTGGTCGTACCCCGCGAGGCGCGCATGGAGTGCGCGGTGCTCAAGGCGGTCGCGGACCGGTACGTCATGCAGCGCGCCGAGCAGGAGCGGCTGCGCGCCGACCAGCGGGTGATCGTGGCGGAGCTGGCGGAGGCGCTGACGGCCCGCGCACCGGACGGGCTGGATCCGCAGTTTCGGGCACTGTTCGACGGGGCAGGCGACGACCACGCACGCAAGCGGGTGATCGTGGACCAGATCGCCTCCCTCACCGACGCCTCCGCACGCTCGCTGCACGCGAGACTTACGGGGCATATGTGAGAGGAACATGACCGTCCGTGGCCTGATCGGGTCACTCCCTCTTCCCGCAGCACGCCCGGTGCGGGACGCTCGCATGTGGCGGCACCCTTACGAGGAGGCATCAAGTGGTCGACGCGGATCAGACATTCGTCATCGTCGGGGGCGGGCTCGCCGGCGCGAAGGCGGCCGAGACGCTCCGGGCGGAGGGATTCACCGGCCGGGTGATACTGATCAGTGACGAGCGCGACCACCCCTACGAGCGCCCGCCGCTGTCCAAGGGCTATCTGCTCGGCAAGGCGGAGCGCGACAGCGTCTTCGTGCACGAGCCGGCCTGGTACGCGCGGAACGACATCGAGCTGCACCTCGGCCAGTTCGTCGACCGCATCGACCGCAGCGCGAAGACGGTCCGCTTCGGCGACGACGGCACCCTCGTCCGCTACGACAAGCTGCTGCTGGTCACCGGCGCCGAGCCGCGCCGCCTGGACATCCCGGGCACCGACCTGGCGGGCGTGCACCATCTGCGCCGGCTCGCGCACGCCGAGCGGCTCAAGGGCGTGCTGGGCTCGCTCGGACGGGACAACGGGCACATCGTCATCGCGGGCGCCGGCTGGATCGGCCTGGAGGTCGCGGCGGCGGCCCGCGAGTACGGCGCGGAGGTCACCGTGATCGAGCCGTCGCCGACCCCGCTGCACGGGGTCCTCGGTCCCGAACTGGGCGGTGTCTTCGCGGAGCTGCACCGCGAGCACGGCGTCCGCTTCCACTTCGGGCGGCGGCTCACCGAGATCGTCGGCCAGGACGGCATGGTCCTCGCGGTCCGTACCGACGACGGCGAGGAGCACCCGGCGCACGACGTCCTCGCCGCGATCGGGGCGGCGCCCCGGGTCGGTCTCGCGGAGGCGGCGGGCCTGGAGATCGCCGACCGGGCACACGGCGGCGGGATCGTCGTCGACGAGCGGCTGCGGACGTCCGACCCGGACATCTACGCGGCCGGTGACGTGGCGAACGTCCCGCTCGCCCTGTTCGACACCCGGGTGCGCGTCGAGCACTGGGCCAACGCCCTGAACGGCGGGCCGGCCGCCGCGCGCTCGATGCTCGGCCAGGAGGTGGCGTACGACCGCGTGCCGTACTTCTTCACCGACCAGTACGACCTGGGCATGGAGTACAGCGGGTGGGCACCGGCCGGGTCGTACGACGAGGTGGTCATCCGGGGTGACGCCGGGAAGCGGGAGTTCATCGCGTTCTGGGTGAAGGAGGGCAGGGTCCTGGCCGGCATGAACGTGAACGTGTGGGATGTCACAGAGCAGATCCAGAAACTGATCCGTGCCAAGGCGCCGGTGGACCTGGAGGCCCTGGCCGACCCGCACGTACCGCTGGACGGCCTCGCCTCCTGAGGACCGGGACTGTCACAGCACCCCCGTAGAATTCACGCGTGGCAGGACGGATCAACGACGAGGACGTGAAGGCGGTACGGGACACGGTCCCGATCGACGCCGTGGTCTCCGAGTACCTCCAGCTGCGCAACGCGGGCGGCGGCAACCTCAAGGGCCTGTGCCCGTTCCACGACGAGAAGTCGCCGTCCTTCCAGGTCAGCCCGAGCAAGGGACTCTTCCACTGCTTCGGCTGCCAGGAGGGCGGCGACACCATCACCTTCGTGATGAAGGTGGACCACCTCTCCTTCTCGGAGGCGGTGGAGCGCCTCGCCGCCCAGGCCGGCATCACCCTGCGCTACGAGGAGGGCGGGTACAACCCGGCCCACCAGCGCGGCGAACGCATCCGCCTGGTCGAGGCGCACAAGATCGCCGCGCAGTGGTACGCCGAGCAGCTCGCCACCGGCCCCGAGGCCGAGACCGGCCGGATCTTCCTCGCCGAGCGCGGATTCGACCAGGCCGCCGCCGTGCACTTCGGCGTCGGCTACAGCCCCCAGGGCTGGGACCACCTCACCCGGTATCTGCGCGGCAAGGGCTTCACCGACAAGGAGCTGCTCCTCTCCGGCCTCGCCCAGGAGGGCCGGCGCGGCCCCATCGACCGCTTCCGCGGCCGTCTCATGTGGCCGATCCGGGACATCGGCGGCGACGTCGTCGGCTTCGGCGCCCGCAAGCTGTACGAGGCGGACAACGGCCCGAAGTACCTGAACACGCCGGATACGGCGATCTACCGCAAGAGCCAGGTGCTGTACGGCATCGACCTGGCGAAGAAGGAGATCGCCAAGACCAGCCGCGCGGTCGTGGTCGAGGGCTACACCGACGTCATGGCCTGCCACCTCGTCGGGGTGACGACGGCCATCGCCACCTGCGGTACGGCCTTCGGCGGCGAGCACATCAAGATCCTTCGCCGGCTGCTGATGGACAACGGCAGCGCACGCGTCATCTTCACCTTCGACGGCGACGCCGCCGGTCAGAAGGCGGCCCTCCGCGCCTTCGAGGACGACCAGAAGTTCGCCGCCGAGACGTACATCGCGATCGCGCCGGACGGCATGGACCCGTGCGAGCTGCGACTCGCGAAGGGCGACGAGGCGGTGGCGGACCTGGTCGAACCCCGCACCCCGCTCTTCGAGTTCGCCCTCCGCCACATCGTGAGCCGCTACGACCTGGACACCCCGGCCGGCCGCGCCGCCGCGCTGGACGAGGCGGCGCCCGTCGTCGCCCGCATCAAGAACAGCGGCGCCCAGCACGAGGTCGCCGTCGAACTCGCCGGCATGCTCGGCATCCTCGACACCCAGTTCGTGGTGCGCCGGGTGGCCCAGCTGGCCCGCTGGGCGAGGGAGGGCAAGGGCTCCCAGCAGCAGGGCCGGACCCGTGCGGCCGACCAGCAGTGGGCGGCACCCGCGTCCCGGCCGGGGAACAGCGGCCCGGCCCTCACCCTGCGCAACCCCGTCCACGCCGCCGAACGCGAACTGCTCAAACTCGCCCTCCAACGCCCCGAACTGGTCTCCCCGGCCTTCGACGCCTACGGCGTGGACGAGTTCACCGCGCCGCCGTACGCGGCCGTGCGCCAGGCGATCGCCGAGGCGGGCGGCGCCGAATACAGTGTCCCCGACCCGCAGGAGTACCTGGTCCGGGTCCGTGAGGCCGCGCCCGACGACACCGTCCGCTCGATGGTCACCGAACTGGCGGTCGAGCCGATCCTGCGCCGCACGGTCGACGAGACCTACGCGGGCACGGTGCTGGTCCAGATCCGCCGCCGCGCCGTGGAACGCCGCATCCACGACATCCAGTCCCAGCTCACCCGTCTCGCCACGGGCGGCGACCCCGCCCAACTGGCGGCCGTGCAGAACGAGATGTGGGTCCTCCAGCAGTACGACCAGGCACTGAGGGAGCGGGGGGCGGAGGCGCTGTAGGGACGCCTCCGCGGGCTCACGTCGTCGCTTCGGTGGCGGGCGGCTCCATGCCGCAGCGGTCCGACATTGCCAATCGCATAGTCCAACGAAATGCGTAACCGACCGGTCACGGTGCGGACGCAAAAAGTCACCGCACGCCCCTCGTGGCGGGGATGCGTCTTACCCCACACTGGGGGGCGGTGCTCGAGTCCTCGGAGCGCAGGCCGTCGACTCTCCGCTTCCGAAGTGCGCTGCCGCAGCCGACGGCAGCGATCATCCTGGAGGTCGCCCCCGTGCAGACCCAGACCCTCACTCAGACCGACAGCGTCACCAGTACCAGCGCGGACGAGCCGGACGCCGAGCCGGACGTCCTCATGGCCGTGCCCCCGCAGGGCCGCGCCGCCCTCCACCCGGAGACGGTGCCCGCCGAGCCGGCCGAACCACCGGCGGAAGCGTTCGTGGACGAGCCGGAGGAGGCCGGTGAAGGCGTCGGGACGGCAGTCCCGGCCCGGGCCGAGACCAGCGGCCCCTCGGCCGACCTGTTCCGGCAGTACCTGCGCGAGATCGGCCGTATCCCGCTGCTCACCGCCGCCGAGGAGGTCGAACTCGCCCGCCGTGTCGAGGCCGGCCTGTTCGCCGAGGAGAAGCTCAGCAACACCCCTGATCCGGACAGTCAGTTGGCACTCGATCTGGACCGGCTCGTGGTCATGGGACGGATGGCCAAGCGGCGGCTCATCGAGGCCAATCTGCGGCTCGTCGTCTCTGTCGCCAAACGGTACGTCGGCCGCGGCCTGACCATGCTCGACCTGGTGCAGGAGGGCAACCTCGGGCTGATCCGGGCGGTGGAGAAGTTCGACTACGCCCGCGGCTACAAGTTCTCCACCTACGCCACCTGGTGGATCCGCCAGGCCATGTCCCGGGCCCTGGCCGACCAGGCCCGCACCATCCGCGTCCCGGTGCACGTCGTCGAGCTGATCAACCGGGTCGTCCGGGTACAGCGCCGCATGCTTCAGGAACGGGGGTACGAGCCGACGACCGAGGAGGTCGCCGCGCACCTCGACCTGCCGCCCGAGCGGGTCTCGGAGGTGCTGCGCCTCGCCCAGGAGCCGGTCTCGCTGCACGCCCCGGTCGGCGAGGAGGACGACGTGGCCCTCGGCGACCTGATCGAGGACGGGGACGCGGCGTCACCGGTCGAGTCGGCCGCGTTCCTGCTGCTCCGGGAGCACCTCGAGGCGGTGCTGTCGACGCTGGGCGAGCGGGAGCGGAAGGTCGTACAGCTCCGGTACGGCCTCATCGACGGCCGGCCCCGCACGCTCGAGGAGATCGGCCGGCTGTTCGGGGTGACCCGGGAGCGGATACGGCAGATCGAGTCGAAGACACTGAGCAAGCTCCGGGACCACGCGTTCGCGGATCAGCTCAGGGGCTACCTGGACTGAAGGGAGGCCGCCCGTCGGCGGCCCCCCTGCGCCTGGGGACCTGTGTGACAATGCGCGTCGTTGCCCGAAGCACGGCAGACGGGAATGGTCAGACAGGCCCTGGTCCAGCCCTAGTCCACCTCGGCCACGGCCTGCGCGAACTGGGCCTTGTAGAGCCGGGCGTACGCGCCGTCCGCCGCCAACAGCTCGGCATGCGCGCCCTGTTCGACGATCGATCCGTTCTCCATCACGAGGATCGTGTCGGCGTCCCTGATCGTCGACAGCCGGTGGGCGATCACGAACGAGGTGCGCCCGGCCGCCAGCTTCGCCATCGCCTTCTGGATCAGCACCTCAGTACGGGTGTCGACCGAACTCGTCGCCTCGTCCAGCACCAGGATCGTCGGGTCGGACAGGAACGCCCGCGCGATGGTGATGAGCTGCTTCTCACCGGCGCTGACGCCCGTGCCCTCGTCGTCGATGACGGTGTCGTACCCGTCGGGGAGGGTGCGGACGAACCGGTCGGCGTGCGCGGCCCGCGCGGCCTCCTCGATCTCCCCGCGGGTGACCTCCCGGGAGGCGCCGTAGGCGATGTTCTCCGCGATGGTGCCGCCGAACAGCCAGGTGTCCTGAAGCACCATGCCGATCCCGGACCGGAGTTCGTCGCGGGACATCTTCCGGATGTCCACCCCGTCGAGGGTGATCCGGCCGCCGGAGACGTCGTAGAACCGCATCAGCAGGTTGACCAGCGTGGTCTTGCCCGCGCCGGTGGGTCCGACGATGGCCACCGTGTGACCCGGTTCCACGGTCAGCGACAGGTCCTCGATCAGTGGCTTGTCCGGGTCGTACCGGAACGACACGTGCTCCAGGCGGACCCGCCCGCGCAGCTCCTGTGGCCGCTCGCCCGGCACCGGGTCCGCCTCCTGCTCCTCCGCGTCCAGGAGTTCGAAGACCCGCTCGGCCGAGGCGACACCGGACTGCACGAGGTTCGCCATCGAGGCGACCTGCGTCAGCGGCATGGAGAACTGGCGCGAGTACTGGATGAAGGCCTGCACGTCACCGATGGACAGGGCGCCGGAGGCGACCCGCAGGCCGCCGACGACCGCCACCAGGACGTAGTTGAGGTTCGACACGAACATCATCAGCGGCTGCATGACGCCGCTGTTGAACTGCGCCCTGAACGCGGCCCGGTACAGCGCGTCGTTCTGCTCGGCGAACTGCTGCGCCGACTCCTCCTGCCGGCCGAACACCTTCACGAGGGCATGCCCGCTGTACATCTCCTCGACATGGGCGTTCAGCTTGCCGGTGGAGCGCCACTGCTGCACGAAGTGCGGCTGCGACCGCTTGCCGACCCGGGTCGCCACCAGGAACGACAGCGGCACGGTGACCAGCGCGACCAGCGCGAGGATCCAGGAGACGTAGAACATCATCGCGAGCACGCCGATGATGCTCAGCACCGAGTTGATCAGCTGGCCCATCGACTGCTGGAGCGTCTGCCCGATGTTGTCGATGTCGTTGGTGGCCCGGCTCAGCACCTCGCCGCGCTGACGCTGGTCGAAGTACGACAGCGGCAGCCGCGACAACTTCCCCTGCACGTCGCCGCGCAGCCGGAGCATGGTGCGGTTCACGGACCGGTTGACCAGCCGGGTCGCCACCGCCATCAGCAGGCCCGCGGTCAGGAACGTACACAGCGCGAGCAGCAGGACGTCTCCGACGGCGCCGAAGTCGATGCCCTTGCCGGGCGTGAAGTCGGTGCTCCGCAGCATGTCCGCTATCCGGCCCTGGCCATGGGCCCGCATCTGGTCGAGGACCTGCCGCTTGGTGGCCCCGGCGGGCATCTGCCGGCCGATGATGCCGGAGAAGACAAGGTCGGTGGCCCGGCCCAGGATCTTCGGGCCGATCACGTTCAGGGCCACGCTGACGACCACGCAGAGCAGCAGGCCGTAGATCGTGAACCGTTCCGGTCGGAACTGGGAGAGGAGCCGTTTGCCCGACCCCTTGAAGTCCATCGAGCGCTGGTCGGGGCCGCCCCCGGCCATCATGCGTCCCATCGGCCCGGCCATCAGGCAGCCTCCGCTTCCGTCAGCTGGGAGAGCACGATCTCCCGATAGGTCTCGTTGGTCGCCATCAGCTCCCGGTGCCGGCCGGAGCCGACCACGCGGCCCTCGTCCAGCACCACGATCCGGTCGGCGTCCCGGATGGTCGCCACCCGCTGGGCGACGATGACGACGGTCGCGTCGGCGGTCTCCCGGGAGAGCGCGGCGCGCAGGGCCGCGTCGGTGGCGTAGTCGAGCGCGGAGAAGGAGTCGTCGAAGAGATAGATCTCCGGGCGCTGCACCAGGGTGCGGGCGATCGCGAGCCGCTGGCGCTGACCGCCGGAGACGTTCGTGCCGCCCTGCGCGATGGGGGCGTCCAGGCCGCCTTCCAGCCCGCTCACGAAGTCCTTGGCCTGCGCCACCTCCAGTGCGTGCCACAACTCCTCGTCGGTGGCGTCCGGATTGCCGTACCGCAGATTGGTGGCGACCGTGCCCGCGAAGAGGTACGGCTTCTGCGGCACCAGTCCGACCGTCCGCGCGAGCAGCTTCGGGTCGACCCGGTGCACCTCGACGCCGTTGACCAGGACTTCACCCTCGGTGGCGTCGAACAGGCGTGGGACCAGCCCGAGCAGCGTGGACTTGCCGCTGCCGGTGGAGCCGATCACGGCGGTCACCTCACCCGGGCGTGCCACCAGATCGATGGACTTCAGCACCGGCTCCTCGGCACCCGGATAGCGGAAGCCCGCGCCTCGCATCTCCAGGTGGCCGTGCGCGCGCAGCTCGGTGACGGGCGCGGACGGCGGGACCACGCTGGAGTCGGTCCCGAGGACCTCCTCGATGCGCTCGGCGCAGACCTCGGCGCGCGGCACCATCATGAACATGAAGGTGGCCATCATCACGGACATGACGATCTGCATCAGATAGGCGAGGAACGCGGTCAGGTCACCGATCCGCATCCCGCCGCTGTCGATGCGGTGGGCGCCGAACCACACCACGGCGATCGACGACAGGTTCACCACCGTCATGACGATCGGGAACATCAGCGCGAGCATCCGGCCGGTGGCCAGCTGCATCTCGGTCAGGTCGCCGTTCGCCTTCCCGAACCGGTCCTGCTCGTACTGGTCCCGCACGAAGGCGCGGATCACGCGGTTGCCGGTGATCTGCTCGCGCAGCACCCGGTTCACCGCGTCCAGGCGGACCTGCATCGACCGGAACAGGGGCCGCAGCCGGCGCACGATGAGGGTGACACAGATCGCCAGCACCGGCACCACCGCTACCAGCACCGAGGACAGCGGCACGTCCAGGCCGAGTGCCAGCACGATGCCGCCCACGCACATGATGGGCGCCGACACCATGAGGGTGAACGACATCAGGGCCAGCATCTGGACCTGCTGTACATCGTTCGTCGTACGGGTGATGAGCGAGGGCGCCCCGAAGTGACTCACCTCACGCGAGGAGAAGGACTGCACCCGGTCGAAGACGGCACCGCGCACGTCCCGGCCGAGCGCGGAGGCGGTCCGCGCACCGAAGTACACGGCGCCGATGTTGCATACGACCTGCGCCAGCGAGATGCCGATCATCAGGGCGCCGAAGGACAGGATGTAATCCGTGTCACCCTTCACGACACCGTTGTCGATGATGTCCGCGTTCAGTGTGGGCAGATAGAGGGTGGCGCAGGTCTGCAGGAACTGCAGCAGCACCAGTACGGCTATGGGCTTTTTGTAGGGCCTGAGGTAGGTCCGCAGGAGTCGTATGAGCACGCTGGGTCTCTCGGTGTCGGCGGGTGGGGGCTGGGCGGGTGCCCTTGGCCCCTATCGTCGGACACTCCACCCGCGTTACCTCAACCGATTATCCCGGCGCACGGCCGCGTCGGACTGTCGGCGGAACGAGCTGTGCCGGCAGCGCTCTCGGACCCGTCCGGGAATTCCCGTCCGCCGCGCGACGCTCTGCACGCTCCCCCACTGCCTCGAGGGCGAGGGAGGTGCCCCCACTCGCCGCGCCGGCCCCGGACCCGGGGACGTCCGGTACGAGGGCCTGGGGCCGGCCCGCGGAGAGCACGCACCTGACGCCGCGCGGCCGTCCGGGCGACGACGCGAACGGTCGGACAGG
>NZ_JCAJZW010000062.1:0-31736 GCF_059510455.1 Streptomyces sp. NTD91
GGCGTCTGGTGCGGTGCATCGCAAGGCGGAGGGTCGTCCTCGTACGGGCGTACGGGGACGGTCCCGACGACGCGGCGAGGTGCCGTGCCAGGCGTCGCGGACCGGACGGGACTTTCGAAACACGCCCTAGTACCCCGGCGGGCGAGCGCCCGCCCGTCGAGGAGCGGCGTCCGGTGCGTGCTGTCGGTGTGCCGGCCGGAAGCCCTCGTACTCGACGTACTCGGGCTTTCGGCCGGTGCGGCGAGTGGGGGCACCTCCCACACCCCCAGGCAGTGGGGGAGCGTGCCGGGCGTCGCGACGGGGCGAACGTCGCCTGTTGGGGGGCACCCGGTACCGCCCCGACGGATATGAAGGTCCGTCAGAGACGTTCGACCACGGTGACGTTGGCCTGGCCCCCGCCCTCGCACATGGTCTGCAGGCCGTAGCGTCCGCCGGTGCGTTCCAGTTCGTGCAGCAGCGTGGTCATGAGCCTGGTGCCGGTGGCGCCCAGGGGGTGGCCCAGGGCGATGGCGCCGCCGTTGACGTTGACCTTCTCCGGGTCGGCGCCGGTCTCCTTCAGCCAGGCGAGGACCACGGAGGCGAAGGCCTCGTTGATCTCCACGAGATCGATGTCGCCGAGGGTCATGCCGGCCTTCTTCAGGGCGTACGCCGTGGCGGGGATCGGCGCGGACAGCATCCGGATGGGGTCCTCGCCGCGCACCGAGAGGTGGTGGATGCGGGCGCGGGGTGTCAGACCGTGCTCCCGTACGGCTCGTTCGCTCGCGATGAGCAGGGCGGAGGCGCCGTCGGAGACCTGGGAGGAGACGGCGGCGGTCAGCCGGCCACCGTCGATGACCGGCCCCAGGGCCGCCATCTTCTCCAGCGTGGTGTCACGGCGGGGGCCCTCGTCGGTGGCGACCTCGCCGTAGGGCACGAGCTCCCGGTCGAAGCGGCCCTCGTCGATGGCGCGGACGGCCCGCCGGTGGGAGCGCAGCGCGTACTCCTCCATGGCGCGGCGGGAGATGCCCCACTTCTCGGCGATCATCTCGGCGCCGGCGAACTGGTTGACCGGCCGGTCGCCGTAACGGGACCGCCAGCCGGCGCAGCCGGCGTAGGGGCCCTGGGTGAGGCCGAGGGGCTCGGCGGCCTGGCGGGTGGCGTAGGCGATGGGGATCATCGACATGTTCTGCACACCGCCCGCGACCACCAGGTCCTGGGTGCCGGACAGGACGCCCTGCGCGGCGAAGTGCAGGGCCTGTTGGGAGGAGCCGCACTGGCGGTCCACGGTCACCCCGGGCACCTCCTCGGGCAGCCCGGCGGCCAGCCAGCAGGTGCGGGCGATGTCCCCGGCCTGCGGGCCGACGGTGTCGAGGCAGCCGAGGACGACGTCCTCGACGGCGGCCGGATCGACGCCGGAGCGCTCCATCAGCGCCGTCAGCACGTGGGCGCCGAGATCGGCCGGGTGGACGGCGGCGAGCCCGCCACCGCGCTTGCCGACCGGCGTGCGGACCGCTTCGACGATGTATGCCTCGGCCATGGCCACTCCTCCAGGTTGTCGGTGGTGTCTGTGGTGCCTGGTCCCCGGCGCGCCGCCCCCGCCCTGTCCACGTGTTCGCGGTCAGGCGTGCTGGCTGCTGACGGACAGCACCTCGCCGGTCAGGTAGGAGGCGTAGGCGCTGGCCAGGAAGACGATGACGTTGGCCACCTCCCATGGTTCGGCCCAGCGGCCGAACGCCTCACGGGCGGTCAGTTCCTCCAGCAGGTCCGGCGTGGTCACCTTCACCAGGTGCGGGTGCATGGCGAGGCTGGGCGAGACGGCGTTCACCCGCACCCCGTACTCCGCTGCCTCCACGGCGGCGCAGCGGGTGAGGGCCATGACCCCGGCCTTGGCGGCGGCGTAGTGCGCCTGACCCCGCTGCGCCCGCCAGCCGGTCACCGAGGCGTTGTTGACGACGACGCCCCCGCCGCCCGCCTCCTTCATCCGGCGCAGCGCGGCGCGGGTGCAGCGGAAGGTGCCGCCCAGGGTGACGTCGAGGACCCGGTCCCACTGCTCGTCGGTCATCTCGGCCAGGTCGGCGGTGCCGCCGAGCCCGGCGTTGTTGACGACGACGTCCAGGCGCCCGTGTCTGCCGGCCACGAAGTCGAAGAGCGCGCCGACCTGCTCCTCGTCGGTGACGTCGCAGGGCAGTGCCGCGACGCGGTCCGCGCCGAACTCCGCCGCCAGCGCCGCCTCCGACTGTGTCAGCCTGCGCGCGTGGGCGTCGGAGACGACGACGCGGGCTCCTTCCTCCAGCAGCCGGCGGGCCGTCGCGCCGCCGATACCGGCGCCCGCGGCGGCGGTGACCACGGCGGTGCGGCCCTTCAGGAGGCCGTGGCCCGGGACGTAGGGCGGCGCGGGCGTGCTCATGGGCGGCTCCGGACGACTCTCGACGTCTGACGGTCCGTCAGGTTAACCTGCCGAACACTTGTCAGGGAAGAATGGAGGCCGACACCCGATGGACCTCGACTTCTCCGCCGCCGACGACGCCTTCCGCGCCGAGGCGCGCGCCTGGCTCGTCGCGCATGTGCCCGAGACCCCGCTGCCCTCCCTGGAGACGGCGGAGGGGTTCGACGCCCACCGGGCCTGGGAGCGCACCCTGTTCACGGACCGCTGGTCGGTGGTGTCCTGGCCCGAGGAGTACGGCGGCCGCGCCGCCTCGATCCTGCGGTGGCTGGTCTTCGAGGAGGAGTACTACGCGGCCGGTGCGCCCGGCCGGGTCGGCCAGAACGGCATCGGTCTGCTGGCCCCGACCCTCTTCGAGCACGGGACGCCGGAGCAGTGCGCGCGCGTCCTGCCGCCCATGGCGAGCGGCGAGGTGATCTGGGCCCAGGCCTGGTCCGAGCCGGAGGCCGGATCCGACCTCGCCGCCCTGCGCTCCACCGCGCGCCGGACCGACGGCGGCTGGCTGCTCTCCGGCCACAAGACCTGGTCCTCCCGGGCGGCGTTCGCCGACCGGGCCTTCGGCCTCTTCCGCAGCGACCCGCGCACCGAGAAACCCCACCAGGGCCTTACCTACGTGATGTTTCCGCTGGACGCGGACGGTGTGACCGTCCGCCCCATCGGGCGTCTGGACGGCAAGCCGGCCTTCGCCGAGCTCTTCCTCGACGACGTCTTCGTGCCCGACGAGGACGTCATCGGCGAGCCCGGCCGGGGCTGGCGGGTCGCGATGAGCACCGCGGGCAGCGAACGCGGGTTCACCCTGCGCAGCCCCGGCCGGTTCACCGCCGCCGCCGACCGGCTGACCCGGCTGTGGCGCGAGCGGGCCGACCCGTCCGACACCGCGCTGCGCGACCGGGTCGCCGACGCGGTGACCGGCGCCCGCGCCTACCAGTTGTTCGCCTACGCGGCCGCCTCGCGCCCGGCGTCGGGAGGCTCGGCGGTGCCGAGCCTGAACAAGGTGTTCTGGTCCGAGTTGGACCTCGCCCTGCACGAGACCGCCCTCGACCTGCTCGGCCCCTACGGCGACCTCGCCGACGACGCCGGGGAGGCGCCCGCGCACGGCGGCTGGGCCGAGGGCTACGTCTTCTCCCTCGCCGGCCCCATCTACGCGGGCACGAACGAGATCCAGCGCGACATCATCGCCGAGCGGCTGCTCGGCCTGCCGAAGGGACGCCGGTGATGCGGTTCCTCCTCGACGACGAGCAGCGCGACCTCGCCCGCACGCTGGACGCCCTGCTGACGGCGGCGGACACTCCGGCCGTCGTACGGGCCTGGGCGGCCGGGCGCACCGAGCCGGGCCGCGCCCTGTGGACCCGGCTGGCCGAGGCCGGGGTCTTCACGCTCGCGGTGCCCGAGCAGTACGGCGGACTGGGCCTGCTGCCGGTCGAACTGGTCGTCGCCTTCACCGAGTCGGGCCGTCACGCGGTGCCGGGGCCGCTGGTGGAGACGGTCGCGGCAGCGGCCCTCCTGGAACGTCTGGGCGACGCGACGGCGGCGGCCGCCTGGCTGCCGGGGATCGCCGCCGGCAGGGTCGTCGGCTCCTTGTGCGTGCTCTCCTCCGGCAGCCCCTACGCCCTGGACGCCGACGCCGCCGACGCGGTGTTCGTCGTCGCGGGCGACACCGTGCGCCTGGCCGAGGCGCACGGTCCCGTCCAGCCCGCGCTCGACCCGGCCCGGCGGCCGGCCCGCCCGCTCGGCGGCATCGTGCTGGCGGAGGGACCGGCGGTCGCCGCCGCGGCCACGCACGCCGCCGATGTCGCGGCGCTGGCCACCGCGGCGCAGGCGCTCGGGCTGGGCCGCGCCCTGCTGGACCGGACCGTCGAACACGTCCGGCGGCGCACGCAGTTCGGCGTCGCGATCGGCTCCTTCCAGGCGGTCAAGCACCGGCTGGCCGACACGCTCATCGCCCTGGAGTTCGCCCGGCCCCTCGTCCACGCCGCCGCGTTGGCGCTGGCACGGGATGCCGACGGCGGCGGACGCGAGATCGCCGCGGCGAAGGTCCGCGCCTGCGAGGCCGCGTCGGGCGCGGCACGCACCGCTCTCCACCTGCACGGTGCCCTCGGTTACACCGAGGAGCTGGATTTGTCCCTGTGGATCCGCAAGGCCCGCGCGCTGCGCACCTCGTGGGGCACGCCGTCGTCCTGCCGGGCCCGGGTGCTCGCGCCCTGACCGGTTGTCGCCGGGGCTCAGTGGTTGGGTTCCGCCGTGCTGATCCCGGCCAGCGCCGAGTGCGGGTCCTCCACGGCCGCCAGGTCGCCGAGGCTGACCATCCCGACCGGACAGCCGCCGTGTTCCACGACGGGAAGCCGGCGCAAGCCGTGGTCGCGCATCAGCTCGGTCGCACGGTCCGTGGTGTCCTCCGGGCTCAGGGTGAGCACCGGCGGCCGACTGCACACCGTGCCGACCGTGGTGGTGTGCGGGTCCAGTCCCGCGGCCAGCGTGCGCACCACGATGTCGCGGTCGGTGAGCACTCCGAACAGATCGCAGTCGTAGGCGACCAGGACGTCGCCGATGTCGTGCTCACGCATGAGGAGCGCGGCCCGTTCCACCGAGGTCATCGGCTCCACTGCCACCACGCCGGGCGACATCACGTCACGTATCCGCCGGGTCATCGGGCACCTCCCGGATCCGAGATGGTGAGGCGTACGTCTCGCCCGCCGCGTAGCCCGGCACGGCGCGGGCAAACCCCGTGCCCCGGGCTCGGTCGGCGCCACGGCGCGCCCGGCGGGACAATCGAGACGAGGGCTCGCAGAAGGGATCACGGCAGCCATGGTCGGTGACATCAGCGACGAGCTGCGCGCACGGCGCGAGGGCGACAACGGCCACCGCTCGATGCCGCACACGGCGGACCTGCGTCTGCAGGCGTGGGGCACCACCCGGGAGCACTGCCTCGGCGAGGCCGTGCGCGCCATGGTCGAGGCCTTCGCGGACGTGTCGCAGGCGCATCCCACCACGATGGAACGGGTCCGCCTCGCTCCCGGCGACGACGCGGATCTGCTGGTGGCGCTGCTGGACGAGGTGGTCTACCGGCTCGAGGTGACCGGCCGGATCCCGGTCGACGTGGAGGTGGAGCCCGCCGACGACGGCGGGCTGGAGGTACGGCTGTCCCTCGCCTGCCTGGCGGACGTCGGCATCGTCGGTGCGGTGCCCAAGGGCGTCTCCTGGCAGGACCTGCACATCGGCCCGGACGCGTACGGCTGGTCCTGTTCGGTGATCGTGGACGTGTGACCGCGCCCGGCCTCCGCCTCAGCCCTTCACCACGCCGAGCGGCACCAGCCGGGCGACCTTCCGGCACAGCCCCGCCCCCTCGCTCGCGGCGACCACGGCGTCGACGTCCTTGTAGGCCTCCGGTGTCTCCTCCGTCAGGCCGCGCCAGGACTTCGGGCGCGCCGCGATGCCCGCCCGGCGCAGCCGTGCCCGCAGCTCGCTGCCGGTGACGGAGCGGGCGGCCTGGTGACGGCTCATGGTGCGGCCCGCGCCATGACAGGTGGAGTGGAAGGCGTCGCCGCCGGACACCCCGGCCAGCACGTACGACGCCGTCCCGAGGGTGCCGGGGATCAGCACCGGCTGGCCTGACTCCCGCACGTCCTCGGGCAGTTCGGGGTGCCCGGGCGGGAAGGCGCGGGTGGCGCCCTTGCGATGCACGCACAGGCGCCGCCGCTCCCCGTCCACCGCGTGCGTCTCGATCTTGGCGAGGTTGTGGGAGACGTCGTACACCAGCGACAGCCGGACACCGGCGGTACGTCGGAACACGTCGCGCGCCGCGTCGGACAGCAGCTGCCGGTTCGCCCTGCCGTAGTTGGTCGCCGCGGCCATCGCCCCGAGATAGGCCTGTCCCTCGGGCGAGTCGACCGGTGTGCAGGCCAGCTGCCGGTCGGGGACGCTGATGCCGTACCGGGCCATGGCCCGGTCCATCAGCCGCACATGATCGGTGCAGATCTGGTGGCCGAGGCCGCGCGAGCCGCAGTGGATCATCACGCACACCTGGCCGGGTCCGATCCCGAACCGGGCGGCGGCCTCCTCGTCGTACACCTCGACGACCTGCTGCACCTCCAGGAAGTGGTTGGCGGATCCGAGGCTGCCGACCTGGCCGAGCCCCCGCTCACGGGCCCGCTGCCCGACCTGTGTCACGTCCGCGTCGGCGACGGCACCGCCGTCCTCGCAGCGCAGCAGGTCGCGCTCCTCGCCGTACCCCCGCTCCACGGCGTAGCGGGATCCTCCGGCCAGCAGCCGCTCCAGTTCGCAGGGATCGCCGAGGTGCCACACGCCTCCGGGCCCGGCCCCGCGGGGTATTGCCCGGTCCAGGCCGTCCATCACCGAGGTCAGCGCGGGCCGGAGGCCGTCGCCGTCGCAGTCGGCGGCCAGCAGCCGCACCCCGCAGGAGATGTCGAAGCCGACGCCGCCCGGCGAGACCACCCCGCCGGCGTCCACGTCGGTGGCGGCGACGCCGCCGATGGGGAAGCCGTACCCCCAGTGGATGTCCGGCATGGCGTACGAGGCGGAGACGATGCCGGGCAGCGTGGCCACGTGCGCGACCTGCTCCAGGGACTGCTCGGCGTCCGCGAGCAGCTCCCGGGACGCGAACACGATCCCGGGTACGCGCATGTCCGCCCGCTGTTCGATGCGGTAGCGGAAGGAACGTTCCTCGACCAACTCCATGGCGGCCTCCGCTCCGGCTTGGCGGCGCCCCGGGGTTCACTGTCCGTGCAGCGCGGCGAGCACGTCGTCGTCGGTCAGCTGCTCGAAGCTCTCGTACCACTCTCCCACGGCCAGGAAGACGGCGGGCCGCTGCAGGCACAGCACCTCGTCGGCCTCGCCCCGCAGCAGTTCGGCGGCCTGGGGCGAGCACACCGGCACCGCCAGCACCACCCGCTCCGGCGCCTGCCGGCGCAGCCAGCGCAGCGCCGCCCGCGCGGTCGCCCCGGTGGCCACCCCGTCGTCCACCAGGATCACCGTGCGGTCCCGCAGCTCGGGTGCGGGACGGCCCTGCCGGTACCGCTCCTCCCGGCGGCGCAGCTCCGTCCGTTCCCGCTCCACCACGTCGAGCAGGCCCTCCTCGGTGAGGCCGAATTCGTCCAGGGTCCGCTTGTCGAACAGCGGAGGATCGTCGCCCGCGAGCGCGCCCACGCCCAGCTCCTCCTGGAACGGCGCCCCGATCTTGCGCACGACGAGCACGTCGAGCGGCGCCTCCAGCGCCCGCGCCACCTCGCGGGCCACCGTCACCCCGCCGCGCGGCAGGGCCAGTACGACCGGATGCGTCAGCGCCCCGGCCTCCTGCCGGATGCGCAGCCGTTCGGCCAGCTCCCGGCCGGCATGGACACGATCATGAAACCGCATGTCCCGTCCACTCCTTCCCCGTCACCGGCGGACCGCACCTCCGGATCGGTGGCCTCGTCCAGCGAGACCCCTGCCGGCCGACCGGGCATGGCACACCTGCTCTCCGGGCGTCCCGGACGGGTACCCGGGCAGCGCCGGCACGACACGGGGATCGGCCACCCGAAGCACGGCGAGTACGGAAGGCCGAAGGGAGGAGACGGACGATGGCACGGCTGCTCGTCGACGGGGACGACCTGGTCGTACGGCTGTCCTGGCGGGAGCGGGCGGCCGCCCGCCGCGGTGAGGTGCGGGTGCCGCTGGCGGAGGTGTGCCGGGTGACGGCGGAGGCGGAGTGGTGGCGCGCCCTGCGCGGGGTCCCGCAGCGCGGCGTCTGGGCCCCCGGCGGCCGGTCGGTCGGGACGCGCGCTCACCACGGCGGGACGGACTTCGTGGCCCTGCGGGCGGGCAGACCCGTCGTGTGCGTCGAACTGCGGCCCTCCGCCGCCTTCCGCTTCCTCGCCGTGTCCGTGCCGGACATGGACGGCGCGGGGGCCACCGCACGCTCGATCGGCCGGGTCGCACCGCGGATCGACGCCTCCACGCGGTACCGGCAGCCCGTGCCGGTGGCGGAGGAACTTCCCGGCGGCAGCGCCCGCCCCAGCCTGCCCACGGGCACCGGGAAGGGCCTAGACTGCCCGCGCTGATCCCCGGCCGCGCAGCGTGCGCAGCAGGTGGTCGCGGACGCGGATCACATCCGGGTTGTCCGGGACGCCCGGCCGCTGGACCAGGTAGCCGGTGTTGATCGGCGGGTCCTCGGGCTCGTGCAGCGGGACGAGGGCGCCACAGGCCAGTTCGTCCGCGCACAGATAGCGGGGCAGCACGGAGAAGCCCGCGCCGGCCGCCACGGCGGCCTTCACACCGCGCAGGTCGGGCACGGTGACGGCGGCGGGGCAGGAGAGTCTGCGGCCGAAGACGTGGCGCCAGTAGCGGCGGGCGATGGGCAGGTCCTCCGCGTACGTCACCAGGGGAACCCCGTGCAGGGCCGAGGGGCCCTCGGTGGCGAGCGGTCCCTTCAGGCGCTCGGCCCACGACGGTGCGGCCACCAGCACGAACTCCTCGTCGCTCAGCGCCACGGCGGACAGCGCCCGGCCCCGGGGGCGGACGGTGGCGATCACCAGGTCGTGCCGCCCTGCCCGCAGTTCGGCGAGCAGGGCGTCCGTCAGCCCCGTCGCCACCCGCAGCCGCACGCCGTCCGCCACGAGCGGCGCCAGCGCCGGCAGGGCGGTGACGCAAAGGAACTCGGCCGGGCCGGCGAGGTGCACCGGTGCGGTGGTGCGGCCCGCCGCCGGGTCGGGGCCCGCGACCGCGGCGAGCAGGTCGAGACCCGGGGCGACCCGCACCGCCAGCTCGTCGGCCACGGCCGTCGGTGCGACGCCGCGCGGCAGCCGCTCGAACAGCTCACGGCCCGTCTGCCGCTCCAGGGTGCGCATCTGCGTCGTCACCGTGGGCTGCGACAGCCCGAGCAAGTGGGCGGCGCCGGTGAACGAACCCGACCGGTACACGGCGAGGAACGTGCGCAGCAGGTTGAGATCGAGAGGACCGACATCGCTCACACGGACCATTCAAGCGCCTTCCGCCATAGCAATTCCAATGCCTGACATCGAATTTCTCATTGGAACCCGATGCCTCGGCGATCTACGTTCGACGGCGTCACCCTCTGCGCGAAGGAAGCACCATGTCGAAGATCCTCTTTGTGATGACCGGCGCCGACCACTGGACGCTGGCCGACGGCACCAGGCACCCCACCGGTTTCTGGGCCGAGGAGGCGGTCACCCCCTACGGGGCGTTCAGGGCCGCCGGTCACGAGATCGTCGTCGCCACGCCGGGCGGTGTCGTCCCCACAGTCGACCGGGGCAGCCTCGCTCCCGAGGTGAACGGCGGTCAGGAGGGCGCCCACCGGATCGCGGCCGCTCTGGCCTCGTTCACCGAGATCCAGCACCCCGTCCGGCTCGAGGACGTCCGGGTGGACGACCACGACGCCGTCTTCTACCCCGGCGGCCACGGCCCCATGGAGGACCTCGCCGTCAGCCCGGTCTCCGGCAGGCTGCTCGTCGACGCGCTCGACTCCGGCAAGCCGCTCGGTGTGGTCTGCCACGGGCCGGCCGCGCTGCTCGCCGCGGTGCGAAGCGACGGTTCCAACGCCTTCGCCGGTTACCGGGTGGCCGCGTTCACCGACGCCGAGGAGAGCCAGGCGGGCTTCGCCGACAGGGCCGAGTGGCTGCTGCAGACGCGACTCGAGGAGGCGGGCGTCGACGTACGGGCCGGTGAGCCCTGGGCGCCCCACGTGGTCGTCGACCGCAACCTGGTCACCGGACAGAACCCCGCAAGCTCCGCCCCGCTCGCGGCCGAGCTGCTGAAGAAGCTGGGCTGAGGCAGGCCGGCGGGGCGACCACGCTCACCACGGGCTGGACGGACCCGCTGCGACGGAAGGCCGGCGGCGATGGAGCGGCTCTTCGCCGTCGGTGGGGCGTGTGCCGTCGCCGCCTCGGCGGACCGTCACGATCTCGGCGGCTATCGACAGGGCCGTCTCCTCCGGGGTGCGCACCGAGGTCGAGTCCGGCACGAACGCCGGGGCGTGGGAGATCGCCCGCGTCCCGGACCTCGACCGCCAGGGCCCTTTCCTCGTGGTCTGCGCCGAGGTCCACGACGGGGTCGAGCCGCTGCCGAGCGTGCGCAGCCGTCTCGGCGCCGCAGGCATCGGCTCCGAGTGGATCCAGCCGACAGGGGCCTGGGTGGGTCTGCTGTCCCTCCCCGGCGAACAGGCCGTCGCGGCGGCCGTCGGCCATCTGTCGGACATCGCCCTGTCCCGGGTCGGGCTCAGCCGCGCCTTCACCTCACCCGTGAACGCGCCGACGGCCTGGCGGCAGACCCAACTCGCCGTCCAGTGCCTGCCGTACGGCGCCCACCTGTACGGCAGCGCGCCGGTGTCGCTCCTGGCGGCCGCGTCCCCCGACACGGCGCAGGAGGTCGCGCAGGCGCTGCTCGGCCCCCTTCTCACCCTGCCCCCGAAGGAGCGGGTCACCCTGCTGGAGACGCTGCGGGCATGGTTCACCGGCGGCGGATCGACGACGGCGGCGGCGGACCGGCTGCACCGCCATCGCAACACGGTCCTGTACCGCCTCAACCGCATCGCCGAACTGACCGGCCGCCGCACCACCGACGCGGAGTCCTCCGCGGAGCTGTATCTCGCCCTGCAGGCCGTGCGGCTGACGGGGCAGCCGGGAGCGATCGGAGCGCACGGGACGCAATGAACCGGTCGACGGCCAGATGCACCGTCGCGGGGTACGGGACGGCTTCCGTGCCGTCGGACGGCGGGCCCGCCACCTGCGTCGTCGCGTACGCCGACCCGAACCCTTCCGGGTGACGCCGGTCAATGGGCCGTCCGTCGCGGCTGCCGGTGCCGATCACCGACGGGCTCGTCGAACACCGCGGGGCGGACGCGGTCCCTGGAGCAACGTCGACCGGTCCCTGGACCGGTCGGCGGGTGTCGGTTCCGAGGACGAGTTCGGTACCGAAGATCACGGACACCAGGATCGGTCGCCTGCACGCTCACCATGCCGGGGACCACGCCGCCGGACCACCGCCGCGCTCAGCCGGCCTGAAGCCGACCGGCCCCGCTCACTCCCCGGTCGTCGCGGGCCAGGTCGAACTGCACGTCCACCACTCCTTCGACGGCCCGCACCAGGCGTGCGGCCACGGGGACCAGGGCGGTGTCGCGCATGCGGCCGGTCAGGGTGGCGACTCCGTCGTGCACCTCGACCCGGACGGCCGAGGCCGGCGGACGCAGAAGGTCCCCCACGACCTCGCGGCGGATCTCCTCGGCGATGTCCTCGTCGTCGCGCAGGAAGACCTTCAGCAGGTCGGCGCGGCTGACGATGCCCTCCAGCAGGCCGGTCTCGCCGATCACGGGCAGCCGCTTGACCTTCGCCCATGCCATGGTCCGCGCCGCCTCGGCGAGGGGCGCGTCCGCCCGGACGGTGAACGCCGGGGAGGACATGAGCTCCCCGGCGGTGAGCCCCTCGGCCTTCGCCAGGTCGGCGGGGCGGCGCAGCCGGGCGTAGCCCTCCTCCGGGGCGTCGCGCAGCTCCTCCTTCGGCAGGAGGTCGGCCTCGGAGACCACGCCGACCACCCGCCCCTCGCCCTCGATCACGGGCAGGGCGCTGACCTGCCAGTCCTGCATCAACTGCACGATCTCCTTGAAGGGCGCCCGCGGGCCGACCGCGGCGACCGTGTGGGACATGACGTCGCTGACGACGTAGGAGGTGGGGTACATGGTGACTCCTCGAGGTCTTCGGCTGGGCCGGCCTGTCCTGTCGCGGTCTGCGAGGACGTCCTCTCCCTCTCAGCGTGGCCAGGCCGAAAGCGCCGTACAAGGGCCACCCGGCCCCCGTGCGGGGCCTTCGTTCCCCTCGGCGGGCCGCCGGACCTGCCGGCGCGGCGCGCCGGGGCCGGTCGGCCCCGGCCGGGGACCAGCGGCCCCTGACCCGTCCGGCGTCGCGGCTCCACCCTGGGAAGTGGATCCCCGTCCCTGGAGGTGGAGACCATGACCCGAACCGTCACCGTGGGCCTCGACGGCTCTCGGGAGAGCCGGGCAGCGGCGGAATGGGCGGCGCGCGAAGCACTGCTGCGCGGCAGTGCGCTGAAGATCCTTCATGTGTGGGAGCCCTTTCCGGCGTCGTTGCCGCAGGCGCCCCTGCTCGACTCCGAGACCCCCCGCTACTGGGCCGAGCTGATCGGCGAGTCCGCGGACGGACTCCGGCACGACCATCCCGGCGTCGAGGTGATCACCGAGCAGATCAGCGGGGATCCGGCCAAGGGCCTGAGCGAGGCGGCGGACGCGGCCGAGCTCCTGGTGCTGGGCTCGCGGGGCTTCGGCGGGATCGGCGGATTCCTGGTCGGCTCCGTCACCCTGTCCGTCGTCGCCCATGCGACGCGCCCCGTGGTGCTGATCCGGGCGGGCGAACAGGCCAGCGACGAGCACAGGCGGGACCCGGCGGGCGGGCCCTCCGTCGCGACACCGTTCCGCCCCGTCGTGCTCGGACTCGACACCGCCGAACCGGACGCGACGTTGCTGGCGTTCGCGTTCGACGCCGCCGCCCGCAGGCATGCCGCCCTGCGCGTCGTCCACGGCTGGAGCCTGCCGTCGGTGGCGCACGCCGTGTCCGCCGGATCGGAAGGCTACGAGGCCCTGGCACGCCGCGCAGCGGACGAACTGGACGAGATACTGCGCCCCTGGCGGCAGAAGTTCCCCGACGTGGACGTGTTGGAGGCGAGCCGGAACGGAAGCTCCGCGGCGGTCGTGGTGGCCGCGTCCCGCGACGCCTCCCTGGTGGTCGTCGGCCGCCGCGTCCGCACCCGCCCCCTCGGCGCCCACATCGGGCACGTCACCCACGCGGTGCTGCATCATGTCGCCGCCCCCGTCGCCGTCGTGGCGCACGACTGACCCACGCCGCTTCGAGGCTTTCCACGGGCACCTGCCGCTCGCGATCCCCGCCTCAGTCCGCCCGGCTCCCCGGCCGGGGGCCCGCGCCGCCGCGGGCTCGCCCCCCGTGGCGGGGGCTATGGAAGACGGGGACGCACCTCGAAGACACCCCACAGCCCCGTCGCCCGCAGCATGCGCAGGAAGCCGGTGTCGTCCGTGACGAGCCGCAGCCGGCCGTACCTGGCCAGGGCCCTGTTGCGGACCCGGCACAGCACGCTCAGTCCCGCGCAGTCGATGAAAGTGACCGGCCGGAGATCCAGCACCAGGTCGGGGCCCGGACCCGCGGTCAGCGCGTCGAGCCGTTGCGACAGGGCGGGCGCGGTCAGCAGGTCTATCTCCCCGTACAGCGGCAGGACGGTCGTTCCGCCGGGAGCAGGGTGGGTCACCACCGGAGCCGGTCCGGTGCCGTTCTCGGGCTCGGGTCGCGCGGGGTCGTTGTCCATGGGACGAGCGAACCGGGATCCGCGAGGTGCCGGGAAGGGCCGATCGGCCTCCGTCCCCGTCCGGCAGGGGCACGACGCGCCCCGAGCGCCCTACGCGGTGCACACACCGCCCGTACCGTGCCCCGGCAGCGCTCCCGGGCGGTCCCGGCCACCGGACGATGTGCGCCGTCCGGCCGGGCGGCCGGGGCCGGACGGCCCAAGCGGGCGCGTCGTTCCCGGCCCAAGCTGGACGGGTGGGGCGCCTCCGGCACCGCGCCGGAACCCCGAGCCCCGGCGGTAGCGACCGAAGAGGGTGGAGCGGAATGAAGGGCTTCGTGTTCCACGGCCCCGGACAGGCCTCCTGGCAGGATGTCCCCGACCCCGGCGTCAAGGAGCCGACCGACGCCGTCGTGAAGGTCGGCGCCGTCACCATCTGTGGAACGGACCTGCACATCCTCAAGGGTGACGTGCCCGAGGTGCGGCCCGGGACGGTCCTGGGCCACGAGGCGGTCGGGGAGGTCGTCGAGGCCGGCAGCGACGTACGGACCGTGCGGCCCGGGGACCGGGTGCTGATCTCCTGCATCACCTCCTGTGG
The DNA here is from genome assembly GCF_059510455.1 of Streptomyces sp. NTD91. Classification (NCBI taxonomy): domain Bacteria; kingdom Bacillati; phylum Actinomycetota; class Actinomycetes; order Kitasatosporales; family Streptomycetaceae; genus Streptomyces; species Streptomyces sp. NTD91. The sequence goes on from NZ_JCAJZW010000062.1 coordinate 14,334, forward strand.
ACGCTGCCGCTTCTGCCGCGACGGCGCCTACGGCCAGTGCCGGGGCGGTGGAGGCTGGATCCTCGGGCATCTGATCGACGGCACCCAGGCCGAGTACGTCCGCGTCCCGCACGCCGACCTGTCCGTGCACCCACTGCCTGCCGCCCTCGCCGACCAGGACGCGGTGCTGCTCGCGGACATCTTCCCGACCTCCTACGAGGTCGGCGTCCTCAACGGGCGTGTGCGGCCCGGCGACACCGTCGCCATCGTCGGCGCCGGCCCCATCGGGCTCGCGGCGATCGCCACGGCGCGCCTGTTCACCCCGGAACGGATCATCGCGATCGACATGGTTCCGGCCCGGCTGGAGGCCGCCCGCAGGCTCGGCGCCGACGCGATCGCCGACGCCCGCGAGGAACCCGGCCGGTTGGTCGCCGACCTGACCGACGGACTCGGCGCGGACGTGGTCATCGAGGCCGTCGGCGCACCGGAGACCTTCGAGCTGTGCACCCGCATGGTCCGTCCCGGCGGTCACGTGGCCAACGTCGGCGTGCACGGCAAGCCGGCCACGCTGCACCTGGAAGACCTGTGGATCAAGAACGTGACCATCACGACCGGCCTGGTGGACACCTACTCCACCCCCGCCCTGCTGAAGATGGCCGCCGACGGCCGGCTGCCGACCGGGCGACTGGTCACCCACACCTTCCCGTTGGACCGCATGGAGGAGGCGTACGACGTCTTCTCCCGGGCCGCAGAGACCGGCGCGCTCAAGGTGGTGCTCGGTGGCGAACAGCACACGGACGTCGCCGTTCCCCCGCGGCCTGATCGAGAAGGAGAGTGACGGCCATGACCGAACGGACGGGAGCGAACGCGGCGACGAAGGCACCGCTCGGCGACCTGGGCCGACGCCTGACCGCCCGGCGGACCCAACTCGGCCTGACACGGCGGGAGGTGGCCACCCGTGCCGGCATGGCCGTCTCCTACCTCGGGTATCTCGAGGACCAGCCCGGTGCCACCCCGGGCGCCGGTGCCCTGATCCGGCTGGCCGAGGCGCTCCGGACCACGGCGACCGAACTGACCGGCGGGGTCGTCGACCTGCCGCCCGGCAGCACACGCGCCGCACGCCGGCCCCGCTTCACGAAGCTGGGTCACGGCGAGTGCCAGGCCCTGCTGGGCTCGCACGGGGTGGGCCGGCTTGCGGTCCCGACGCGCACCGGACCGGTGATCGTGCCCGTCAACTACAGCGTCGTCGACGGCGCGATCGTCTTCCGGACGGCTCCGGGCGCGACACCGTCCTTCGCGGCCGGCTGCCAGGTGGCCTTCGAGGTGGACCGCATCGACGACACCTTCAGCCAGGGCTGGAGCGTGCTGGTGCGCGGACACGCCCAAACCGTGACGGACCCGCGGGAACTGAACCGGTATGCCGAGCACGCCTTCAGCGCACCCTGGCCGGACGGCACCCGTGACGTGTGGGTACGGATCGAGCCCGGTACCGTCACCGGACGCCGGATCGAGGCCTGACCGCCGGCCACGGGGATCAGGAACCACGGGGATCAGGAACGCGACGCGGAGAGCGGCACAGCGGGGGATCGGTGCCGCTCCTGATTCACTGTCCGCCTCGTCCTCGCGCCCTTCCACAGCCGTTCGGCCCTCCCTCGGGGCCGGGTGTCCCCCGCCGGCGTTCGTGCTGTCGCCGGACCAGCCTTCGTGCGGCTCCGGTGGCCGCGCCGCTCAGCCCTTCCCGGCGTCCGGCGAGGGCGCGAGCACCCCATTGCCGTACCGTGCGACGCCCGGGCCCGATACCGTGGCAGCGAAACAGTGGCCGACCCTGGGGAGCCCCGAGTGCCGATGCCGCAGCTGAAACTCGACGAGCTGCTGGAGGAGTTGCAGGCCCGAATCGACGCGGCGCGCGGCACGCGCGACCGTGTGCACAGCCTGCTGGAGGCCGTGCTCTCCGTCGGCCGGGAACTGGATCTGGAACAGGCCCTGCGCTCGATCGTCGAGGCCGCGGCGCTCCTGGTCGACGCCGAGTACGCCGCCCTCGGCGTGATCGGCCCCGACGGCAGGACGCTGTCGGCCTTCCACACCATCGGTATGAGCGAGAAGCAGATCGCCGGGGTCGGCCCCTACCCGGAGGGCCACGGCATCCTCGGCGAGCTGATCCGCCACCCCGAACCCCTGCGGCTGCCGAAGCTCTCCGAGCACCCCGCCTCGTACGGCTTCCCGCCGGGCCACCCGCCGATGAACACGTTCCTGGGCGTCCCCATCCGGGTCCGTGACCAGGTGTTCGGCAATCTGTACCTGACCGAGAAGCGCGGCGGGGCGGACTTCGACGCGGAGGACGAGTCGGTGCTGTCGACGCTTGCCGTCGCGGCCGGCGTGGCCATCGACAACGCCCGCCTGTACGAGGACTCGCGGCAGCGCGAGCGGTGGCTGCTGGCGAACGCCGAGATCAGCCACAGCCTGATGTCGGGCAGCGCACGCGCCGAGGCCCTGGACCTGATCGCGGAACGGGCCCGGGAGATCACGGGCTCGGCCCTCGCGGCCGTGGCGATGCCCATGCCGGACACCGACTCGCTCACCGTTGAGATCGCCGTGGGAGCCGAGGCGGACGCCCACCGGGGACTGGCGCTGCCCCTCTACGAGAGCCTCATGGGCCTGGCGTTCTCCGCCGCGGCCCCGGTGACCAGCGACGACGTCAGCCAGGACCCCCGGGTCGCACCCGAGCCGCCGCGCTTTCGCGGCCTCGGCCCCGCGGTGGCCGTCCCCATCGGTACCGGCGGGGGCGGCGTGCGGGGCGTGGTCCTGCTGGCCCGCGAGAGCGGCGGCCAGGCGTTCTCCGGAAAGGAGACCGAGATGCTCCAGGGCTTCGCCGCGCAGGCCGCGATCGCGATGGAGCTGGCCGAGCGCCGGCAGGACGCCCAGCAGATCGCCCTGCTGGAGGACCGCGACCGGATCGCCCGCGACCTGCACGACCTGGCCATTCAGCGGCTGTTTGCCACCGGAATGACCCTGCAGAGCGCGGGCCGCTTCATCGAGCATCCGGAGGCCGCCGAGCGGGTGCTGCGGGCCGTGGACGACCTCGACGAGACCATCAAGATCATCAGGTCGACGATCTTCGGCCTGCGGGCCCGGGAGGGGGCCGTCGGCAGCGGGCTGCGATCGCGGGTCGTACGAACGATGGGCGAGGCCGCGCCCGTCCTGGGCTTCACTCCCAGCGTGCGCATGGAGGGTCTGGTCGACACCGATGTGCCGCCGGAGATCGCCGACCACATCGTGGCCGTGGTCTCCGAGTCCCTGACCAACATCGCCCGGCACGCGCACGCCGACCGGGCGCAGCTGGTGCTGACGACCGACGGCCGGGAGGTGCGCCTGACGGTGTCGGACAACGGCGTCGGCATCCCTTCGGGCGGTCGTCGCAGCGGACTGCGCAACATGGCCGAACGGGCCGAGAGGCTCGGCGGCCGGCTCACGGTGTCCAGCCCCGACGGCGGCGGCGCCACACTGGACTGGTGCGTTCCGCTACCCACCGAGTAAGGGGCGCTCACCGGCGGAGCCGCCGTGCGGAGTCGGCCGGTGGCGGCCGGTGGATCACCCGGTGTCGGCCGCGGTGAGCCGGCAGTCCACGCCCACGATGCCCTCGACGCCCCGGACCATGCGGACCGCGAGCGGAATCCGCTCACCGTACTGGACCCGCCCGGTGAGTGTCGCGATGCCGTCGGTGACGATGATGTGCACGGGCTCCACCGGAGCCGGGAACAGCACGTCGACCACGTCCCGCCGTATCTCGTCGGCGAGTTCGTCGTCGGTGCGCAGGAACACCTTGAGCAGGTCCCCGCGGCTGACCACGCCTTCGAGCACGCCCTCCGAGGTCACCACGGGCAGCCGCTTGACGTGCTTCAGCGCCATGATGCGCGCCGCCTCGGCGAGCGTGGCGTCGGCGTGGACGGTGACGGCCGGAGCGCTCATCACTTCCTCGGCGCACACCGCCCCGGCCTTGGCGAGGTCGGCCAGCCGGTGCAACTGGGTGCCCCGGTCGGGATCACTGTCCCGGAACTCCTCCTTGGGCAGCAGATCGGCCTCGGACACCACGCCGATGACCCGACCGTCGCCCTCCAGCACCGGCAGGGCACTGACGTTCCACCGCTCCATCCGCTCGACGATGTCCTTGAACCGGGCCGCTTGACCCACCGCGACGACGGCGCGCGTCATCACGTCACTCACTCGGTGCGGGCTGCTCTCCACGGTGTCCTCCTCCGATCGCCGACGTGGCCGGGACACGGCGGTCATACCGATCCCCCGCTGCCGTAGGGGGCGTACAGGTCGAGCAGCCGGATCCGGGAGGCGTGCAGCCGCTCGGCGACCACGCGCCCGACCCAGACCGCGACGGCCCGCCCGAACTCGGGATCGTGCGCGCACACCGCGCGCACGGGCCCGGCGTCGAACTCCCAGGCCCGCACCGGACTCGTCGCCCCGCCTCCCAGGTGCCAGGTGTACGGCGGGAAGTGCCATGACCAGCCGATCAGTTCGCCGTGCCCCAACGTCTCGATCAGGGCAGGACGACGGCCGGGCACACGCAGGTCGAGGGCGACGCTCCCCGTGCGCACGATCCAGAAGCGGTCCGCCCGCCTGCCCTCCTCGAACAGCCGGGTGCCGGCTGGGAAGGAGACCTCACGGGCGAGGGGCATCAGCAGTGCACGGTGCACGGACTCAAGGGCCGTGGTCACGGTGGTGGCGGAGGTCATCGCCGCTCCCTCCAGGGCTTTCCCTGCTTCCAGCCTGAACCCGCGCGGCATCCGCCACCACGGGCCGGTCGGACCTGACCGGGGCCCTTCGGCCCCTGCTCCCGCCACTGCGGAGCGGCGGCGCTCGCCCCGGCCGTCGGCCGGTCCCGGAACCGCCCCCTCCCCCGTGAGCGACGGCGACCGTTTCGGTTCCGAGGCGCCCGGCGCTCCGGTCCCGCACATCGCCACCGCACTCCTCGACGACCACGGCAGCTTCACGCCGATCGCCGTATGTGCTGGTGCCCAGGCAGGCGACGTTCGCCCCGTCGCGACGCCCGGCACGCACTCTCGCCGCACCGACCGAAAGCCCAGGTACGTCCAGTACGAGCGTTACGGGACGTACCTGGGTCTGGGGCCGGTGCGGGGAGTGGGGGCACCTCCCACGCCCTTGAGGCAGCGGGGGAGCGTGCATGGCGTCGCGCGGCAGACGGGAATGGTCGGACAGGAACTGGGTGCAGCGGTGCCGACCCCGGTCGCCGTCGGTGTGGCACGGGGGACGCAGCGCCGGGTTCTCGGCCGAGTCGGAGCCGAGGGCGGCCAGGGCGCCGGGCATCCGCCGCCCGGTCCCCCGTACGGCACGACGGTACGGGGATCAGCGTCTGTCCGGGGTCGCCAACCGGTGCAGCCGCAGGGCGAGTTGGATCTCCAGGGCGCGGGCCGGGGTCTGCCAGTCCTCGCCCAGCAGCCGGCCCACCCGCTCGAGGCGCTGGGCGACCGTGTTCACGTGCACGTGCAGCGCGTCCTTGGTGCGGGCCGGGCTCATCCCGCAGTCGAAGTACGCGTCCAGGGTGCGCAGCAGTTCCGTCCCGCGCCGCTCGTCGTAGTCCACGACCGGGCCGATGGTGCGGTCGACGAAGCCGGCGACGTCCCGCTCGCCCGCGAGGAGCAGGCCGAGGAAGCCGAAGTCCTCGGCCGCCGCACCGTCCCCGGCCCGGCCCAGCAGCCGCAGCGCGTCCAGGCAGCGGCGGCCCTCCGCGTAGGCGGCGGCGACGGTCTCGGGGTGGGTGGTGAGATCGGTGACCGGGGCCGAGGCGCCGACGGTGACGGGCTGATGGACGGCCGTGCCCAGCTGGTGTGCGGTGCGCCGGGCCAGGTCCGTGGCGGTGTCCCCGTCGGCGAGCGGCAGCAGCAGGACGGTGCCGCCGTCCCGCGCCGCGGACAGGCCGTGCCGGGTGGCGGCAAGGTGGGAGGCGGCCGACCACAGGCGACGGCGGGCCACGGCCTCCTCGTCGGCGTCGGCCGCCGGGCCGTCGAGACGCGCGGCGAGGACGACGTGGGTGGCGTCGAGGTCGGCGTGCAGCCGGGCCGCGCGGTCGCGCAGCAGGCGCGGGTCCCGGTCGCGGGCGTCCAGCAGGTCGTCCAGCAGTTCGCCGCGGACGCGCTGTTCGGCCTCGGCGGCCGACCGGCGGGCGAGCAGGAGCAGGGAGGTGACCATCGCCGCGCGCTCCAGGGTGCGCTGGTCCACCGGGTCGAGGCGGGGGTGCCCGCGCAGGACCAGCGCACCGAGGAGCTCGCCGCCGGCGGCGACCGCGGCGATCCAGTCGCTGCCGTGCCGTACGGCGTGGCCCTCGGCGCGGGACGCCTCGAGCGCCTGGGCAGGGGTGGCGGCGGCCTCGCAGAACTCCACGGCACCGTCGAGGACTTCGGAGACGGCGGCGGCCACGTCGTGCACCCCGCCGCCGCGCAGGACGAGTTCGGCGAGCCGGTCGTGGACGTCGGAGGCGCGCTCGATGACGGCGCTGCGATCCCGGATGATCTCGTTGGCGCGCTCCAGGCCCGCCAGGGCCGCGCGGGTCTCGGTGAGCAGGTTGGCGGTGTCGATCGCGGCGGCGGCGAGGGCGGCGAAGGAGCCGAGCAGGGCGATCTGCGCGCGCTCGAAGACGCGTGCCCTGCGGTCGGCGGCGAAGAGGACGCCGATGACGTGGGGGCCGAGCATGAGGGGGACTCCGAGGATGGCGACAAGTCCCTCGTCGCGGACGCCGGAATCGATGGTGTGGGTGTGCTGGAAGCGGGCGTCCTTGAAGTAGTCGTCCGTGACGTACGGCCGGGTCGTCTGGGCGACCAGTCCGCCGAGCCCCTCGCCCATGCCGAGGCGCAGTTGCTGGAAGCGGGCGGAGACGGATCCCTCGGTGACCCGCATATAGGTGTCGCCGCGCGCCGGGTCGTTCAGGGTGAGGTAGGCGACGTCCGTGCCGAGCAGGGAGCGGGCGCGCTGGACGATGGCCTGCAGGACGGCGTCCAGGTCGCGCAGTCCCGCGAGGTCGTGGGCGGTCTCGAAGAGCGCGGACAGCTCCGCCTCGCGCCGACGCCGGCCTTCCAGCTCGGCCCTGACCCGCAGGGCGAGCATCTTGGCCTGTTCCAGCGCGGCGATCCGGTCGGCCGGTCCGCCCTCGGCGCGGGCGAGCAGCACCGGCTGCTCGTACGCCTCCGCGGTGGCGTCGCGGGCGAGCAGCTCGAGGTAGGGGGCCTCGATGCTGGTGCTGGATGCCGGCTGAAGGTGATCGCGAGACATGGTCACAGGATTCCTCATCCGCCGCCCGGCCGGTCAGGCCTGTGGACAACTCCGGTGCCGGGCGCCGGGCGTTTCAGTGGGCGGTCCAGCCCCCGTCGAGCACCAGGGAGGTGCCGGTGACGAAGGACGCCTGCGGGCTGCACAGGTAGGCCACGGCTTCGGCCACCTCCTCCGGTTCGATGAGCCGCTTCATCGCGCTGTCCTTCAGCATGATCTCGGACAGCACGCGGTCCTCGGGGATGCCGTGCGCCTGCGCCTGGTCGGCGATCTGCTCCTCCACCAGGGGGGTGCGCACATAGCCCGGGTTCACACAGTTCGAGGTCACTCCATGGGCGGCGCCTTCGAGCGCGGCCGTTTTCGACAGGCCCTCGAGACCGTGTTTGGCGGCCACGTACGCGGACTTGAAGGCGGAGGCGCGCAGTCCGTGGACGGAGGACACATTCACGATCCGGCCCCAGCCCTGTGCGTACATGTGCGGCAGGGCCCCGCGGATGAGGCGGAACGGTGCCTCCAGCATCACGGTCAGCACGGTGTGGAAGACCTCGGGCGGGAACTCCTCGATCGGGCGCACCAGCTGGAGGCCCGCGTTGTTGACCAGCACGTCCGTGCCGGCGGCGGCGCGCTCGGCGGCGTCGAGGTCGGTGAGGTCCACGGCGAGCGGTTCGACGGTTCCCGGCACGCCGACGGCGCGTCCCGCCTGCTGGACCAGCTCGGCGAGGCCGGCCGCGTTCCGGTCGACGGCCCGCACCTTCGCTCCGGCGGCCGCCAGCCGCAGCGCACACGCGCGGCCGATGCCGCTGGCGGCGCCGGTGACGAGGGCGGTCCGGCCGCCGAGGTCGAGGACGAGGTGCTGCGGGTGGGGGCCGGGCGGGGGGCTGGACGAGGTCATGTGCCGACCCTAAGCGGAACCCACCCGTCACCACATGTGGTGACTACCCATACTTCAGCCCGTAGCCGTAGGGTCAAACCATGTGGGTGCATCCGACATGGCCTGCTTGATCCGGAAGCGCCCGAACTCGTGGAGATCGGGCAGCGCGTCCACGTCGAACCAGCCCACTTCCAGGGACTCGTCGTCGTTGACCCGGGCCTCGCCACCCACCGCGCGGCAGCGGAAGGTGATGTCCATGTACTGGCACTGGTCGCCGTTGGGGTAGGTGACCGGTTCGAGGGCCTGCACCAGGACGACCCGCTCGGCGACGCACCGCACCGCCGTCTCCTCGTAGACCTCCCGCACGGCACAGGCAGCGGGCTGCTCGCCGGGGTCCGGGATCCCCCCGATCACCGACCACTTGCGGGTGTCGGCCCGCCGGCCCAGAAGCGTTCTGCCCTCGTCGTCGAAGACGACCGCGGTGATCCCGGGGAGCCAGAGCAACTGCTGACCGGCGGTGGCCCGGAGCGTGCGGATGAAGTCAGGAGTAGCCATGCGCCCGACCCTAACCGGCGGGGCCCGCGCTCTCCGGGCGGTTCGGAGGACGCACACGCCGGTTCAGCGGGGGCACCCGGGCCGTACGGCCGTACGCCACCTGTGCGCCGACCGTGCTCGTGCGCTTACGCGTCCTCGGTGCGCCGGCGGCGCAGCCCCGACCCGATCGCCCAGCCGACGCCGCCCGCAGCGACCAGCACCAGGGCGATCTCCGGGAGGATGCCCAGCTCGGTCGCGGGCGTCCTCGACGTGCGCAGCGGCACCTTCTGCACGAGATAGGCAGGCACGAACATGCCGGTCTTCTGGGTGATCCTGCCGTCCGGCATGATGATCGCGCTGACGCCGCTGGTCACCGGCACGGTGACGGTGCGGCTGTGCTCGACCGCGCGGATCCGTGACATGGCGAGCTGCTGGTAGGTCATCTCGCTGCGGTCGAAGGTGGCGTTGTTGCTCGGCACGGAGATCATCTCCGCGCCGTGGGTGACGGTGTCCCGCACGTCCCAGTCGAAGGCGGCCTCGTAGCAGGTGGCGAGGCCCACCTTGGCGCCGTCGAGGTCGAACACACCCGGGGTGCTGCCGCGGCTGAAGTCCTGGCGGACCATGCCGGTCCAGTTCTTGTTGATCGCGCCGACGAGCCCGCGCAGCGGCAGGTACTCGCCGAACGGCTGTATCTGCCGCTTGTCGTAGGTCTGCGTCGGTCCCTTGACCGGGTCCCACAGGATCTGCTCGTTGAGCAACTTGCCGTCCCGCTCCACGACAGCGCCGACCGAGACGGGAACGCCGACGGCCTTGGCGGCCTCCTCGATGACGGCGGCCGCGTCCGGATTGGCGAAGGGGTCGATGTCGGAGGAGTTCTCCGGCCACAGCACGTAGTCGGGCTTCGGGACCTTGCCCGCCTTGATGTCGGCGGCGAGCCGGAGGGTCTCGCGCACGTGGTGGTCGAGCACGGCCCGCCGCTGGGCGCTGAACTCCAGACCGGATCGCGGCACGTTGCCCTGGATGACCGCGACGGTCCGGGTGCCGTCCTCCGCCTTGTCGCTGACCAGCGGCCGGGCGGCGACCGCGCCCGCGACGGGCACGGCCACGCTCAGCAGCGCGGCGGCCGCCGCCCCGCGCCGCACCGTCCGCGTCCGGCGCCGCTCGGCGAGCAGCCGCCCGGCCTCGTACAGGCCGAATCCGCACAGGACGACCGCGAAACCGAGCACGGGCGTGCCGCCCACCGCGGCGAGCGGGAGGAAGACGCCGTCCGCCTGCCCGAACGCGATCTTGCCCCAGGGGAAGCCCCGGAAGGGCACACGCGCGCGTACCGCCTCGCCCGCGATCCAGACGGCTGCCGCCCACACCGGCCGGGCCGGCAACCGTGAGACGGCGGCGACACCGACGCCGACCAGGGCGATGAACACCGCCTCGATGGCGACGAGGGCGAGCCAGGGACCGGGACCGACCTCCACGCCGGTCCACACCAGCAGCGGCAGCAGGAAACCGAGCCCGAACAGATAGCCGAGGCCCAGGGCCGCCTTCCAGCCCCGGCCGCGCAGCACCCAGCCGAAACCGGCGAAGGCGGGCAGCGCCAGCCACCACAGGGTGCGCGGCGGGAAGCTGACGTAGAGGAGCACTCCGCAGAGCGCGGAGGCGACGGCCGGAACCAGGCGGAGCAGGCGGCCGCGGAACACGCCGGGCGCGGGGGACGGCTGGAGCTGGTCCGGCTGGTCCACGGAAGTAGCGGTGACGGTCACCCGGGTGAGTGTACGGCGGGCTCCCGGCCCGCCGACAGCGCGGTTCGCGGGCCGGACGCCCCGCGTCGTCGCTGGTCCGGCCGTGGTCGCCGCGCTCCCCGACCGGTGGGCCGGCCGGTGCCGTGCCCGGCGTCCCACCGCGACGTTCCGCCGCATCTCGTGCCCAAAGCGGTCATCAGCCGCTACGGTGTGCCCAGCCTCGGCGGTGCGGCCGGATCCGGCGTCGTGCCCGGCCGTGGCCTGAGGCAGGGGTCGGGACCGGGGACGAGGGGCAGTGGTGGGGTCGACGGGGACGAGGCCCGCGTCCGGGGTGGACGCGGACGCGGTCGACGTCAGGCGAAACGTTTCTGACGGCGCGGGCATGATCCTCCTGGGCGCCTGTGCCGGATGGTCGCTGATCACCGCGGCCGCGCACGACGGACGGCCCGAGGGTGTGCTGCTCGCGGTGCTCGCCGTGGCCGCCGGTCATGCCGTCGGCCGGGTGTCCGGGGCACTGCTGCCGGTCGCCGCGCCCTGCGCCGGCGCGGCGGTCGGAGTGACGCTGGCCGTGGTGCTGCCCGGCCTGTCCGCGGGTCCCCGGTACTCCTCCCCGCTCGGCCACGCCGGCGGTACGGCCGCACTGTTGGCTCTGGCCACGGGCGCCATGTGCTGTGCCGCCTGGGCCATGCCGGTCCCGGAACTGCGGCTGGTGCTGTGGCTGCCGACCGTCGGGACCGTGTCGGCCGGGGCCGTACTCGGGTCGCCCGCCGGGTGCACGGCCAGTGCGGCCGTGCTGCTGTGCTCGCTCGCCGCCGGTGCGGCGCCCCGGCGGGGCGCGTGCCTGGGGGGCCTGGCCGTGGTGGCGGCCCTGACGGCCGGCGCCGTCTGGGCGCTCGCCGCAGGTGTGCTGCCGGGCGGCCTCGCCCGGGTGCTCGCGGTCCGGCTGGACCCGCACCGGGTGGCGCTGTGGCAGGAAGCCCTGCGGCTGGCGGGCCGCGACCGGGGTCTCGGCGTCGGTCCGGGACGGTTCGGCGAACTGGCCGGTACGGCCCCGCACGCCCTGTCCGCCGACGGCAGGCCGCACTCGGCCCTGCTGCAGTCGGCGGCGGAACAGGGCGCCGTCGGGGTGCTGCTGTGCGTCGCCGCGTTCTGCTGGGTGCTGCACGCGCTGTGGCGCTCGCCCCGCTCCACACCGGTCGTCCTGACCGCCGGCGCCGCCCTGACCGCGCTGGGCGTGTTCGCCATGGTGAGCGACGCGCTCAGCTTCACCGCGGTGACCGTGGGCACCGGGCTGCTGGCCGGGTGGGCGACGGCGCGGCCATGGGCGCACGACGCGGAGCCGGCTCTGAACGGTGACGGGCCCGGCCTCAGAGGGCCTGGCCAGGAGTGACCGTGCGCAGGCGGTCCCGGATGGCCCGTACCGCCGCCTCGGCGTTGTCCACCGTGATCGTGAAGGTGTGACCGTCCCACAGGCGCAGCACGATGCCCTCGCCGCGTCGGACGACGACGGCGGTGCCCTTCTCGGGGCGCCACCGGTAGCCCCAGCCTCCCCAGTGCCGGGGGGTGACCAGGGCGGTGAAGTCCGCGCCGGCCACATGGGAGAGCGGGATGCGGCGGCGAGGCAGCCCGATGTGGCCACAGCGCACCTCCACGCACTCCTTGTCGAGCTTGAGATCGACGTGCACGAAGGCGAGCGTGCCGAAGAGCACCAGCAGACCGGCGGCGATGCAGCCCACGACGGACATCGCGAGCGGGGCGACACCGGAGGTCCACGCGGAATCCACGGCCAGTTCGACCCCGAGTGCCATGCAGGCCGCGCCGACCAGCGCCAGCAGCCATTGGACGCGGTTCGTGGCACGCCCGGTCCAGACCTCGGGGGGCCGGCCGTCCTCGGTCCGGGGGTGGTCCCTCATGGTTATGAGGTTACTCAGGTTTCGCTGCGCGGGTAGCGCGTCGCAGAGGGTGACCGCTCCGGGTGGGCCCGCGGCTGCACGCCCGGGGACGGATCAGCGCACGGGGCTGACCGCCTGCAGGAAACGCCCCTCCGCGTAGGACAGCGCGGTGTCCGGGAGGGTGGCCTCGCGACCGCTGAGCAGCACCGTGAGCCCGCTGCCGGGGGCGGCGTCCGCGTCCGGGGCCGCCTCCGCGCCGATCCTGCGCAGGGCCTGCGCGGCCACCGCCCCGGCGGAGCCGTGCAGGGCGAGCGGCGGACGGCCGGGCCGCTGGACGGCGGCCCGGATGCGCTCGCCGACCAGCTCGTAGTTGGTGCAGCCCAGGACGACGGTGGTCACCTCCTCCGGGGTGCGGGCGGCGGCCGCGGCGATCGCGGCGTCGATCGCGGCGTCGTCCGCGTGGTGCACGGCGTCCGCCAGTCCCGGGCAGGGCACCTCGGTGACGGCGACGCCGGCGGCGAACTGCTCGATCAGGTTCCGCTGGTAGGCGCTCCCGGTGGTGGCGGGGGTCGCCCAGATCGCCACGTGCCCGCCGCCCGCTGCGGCCGGCTTGATCGCCGGGACGGTGCCGATGATCGGCACATCCGGCTCGAAGCGGGACCGCAGCACTGGCAGGGCGTGCACGGACGCGGTGTTGCAGGCGACGATCAGGACGTCGGGCCCGTGGGCGGCGGCGGCCTCGCACACGGCGAGGGCCCGCTGGGTGATGTCGTCGGGGGTGCGCGGCCCCCAGGGCATCCCGTCCGGGTCCCAGGACAGTACGAGCTCCGCATCGGGCCGCAGCCGCCGTACCGCGGCGGCCGCGGGGAGCAGGCCGATTCCGGAGTCCATGAGCGCGATCTTCACCCGGCCACGATAGACGATCGGGCCTTGCCCGCCGCTCGGGTGGGGCAGACTCGGGACGTGAGCGCCCTGTTGTGGATCACCGTCGTATCGCTGGCCGCCTGGTGCTGGCTGCTGCTGGGCCAGGGCTTCTTCTGGCGCACGGACGTGCGGCTGCCACCCGACCCGGAACCGGACGCGTGGCCGTCCGTCTGTGCGGTCGTACCGGCCCGTGACGAGGCCGCCGTGCTGCCCGCGAGCCTGCCGTCGCTGCTGACGCAGGACTATCCGGGGCGGGCGGAGGTCTTCCTGGTGGACGACGGCAGCACCGACGGCACCGGGGAGCTGGCCCGCGAGCTGTCCCGGCGGCACGGCGGGCTGCCGCTGACCGTGGGCTCGCCGGGCGAGCCGCCGGCGGGGTGGACGGGCAAGCTGTGGGCGGTGCGGCACGGCATCGGCCTGGCACGCGCGCGTGATCCCGAGTACCTGCTGCTGACGGACGCGGACATCGCGCACGCGCCGGACAGCCTGCGCACGCTGGTGGCGGCGGCCCGTGCCGGGGGCTACGACGTCGTGTCGCAGATGGCACGGCTGCGGGTGGAGAGTGTGTGGGAGCGGCTGGTGGTCCCGGCGTTCGTCTATTTCTTCGCCCAGCTGTATCCCTTCCGGTGGATCGGCCGCAGGGGCTCGCGTACGGCCGCAGCAGCGGGCGGTTGTGTCCTGCTGCGTGCCGCGACGGCCGAGAAGGCCCGCGTCCCCGACTCCATCCGGCACGCGGTGATCGACGACGTGGCCCTCGCACGCGCGGTCAAGGACGCCGGAGGACACGTGTGGCTGGGGCTGGCCGACCGGGTGGACAGCGTGCGGCCGTACCCGCGGCTTGACGACCTGTGGCGGATGGTCTCGCGCAGCGCCTACGCCCAGTTGCGGCACAACCCGCTGCTGCTCCTCGGCACGGTGGCCGGGCTGGTGCTGGTGTACCTGGTGCCGCCAGCGGCGCTGGCCGTGGGAGCGGCGGGGGGCTCGGCACCGACGGCGGCCGTCGGCGCCGCGGCGTGGGCGGTGATGGCGGGGACGTACGTGCCGATGCTGCGCCACTACCGGCAGCCGCTGTGGCTCGCCCCGCTGCTGCCGTTCACCGCGCTGCTGTACCTCCTGATGACGGTCGACTCGGCCGTGCAGCACTACCGGGGACGCGGGGCGGCCTGGAAGGGCCGCACGTACACTCGTCCCGGCGCCGTGCCCGACGAGGGCTGAGCCCGGTCATTTGCGGCCGGGCGTCCAGCTCATGCCCCAGCCGTAGGCGCGGTCGACGGTCCGCTGCGGGCTGACTCCGCGCTGCGGCACCAGGTACCGCGCCTCGCGCCGCACGAGGAGGTCGCCGCCCGTGTTGGTGATCAGCGCGAGCGCGCACACCGTGGAGGGGACGGTGCACTCGTCGAGCGAGAAGTCGATCGGGGCGCCGTGCTGCGGCTGCAGGGTGACGGTGGCGTGCAGGTCGGCGAAGGAGTCGGCGCCTTCGTAGATGGTGACGAAGACGAGGATGCGCCGGAAGTCCTGCTTGTGATCGAGGTTGATGGTGAGGTTCTCGCCGCTCGCGACGGCACCGGTGCGGTCGTCGCCGTCGAGGTGGATGTACGGCGGCCGGTGCAGCGATCCGAAGGCGTTGCCGAGGGCCTGTACGACGCCCTTGCGGCCGTCGGTGAGTTCGTACAGGGCGCACAGGTCGAGGTCGATCTCTCCGCGGACGCCGCCTCCCCACCGGCTGCCCCACCCCGAAAGATGCTTGCGGGTCTGCCAGTTGAGGTTGACCCGCATTCCTCCGGAGGTGCCGCCCTGCTTGGCGAGGGAGACGGAGGGCGCCGTCTTCGTCAGGGTGACCTTGGACAGACGCACGGGCTGCGGCGCCGGAGGGGGCACGGAGGCGGCCGGCACGGGGTGCGGCGGTGCGGGGGCGGTCACGGGAGCCGGGGGCGGCGTCCCCCTCGCCGGCACGGGAGGCGGCGGGGGTGCGAGGGCCGCCGCCGGCGGGGGCGGCTCCACCCGGGACGGTGCGGCGGTCGGCACCGCGTGCTGGGGCTCGTCCACGGTGATGCCGAAGTCCGTTGCCAGGCCCTCGAGTCCGCTGCTGTAGCCCTGGCCGACGGCGCGGAACTTCCAGGCGCCCTGCCGGCGGTAGAACTCGCCGAGCACGAACGCCGTCTCCACGGTCGCGCCCAGGCTGTCGAAGCGGGCGACCGGCCGGCCGCTCGCGGCATCCGACACCTCGATGTAGAGCCCGGAGACCTGCCCGAACGTCCCGCCGTCGGCTGAGGCGGCGAGGACGATCCGCCCGATCGCGCCCTCCACGCGCGCGAGGTCCACCCAGAGGGTGTCGGTGACGCCCGCGCCGGTCGTCCTCTTGCCCTCGTGGCGCACCGCGCCGGAAGGATGGGCGGGCTGGTTGTAGAAGACGAAGTCGTCGTCGGAGCGCACCTTTCCGGTGGCGAGCAGCAGCGCCGAGGCGTCCGCGTCGGGCACACCGGGCCGGGAGTGCCACCCCAGTTCCACCCGCAGTGCCGTGGTCGGCACCGGCGCGTTCGCCCCTTTCAGCATGGACATGTCCGCCCCCATCCGTGTCGGCTTCGCGACCGTCGGTCGTCCAGGTCATCCCTACCCGCACAACCTATGCGCGCCCACGGCGAACTCCCACGGTCAGGCGTGGGAGATCGCCGGTCAACCGACGGTAACCCCGAAGGAACTGGCCCTTTACATGATTAAGGCGCGTATCGCTGTCCCTTTTTGTCAATTTCGCTCGGATTAGGGATCCCGCGTCACTGCGGACACGGAAAACAACCCTCTTATCGGTCTCCCCAACGAGCACATCGTGGGCTTAACTTATGTGCCATGACCTCCCCCCGCTCCACTTATGGTGGCGGCTACTACTCCGCCTCCTTCCCGGACACCCCGATCTACGACTCGCTCGTCGCCGAGCGCGGTACGCCGCAGATCGCCCCGATCCGGGTCCCCGCCGCCTACGACACGGGCAGCAGCCTGCCCGCACTGCCGTCGGCACTGCCCGCCCTCCCGGCGGCACCGTCCCCGCAGGCCCCCGCCTACGGCTACCCGCAGATCCCGCAGCCCGCACCGCTGCAGCAGGCGCCGACGGCGTACATCCCGCAGCAGGCGAGCGCCCCGCGGGGTTACCCCGGCCCGCAGGCGCCGCAGCAGCAGCGTCCGATGGGCACCGGCTACGAGGCCATGCGCCCGGCCGCGCCGAGGCCCGCGCCGACTCCCTACCAGGACCCGTACAACAACCAGCAGTACCGCGGCTACTGACCGGCGCGCCGCCCGCTGCCCGCTGGCACGATGGCGGCATGGGAAACGCCGAACTGCAGTCGATCCACGTCCATCCGGTCAAGGCGTTCCGGGGTGTCGCCTCCCGGGAGGCCGTGGTGGAGCCCTGGGGCCTGGCCGGGGACCGGCGCTGGACACTGGTCGACGACGGGGGAAGGGTCGTCACCCAGCGCGAGCAGCCGCGGCTCGCGCTGGCCGCCGCCGAGCCGGGCCCCGGCGGCGGCGTCCGGCTGTCCGCGCCCGGCCGCGCGCCGTTGACGGTGTCCGTGCCCGAGCCGGCCGGGACGGTGCCGGTGAACGTGTTCGGCACGAAGGTCGAGGCGGTGCCGGCCGCCGCTGCCGCGCACGCCTGGTGCAGTGCCTATCTGGAGGCGGACGTCCGCCTGGTCCATCTGGACGATCCCGCCACCCGCCGCCCGGTCGACCCCGAATACGCCCTGCCCGGCGAGACGGTCGGCTTCGCCGACGGCTATCCCCTGCTGGTCACCACGACCGCCTCCCTCGACGCCCTGAACTCCCTGATCACCCAGGGCTCGCACGCGCACGAGGGTCCGCTGCCGATGAACCGCTTCCGGCCCAACGTCGTCGTCGCCGGCACCGAGGCCTGGGCCGAGGACCACTGGTCGCGGATCTCGGTCGGCGAGGTCCTCTTCCGCGTCGCGAAGCCGAGCGGTCGCTGCGTCGTCACGACCACCGACCAGGACACCGCCGTACGCGGCCGCGAGCCGCTGCACACCCTGGCGCGCCACCGCAATGTCGGCTCAAGGCTCCTGTTCGGCCAGAACCTCGTGCCCCTCTCACGCGGCACGATCAGGACCGGGGACCCGGTCCGCGTACTCGACTAGGTGTTCTGTCCGGGGAGGTTGTGGACAGGTGAGCCAGA
>NZ_JCAJZW010000063.1:0-31515 GCF_059510455.1 Streptomyces sp. NTD91
CCTCACTCGACACGGCGCCCGCGTCACGACTCTGAGCGTCGCCGCGGGCACCGACCGGGCCGGCCTCGCCGCGCTGCTCACCGGCGTGCTGAGCGCCGACGACCGGCTCGCGCCCCCCGCCGGAGTCCTCTCGCTGCTGGCGCTGGACGAGACGCCGTACGCCGACGGGAGCGCGCTGGCCTGCGGGCTCGCGCTCACCACCGTACTGCTGCAGGCCCTCGGGGATGCCGGTGTCGCGGCGCCGCTGTGGATCGGCACCCGGGGCGCCGTGTCCACGGGCCGCGCCGACCGGCTCACCGCGCCGGTGCAGGCGCAGGCCTGGGGGCTCGGGCGGATCGCGGCGATGGAGTACCCGCGGCGGTTCGGCGGGCTGGTCGACCTGCCGTGGGAACTCGACGAGCGGGCCGGGATCCGGCTGGCCGCCGCGCTGGCGGGCACGCCGGACGAGGACCAGCTGGCCGTGCGCGGCACCGGACTCTTCGTACGGCGGCTGGTGCGGGCCGGGCGGCCCGACGCCACGCCCGTTCCGTGGGCGCCGGAGGGGACGGTGCTCATCACCGGCGGCACAGGAGGCGTCGGCGCCCAGGTGGCGCGCCGACTCGCCCGCAACGGCGCCGGACACCTGCTGCTCGTCGGCCGCAGGGGGCCGGACGCGCCCGGCGCGGCCGAGCTGGAGGCGGAGCTGACGCGGCTCGGCGCCCGGGCCACCGTTGCCGCGTGCGACGTCGCCGACCGGGACCAGCTGGCCGCACTGCTGGCCGCCGTACCGGAAGACCGGCCGCTCACCGCGGTCGTCCACGCGGCCGGCGTCCTGGACGACGGCGTGCTGGACGGACTGACCCCCGAGCGCGCCGAGACCGTCCTGCGGCCGAAGACCGCCGCCGCGCGGCACCTGCACGAACTCACCCGTGACCTGGACCTGTCGGCGTTCGTGCTGTTCTCGTCGCTCGCCGGCACCCTCGGCGGCCCCGGGCAGGGCAGCTACGCCGCCGCCAACGCCTTCCTCGACGCGCTCGCCCGCAGCCGGCACGCCGACGGCCTGCCCGCGACGTCGATCGCGTGGGGCGCGTGGGGCGGCGGCGGCCTGGCCGCCGGCGGGACGGGGGAGCGGCTGGCCCGCTCCGGCATGCCCGCCATGGACCCCGAGTCGGCGCTGACCGCGCTCGAACGGGCCGTCCTCGGGGCCGAGCCGGTGCTGGCGGTGGCCGACGTCCGGTGGGAGACCTACGCCTACGCCCACGCCGACCGGCCCGCCCGGGTCCTCGCCGACCTGCCCGAGGTCCGCGAGGCCGAAGCGGCCCGGCGGACCACCGCGGCGGCCGGCGGTGCCGGCAACGCGGTCACGGCACGGCTCGCCGCACTGCCGTACGAGGAGCAGCGCCGTGAACTGCTCACCCTCGTACGGACGTTGGCGGCCGGGGCGCTCGGCTACGCCGGGCCGGAGGAGATCGACGAGGAGCGGGCCTTCCGCGACCTCGGCTTCGACTCGCTGACCGCGGTCGCGCTGCGCAACACCGTCGCGGAGACCACCGGGCTGCGGCTGCCCGTGACCCTCGTCTTCGACCATCCCACGGCGACCGCCCTCGCCGAGCGGCTGCACCACGACCTGTTCGGCGCCGCACCCGACGGCGCGGAGCCCGAGCGCAGCGCCGTGCCCGCCGTGGCTGCGACCGGCGACGACCCCGTCGCCATCGTCGCGATCAGCTGCCGCTACCCGGGCGGGGCGAGCAGCCCCGAGGACCTGTGGCGGCTGCTGGTGCGCGGCGGCGACGCCGTGTCCGCCTTGCCCGACGACCGCGGCTGGGACCTGAAAGGCGCCTACGATCCCGACCCCGACCGGCCGGGCACGTTCTACGCCCGAGGCGGCGGATTCCTGTACGACGCGCACCACTTCGACCCGGAGTTCTTCGGGATGAGCCCTCGTGAGGCGCTGGCCGTCGACCCGCAGCAGCGGCTGCTGCTGGAGACGTCGTGGGAGGCGTTCGAGCGGGCCGGGATCGACCCGGGCACGCTGCGCGGCAGCCGCACCGGCGTGTTCGTCGGCTCCAACTACCACGACTACGGTTCCCGGGTGCAGCACGCCCCCAAGGACTACGAGGGCTACCTCGCCACCGGCAGCGCCGGCAGCGTGGCCTCCGGGCGCATCTCCTACACCTTCGGACTGGAGGGGCCGGCCGTCACCGTCGACACCGCGTGTTCCTCGTCGCTGGTCGCGCTGCACATGGCCGCTCAGGCGCTCCGCTCCGGTGAGTGCGGGATGGCGCTGGCCGGCGGTGTCACCGTGATCTCCTCGCTGGACACGTTCATCGAGTTCAGCCGGCAGCGGGCGCTGTCCGCGGACGGCCGCTGCAAGGCGTTCTCCGACGACGCCGACGGCGCCGGCTGGGCCGAGGGCGTCGGCATGGTCCTCCTGGAGCGGCTGTCCGACGCCCGCCGCAACGGCCACCCCGTGCTGGCGGTCCTCGCCGGCTCCGCCGTCAACCAGGACGGGGCCAGCAACGGCCTCACCGCGCCGAGCGGCCCCGCGCAGCAGCGCGTCATCCGGCAGGCGCTGACCGCCGCCGGGCTGTCCCCGGCCGACGTGGACGCCGTCGAGGCGCACGGCACCGGCACCAAGCTCGGCGACCCCATCGAGGCACAGGCCCTGATGGCGACCTACGGCCAGGAAAGGCCCGCGGACCGGCCGCTCCGCATCGGCGCCCTGAAGTCCAACCTCGGCCACACCCAGGCCGCCGCCGGTGTCGGCGGCGTCATCAAGATGGTCCTCGCGATGCGGCACGGGCTGCTGCCGCGCACCCTGCACGCCGACCGGCCGTCCACGCGGATCGACTGGACCGAGGGCGCGGTGGCGCTGCTGACCGAGCCCGTGGAGTGGCCCGGCAGCCCCGACCGGCCGCGCCGCGCCGGTGTGTCGGCGTTCGGCATCAGCGGCACCAACGCCCACGTCATCCTGGAGGAAGCGCCCGCCGATACCCCGGCGGCCATCGGCGGCCCCGCCCTCCCGGCCACCGGCCCCGCCCTTGCGGCCAGCGGCCCTCAGGAGCGCCCGGCCGCCCCCACGGGTCCCGGCGCCGCGAACTCCATCCCGCCGGAGGGGGCGACCGTCCCCGCCGCCTCCGGCGCGGTGGTCCCCTGGGTGCTGTCCGCGCGCGGCGCCGACGCGCTGCGCGCCCAGGCCGCCCGGCTGCTGGCCCACCTGGAGGACCCCGAACGGCAGGACGCGGCGAGCGACCTCGACATCGCCCACGCCCTGGCCACCGGCCGCGCCGCGTTCGACCACCGGGCGGCCCTCGTCGGCCGCGGCCGGGCCGAACTCCTTGACGCATTGCGTGCGTTGGCCGACAGCAGGGAGGCCCCCGGCGTGCTGCGCGGCGTGCGGCGCCGCGGCGGGCGCACCGCGTTCCTCTTCAGCGGCCAGGGCAGCCAGCGCCCCGGCATGGGCCGTGAACTGTACGCCCTGTACCCGGCCTTCGCCGACGCCCTCGACGCCGTCTGCGCCGAACTCGACCGGGAGCTGCAACGCCCCCTGAAGGAAGTGCTGTTCGCGCCCGCAGGCACCCCGGTGGCGGCACTCCTCGACCGCACCGCCTACACCCAGGCCGGCCTGTTCGCCCTGGAAGTGGCCCAGTTCCGATTGCTGGAACACTGGGGGCTGCACCCCGACGTCGTCGTCGGCCACTCCATCGGCGAGATCGCCGCGGCCCACGTCGCCGGGGTCCTCGGCCTCGCCGACGCCTGCCGGCTGGTCGCCGCCCGCGGCCGGCTGATGGAGGAACTCCCCGACGGCGGCGCCATGCTGTCCGTGCAGGCGAGCGAGGCCCAGGTCGTCGAGGCGTTGCGCACCTACGAGGACCGGGTCGCCGTCGCCGCCGTGAACGGCCCGACGTCCGTGGTGGTCTCCGGCGACGAGGAGGCCGTCGAGGAACTCGCCGAGGCTTGGCGGGAGGCCGGACTGCGCACCAAGCGCCTCACGGTGTCCCACGCCTTCCACTCGCCGCGCATGGAACCCATGCAGGCGCCCTTCGCCGCCGTCGCCCGCGACCTCGCCTACACCGCCCCCGCGGTGCCCGTCGTCTGCGATCTGACCGGCCGGAGCGCCGCACCCGGCGAACTGGAGGGCGCCGACTACTGGGTGCGCCACGTGCGGGGCACGGTCCGTTTCGCCGACGCCCTCGCCACCCTGGAGCGCCAGGGCGTCACCACCTACGTCGAACTGGGAGCCGACGGGGTGCTCAGCGCCATGACCCGCGACTGCCTCACCGACCCGGAGGCCGCCGTCGTCACCCCGCTGCTGCGCCGTGACCGGCCCGAGGGCACCGCCGTCACCACCGCCCTGGCCACCCTGCACGTCCACGGCGCCGGCCCCGACTGGGCCCGGTACTTCGCCGGCCGCCCGGTCCGCCGGGCCGACCTGCCGACGTACGCCTTCCAGCGGGCCCGGTACTGGCTCGACGCCGAGCCGGCGACGCCCGACCTCGCGGCGGCCGGTCTCGCCGCCGGGGACCATCCGCTGCTCGCGGCGGGCACCCCGCTCGCCGGTGGCGACGGCCACCTGCTCACCGGGCGGCTGTCGCTGAGCACCCACCCCTGGCTCGCCGACCACGCCGTGTCCGGCACGGCCGTCCTGCCCGGCACCGCCTTCCTGGAGCTGGCGCTGCTCGCCGCCCACCGGGTCGGCTGCCCCACCGTCGACGAACTCACTCTGGAGGCGCCGCTCGTGCTGTCCGACCAGGGCGCCGTCCACGTCCAGGTCACCGTCGGCGCTCCCGGCGAGGACGGGACACGCCAGGTCAGCGTCCACACCCGGCCCGACGACGCCACGGACGACGAACCCTGGACCCGGCACGCCGTCGGCCGGCTCACCCCGGACACCGCGCCGGACGACGAGGCGCCGCTCGCGGTCTGGCCGCCGCAGGGCGCCGAACCCGTCGCCGTGGACGGCCTGTACGACCGCTTCGCCGAGGGCGGCTTCGCCTACGGCCCGGCGTTCCAGGGCCTGACCGCCGCGTGGCGGCTCGGCGACGACGTCTACGCCGAGGTCGAACCGCCCGCCGGTATCGCCGCCGACGCCGCCCGCTACGGGCTGCACCCGGCGCTGCTCGACGCCGCCGTGCAGACCGTCGGCCTCACCCCCGCGGCCTCCGCCGCCGTCATGCCGTTCAGCTGGACCGGCGTCCGCCTGCACACCCCCGGCGCCGACACGCTGCGGGTACGGCTCACCCCGACCGGGCCCGACACCGTGACCCTGCGCGTCACCACACCCGACGGCCGGGCGGTCACCACGGTGGCCGGACTGACGCTGCGCCCGCTGCCCGACGCCGGCCGGCTGGGGGACCGGCGCGCCGCCGCCCGCCACCTGCACGAGGTGGACTGGGTGACCCCGGCCGCCGCCCCGGCCCGCGTCGCCGGCGCCTGGGCGGTGCTGGGAGACGCCGGCGGCGTGGACGCCGCGCTGACAGCCGCCGGACTCGCCGTCGCGCACCACCCGGACCCGGCCGCCCTCGCCCGCGCCGTCGCCGGTGGCGACACCGCGGCCCCCGCGACCGTGCTGGCCGCCCTCCCCGGCCTCGGCGACGACACCGACCCGCTGTCCGCCGACGCCGGTACGGCCGCGACGGCCGACGCGGTGCGCCGCGCCACCGGAGATGTGCTGCGGCTGCTGCAGGACTGGCTCGCCGACGACACCTTCCACGCGACCCGGCTGGTGCTGGTCACCCGGCACGCCATGACCGTGCACGACGGCGACCGGGCGCCCGACCTGGTGGCTGCCGCCGTCTGGGGCCTGGTGCGCACCGCGCAGTCCGAGAACCCGGGCCGGTTCGTGCTGCTCGACTGGGACGGCGCCCAGGAGTCCCACGCGGCGCTGCCCGCCGCGCTCGGACTCGACGAACCCCAGGTCGCCCTGCGCAAGGGCGAGTCGCGCGTCCCGAGGCTCGTCCGTACGACGACCCTGACCGGCGGCGCCGGCGACGGCGTCGGCACACTGCTCGACCCGGACGGCACCGTCCTGGTCACCGGCGCCACCGGCGCGCTCGGCGGACTCGTCGCCCGGCACCTGGTCACCCGGCACGGCGCCCGCAACCTGCTGCTCGTCGGCCGCCGCGGCCCCGACGCGCCGGGCGCCCGGGAACTCGTCGCGGAGCTGACCGGGCTCGGCGCCCGCGCCGACCTGGTGGCCTGCGACGCGTCGGACTGGGACGCGCTGGCCGCGCTGCTCGCCATGATCCCGGACGGGCGTCCGCTGACCGCCGTCGTCCACACGGCCGGCGTCCTCGCCGACGGCGTCATCGGCTCCCTCACCCAGGAACACCTCGACACCGTCCTCGCCGCGAAGGTCGACGCCGCCCTGCACCTGCACGAACTGACCCGGGACACCGGGCTGCGCGCCTTCGTGCTCTACTCTTCGCTCGCCGGTGTCTTCGGCGGCGCGGGACAGGGCAACTACGCGGCGGCCAACGCCTTCCTGGACGCCCTCGCGCGGCTGCGGCGCGCCCAGGGCCTGCCCGCCCAGTCCCTGGCGTGGGGCCTGTGGGAGGAGCGGTCGGCGATGACCGGCAAGCTCGACGAGGCCGACCTGCGGCGCATGGCGCGCGGCGGTGTCGTACCGATGCCGTCCGAGCAGGCCCTGGAGCTGTTCGACGCGGCCGTCGCCACCGACCGTGCGGTGCTGGTCCCGGCCCGCTTCGACACGGCCGGACTGCGCACCCCCGACGGGGAGGTCCCGGCCCTGCTGCGGTCCCTCGTCCGGCCCGTCCCCGGCCGCCGCACCGGCACCGCCCCCGCGGCGGAGGGCGCCGGTTCCGCGGAGCGGCTGCGGCAGCGGCTCGCCGAACTCGACGTCGAGGCCCGGCTCGGCCTCCTCGTGGACCTCGTCCGCGACCACGCGGCGGCGGTGCTCGGCTACGCCGACTCCGACGCCGTGGACGCCGAACGGGGCTTCCTGGAAATGGGCTTCGACTCGCTGACCGCCGTCGAACTGCGCAACCGGCTGACCACCGCCACCGGGCTGCGACTTCCGGCCACGCTGCTGTTCGACCACCCGACGCCGCTCGGGCTCGCCCGGCACCTGCGCGAGGAGACCGCGCCGGGCACCGCCGCCTCCGTCCAGCCGGTCCTCGCCGAACTCGACCGCCTGGAGGGCGTGCTGGAGGAGATGGTCGGCGACGAGTCGGTCCGCGCCACGCTCGCCGGCCGGCTGCGCGGCCTGCTGACCCGCCTGGACGAACCGGTCCCGGCCGTCGGCACGGCAGGCGGTGCGGCCGGCGGCGACCGGGCGGCGGAGCCGGCCGTGGCGGTCGAGGAGCAACTCGAGTCGGCCAGCGACGACGACCTGTTCGACTTCATCGACAAGCAGTTCGGCTCCGCGTGACCGGCCGTCGCATCCTCGCGAGTGCCGGACCGTCGAGCGTCGGTCCGGCACGTCGGCCGGGACGCCGGACCGGCACGTCGGCCGGCCGGGCGGCCGGGTCGCCGAGGTGACGCGCCGGAGGAGATCAGCGGAGCATCAGGACCGACCGGGCCGTCCCTCCCGCGGCCCGCGCGGCGTCGCCGTGCCCTCGGGCCGGCCGCGTCGCGGGCGCGAGGCGTCGCCGGGCATCGTCCACCCCTTCCGAAAGAGAGCGAGACCGTGTCGGAACGAGTGCTGAACGTGGGCGTGGTCGGCTGCGCTGCCATCGCCCAGCGCACCACCCTGCCCGCGCTGGCGGCCGACCCGTCGGTGCGGCTGGTGGCCGTCGCCAGCCGCAGCCGCGACAAGGCCGAGGCCGTCGCCCGGCGGTTCGGCTGCGAGCCGGTCACCGGCTACGCCGCGCTGCTCGCCCGCGACGACGTCGACGCCGTCTACGTGCCCCTGCCGCCCGCGCTGCACGCCGAGTGGGTGGCGCGGGCGCTGGCGGCGGGCAAGCACGTCCTCGCCGAGAAGCCGTGCGTCACCGACGGCGCCCAGGCGGTGGAGCTGGTCGCCGCCGCCCACTCCGCCGGGCTGCTGCTGATGGAGAACTTCGCGTTCCTCCACCACGGCCAGCACGACGCCGTACGGGCCCTCGTCGACGCCGGCGCGATCGGCGAACCCCGCCACCTCACCGCCGAGTTCGCCTTCCCGCCGCTGCCCGACGGCGACATCCGGTACGACCCGGCGCTCGGCGGCGGCGCGCTGCTCGACGCCGGCGTGTACACGCTGCGCGCGGCGACCCTGTACCTCGGGCCGGACGTCACGGTGCACGGTGCGGTGCTGCGGGAGGACCCCGCCACCGGCGTCGACGTGGCCGGCGCGGCGCTCGTCGCCGACCCGGCCGGGCGCACCGGGCAGCTCACGTTCGGCTTCGACCGGTCGTACCGGTGCGCCTGCACCCTGTGGGGCAGCGAGGGCAGCATCACCCTCGACCGCGCGTTCACCGCGCCGCCGGCCCTGCGCCCGGTGCTGCGGCTGGTCCGCCAGGACCACGTGGAGGAACGCACCCTACCCGCGGGCCACCAGTTCGCCTCACTGGTCGCCCGGTTCGCCCGCACGGTCCTGGTCGGCGGCGACTTCAAGAGTCCCGGCCAGGACATCCTGCGGCAGGCCGAACTGGTCGACGCGGTGCGCGCGGCGGCGGGAAACGGGCTGGGCCGCTGAAGGAGCGCCTGCGAACGCCGGCCGCGCGGGAGTGGGCCGGGCGGTGGGCGGTCAGGCCGGGTGCCGGTGCGGCCCGTCGCCGCCGTCCTCCCCGGCGCCCGCGTCCACGAGGGCGAACGGCCCCGGCGCCGTACGGCGGCCGTCGATGACGTCCCGCAGCTGGGACCGCGCGGTGACGCCCAGCTTCGGGAAGCTGCGGTACAGATGGGAGCCGACGGTGCGCGGGGACAGCTGCAGCCGCTCGCCGATCTCCCGGTTGGTCAGCCCCCGGGCGGCCAGGCTCACGATCTGCTCCTGCTGCGGGGTGAGCGCGGGCAGCCGGTCCCGGCCGCCGGGGCTCTGGCGGATCCCGGCGGCCCGCAGCTCCGCCCGGGCGCGGCCGGCCCACGGCTCGGCGCCGACCCGTTCGAACGTCTCCAGCGCGGCGGCCAGGAGGGACCGGGCCCGGCCCGAGCGCAGCCGACGGCGCAGCCATTCGCCGTACTCGAGTTGCACCTGCGCGTGACTGAACGGCCGTTCTCGCGCGCCCGGTTCGCCGAGCGCCGCCCGGAAGTGGCGCCCGGCCTCCTCGCCTTCCGCCAACAGCGCCCGGGTCCGGGCGAGTTGGGCCCGCTGCCGCGGCGAGGAGCCCGATGCGCGCTCCGCCAGCCGGTCCACGATCCTGCGGGCGCTCTCCTGCCGCCCGATCCGCGCGGCGGCCGCGGCGAGGTCGCCCAGGCCGTACCGGGAGACGTGGTAGTGGACCTCCTGGCCGTCGGCCGTGAACATCGCGCGGAACTGGTCGTAGGCGTCCTCGTGGTCGCCGTCCGCCCACGCCGCCATGCCCAGCGCCCAGCGGGCCCGCACCGTCACGAACCGGTTCTCCCGCGCGGCGACGAGGTCCAGCGCCTGCCGCGCCGCGGCGCGCGCCGGGCCCGTCTCCCCGCGCAGCGCCAGCACCGCGGCGTCCAGCGCGGGCGGGGCCGCCGCCGTGTAGGGCGGGTCGCTGTGCGTGGCCGCGCGGGCCGAGGCCGCCGCGACGGCCCGGGCGCGCGCCCACCGGCCGTACTCCAGACACGCCCAGCCCTCCACGCAGCGCAGCCCGTCCGGCAGCGGCGACGGGCCCGCCGCCGACCCGCCCACCGTGTCGAACAGACTGAGGGCGAGGGCGTTCTCGTCGAGCAGCCACGCCAGGGTCGCCGTGGCCGCCGCCAGTTCCGGACCGGCCGTGTCGAGGGCCGCCAGCCGACGGACACCGGCGAGCAGCGCGGCACGGTCCGCGGACGGGTCGGTGGCGGTGCGGATCCACAGGGACGCCAGGTCCGGCTCCGGGCACGGGCCGACGGCGGCGGCGAGCCGGAAGAAGTCTCGGCGCAGCTCGTCCCGCTGGCCCGCGTCGCCGCCGTAGTAGCAGATCAGGGCGGCGGTCGCGAGCGCCTGCAGGGCGTCGCCGGGGTCGTGGGGGGCGAGGTCGCGCGCGGTGCGGGTCAGCAACGGGTAGGCGGCGGCGCGGCCCGGGGTGAGGGCGAGGGCCTGGCCCCGGCAGAGGGCAGCGTGGGCGAGCAGCACCGGGTCGTCGCAGAGCGTCCGCACCCGGTCGGTCAGCTCCTCCACCCAGGCCGTCTGCCCGGTCGGCGCGGCCAGCCGCGCGGCCAGGGTGAGCCGGCGGGCGCGCTCGCGGGGGTTTGGGGTGAGCTCGGCGGCCCGCTGGAGCGCCAGCGCCGCCGAGACGAGACCGCCCCGCCGTCCCGTCTGCCGCGCCGTGCGCTCCATCTCCCGCGCCACCGACTCGTCCGGCCCGGTGCCCGCTGCCGCCCGATGCCACGCCCGCCGGTCCGGCGCGTCGCGCAGCGCGGCCGCACACCGCCGGTGTGCGGCCCGGCGCTGCGTGGGCGGCGCCGCGTGGTAGACCGCGGACCGGATCAGCGGATGAGGGAACCGTACGACGGTGTCGCGGACCTCGATCAGGCCCGCCTCCTCGGCCGGCCGCCACACCTGAGGCGGCACGCCGGACACGGCCCCCGGGTCCGTCGCCGCCAGCAGCAGCGCCTGCCGCGTGGCGCCGGGCAGGCCGGTCAGCCGGGCGGCGAACCGCTGCTCCAGCCGGTCCGCCAGCGGCAGCGGCTCGATCGGCCACGGCGCCTGGCCGGGCTCCGAGCGGGCGAACTCGATCAGCGCGAGCGGATTGCCCTCCGCCTCCTGCAGGATCCGCGCCCGCAACGGGCCGGTGGGGCGGCGCGGCTGCGCGTCCAGGAGCAGGCCCGCGGCATCCGGGTCCAGGGGAGCCAGGTCCAGCACCGGGCAGCTCCGCGCGAACGCGGGCGGCGGGGCGTCGGCGCGGGCCAGCCCCAGCAGGGCGATCCGCTCGCCCTCCAGCCGCCGCGCGACGAACGCCAGTACGTCCCCGGAGTCCTGGTCCAGCCACTGGGCGTCGTCCACGACGATGAGCACCGGCCGCGACCGGGCCACGTGCGCGAGGAGACTCAGCACGGCGATGCGCAGGATCAGCTGATCGGGGTCGGTCGGCGCGTCCGACATGCCGAACGCGCCGAGCAGCGCGTCGCTCTGCCGCTGCGGCAGGAGCGGAGCCTGCGCCAGCACCGGCCGCAGCAGCTGGTGCAGCCCGGCGAACGCCAGCTCGCGTTCCGTCTCGCTGCCCTCGGCCCGCAGCACCCGCACCCCGGCCTCCCGCAGCTCGTCGACCTCGCTGTCGACGAGGGCGCTCTTGCCGATGCCGGGGATGCCGGTGACCATCAGGACGCGGCCGCTCTCACCAGGGTTTCTGACGAAGTGTCGTATCCGGGCGGCTTCGGAGGCACGGCCCACGAGAGCGCCGCCCGACAGTGTCACAGTGGTCAAGAGCGCCTCCTGGTCTCGCTGCGCGGCGTCCGACACACAAGGACGCTAAGCCCGCGGCGACCGCCCCCCTGTGCCTGGCGCACGGGCTCTAAGGAATCCCCTGAAAGGTCGCTGATGGGGGAGCGGGGCCGGCGCCCTCCCGGACGGCGCCGGGCGGGCGGTTGTCGGCGACGACCGGGACGACCGCAGCTCACAGGGTGCAGTCGGGTGACGGATGCGCCCGGCGGGCGCCGCGGTCCACACTGCCGGGGACGGCCGGGCACGGGGCGCGGTGCGGTGGGCCTGCGGGTCCGGCCGCGGGGGCGTTCGTCCGCGGGGCCGCGCGACGGTGTGACGGATTGCGCCGCGGTACGACCGCCCCGGCCGCCGCCCTACGCGGACGAACTCCCGGAAGGGGAACAGCCGGCGACCGGACGTCCCCGGTGCGGCCGGCGCGACCGGCCCCACTGCTGGAACCAGAGGGAAGGCCGGGCGGCGGCGACGGCCCCGCCGGTGCGCGCTGCCGTACCCCCACCGGGCCGTCATCCGGCCCCCGACCGGGGCCGTCGTCCGGCTCCGTGGCCGTCGGCCGGGAAGGAACGGAGAACGTGGAACGAGCAGCCGTCGTCGCAGGACTAGAGCGTGTTTCGAAAGTCCCGTCTGGTCCGCGACGCCTGGCACGGCACCTCGCCGCGTTGTCGGGATCGTTCACGTACGCCCGGTACGAGGACGACCCTCCGCCTTGCGATGCACCGCACCAGACGCCGCGGACCCCGCCCTCCGGGCGGACGACGCTACTTTCGAAACACGCCCTAGGGGGCTGGGTGCCCCCCACCGTCGTCACCAACGACCGGCTCGCCGAGGCGCTGGACACCAGCGACGAGTGGATCCGCAGGCGCACCGGCATCCGGGAGCGGCGCTGGGTCGGCCCCGGACAGTCCACCGGCGACCTGGCCGTCGAGGCCGCGCGGCGCGCGCTGCGCTCGGCCGGCGCCGACACCGTGGACGCGGTGGTCCTCGCCACCAGCTCCCCGGACCGCCCGTGCCCGGCGACCGCACCGGAGGTCGCCGCCCGGCTGGGGCCCGGTCCGGTCCCCGCCTTCGACGTGGCGGCGGTGTGCACCGGCTTCGTGTACGCGCTCGGGACGGGCGCCGGGCTCGTCGCGCTCGGCGCCGCCGACAGCGTGCTGGTCATCGGCGCGGACGCGTTCTCCACGCTGCTGTCGCCGGACGACCGCGCCACCCGGGTGATCTTCGGCGACGGTGGGGGAGCGGTGGTGCTGCGCACCGGGTCGCCCGGCGAACACGGCGCGCTCCACGGCCTGAACCTCGGCAGCGACGGCACGCTCAGCGACCTCATCGAGGTACCGGCGGGCGGCTCCCGGCAGCGGTCCACCGAGCTGCCCGTGAAGACCGAGGACACCTGGTTCACGATGCAGGGGCAGGCGGCCGACCGCGCCCGCTTCCGCGGCTACGCCGCCGATCTCATGGCCACCCTGGAACCGGCCTCCGACGGCCGTCCACGAGGCCGGACCGGCCGCCGCCGACCGTGCGGCCGTCGAGGTCGGCCGCTACTGCACCGACCTGATCCGGGCCCATCGCGCCGACCCGGCGACGACCTCGTGACCTCGATGCTCTCCGCGCGGGACGAGGGGCTGGTGCGGGACGACGTCGAACTCGTCGCCAACCTCGCGAGCCTCCTGCTCGCCGGGTTCGAGACGACCACCCACCTCCTCGGCAACGGCCTGCGGCTGCCGTTCGAGCGCCCCGACGTCATGAGCGGCCTGCTCCGAGGCGCCGTCCTGGTGGACGGCTTCGTGGAGGAGGTGCTGCGCCACGACTCCCCGGTGCAGCTGAGCAACCGGGTCGCCCTCGCCGACGGTGTGTCCGTCGCCGGGGTGCCCGTGCCGGCCGGGACCCATGTCCTGCTCCTGCTCGGCGCCGCCAACCGCGACCCGGCCCGCCATCCCGACCTCGACCGCTTCGACCCACCCGCGACGACATCCGGCCGCTCGGCTTCGGCGGGGGAGCGCACTACTGCCTCGGCGCCCTGCTGGCCCGGCCGGAGGCGAGCGTGGCTTTCGGCCGGTTGCCGGGGCGCTTTCCGGGCCTCGCACCCGCTCCCGGCACCGCGCCGACCCGCCGCGACCGGATCGTCCTGCGTGGCCACGCGTCCCTCCCGGTCGTCCTCGACGGGCGGAAAACAGCCGGAATTTGAAATCGCTACCACGACCGAAATGCCACCACGGAGAGCCCGTGAGTTGTTTCGTCCGGCCGCACCGTGAAACATTCGGGCCGGGTTGAGTAACACCTTGGAAAGGAAAGCGAGTTGTCGCTCACCACGGGATCCGCACAGCGGACCCTGCAGGTCCTGACGTCATCCAGTGACACCGCCCTGGTCGCCCGGCACGCCGGCGGAAAGGGAAGAAACCTCCACACTCTCACCGCGTCCGGATTTCCCGTGCCGACGTGGTCCATCCTCGGCGTGGACGCATTCCAGGAATTCTGCCACGACAGCGGACTGGACGAGCAGCTGACGCGGCTGCTCGCCGACGGCTGGGAGACGAGGGCCGAGCAGGTCGCGCAGGAGATCGCCCGCCTGATCGAGACCGCGCCGCTCGGCGCCCGCATCGCCGACGCGATCGCCCTCGCTCACCGGGAGGCGGGCGGCGGCACGGTCGCCGTACGCTCCTCGGGCGCCGAGGAGGACGGCGAACTGCACTCTTTCGCTGGGCAGTTCGACAGCTTCCTCGGCGTCCGCGGCGTCGACGCCGTCACCGACCGGGTCCGCCGCTGCTGGGCCTCCGCCTTCTCCGCGCGTTCCCTGCTCTACCGCGCGCAGCGCGGACTGCTGCCCGGCACCGGCGGCGTCGCCGTCGTCGTCCAGCGCATGATCGCCGCCGAGCGCAGCGGCGTGCTGTTCACCGCCGACCCGACGACCGGCCGCACCGACCGCCATGTGGTCAGCGCCGTGTTCGGGCTGGGCGAGGGGCTGGTCTCCGGGGCCGTCGACGCGGACACCGTCGTCCTCGACGCCGTCACCGGACAGACGCTGAGCACGGTCGTCGGAGACAAGCAGGAGCGGTACGACTCCGGATCCGACTCCGGCTGCCAGGTCTCGCCCGTCGCCGACGAGGACCGCGCCGCCCTGTCCCTGACCGACGACGACCTCGCCCGCCTGCACGAGGCCGGGGTCCGCATCACCGCGCACTACGGCGCCCCCCAGGACATCGAGTGGGCCATCGCCGACGGCACGCTGTGGATCCTGCAGAGCCGCCCCGTCACCGCCCTCGCCCCGCACGCCGGCCCCGAGCCCGAACCCGAGGGCGAGCTGCGGATCTGGGACAACTCCAACATCATCGAGAGCTTCAGCGGCGTCGTCTCCCCCCTCACCTACACCTTCGCCGCCGACACCTACGCCAAGGTGTACGAGAGCTACGCCCGCGCCCTCGGCGTCCGCGGCGAGCGACTGCGCGAGGTGCGGGAATGGACCCCGCACCTGCTCGGCCACATCCACGGACGGGTCTACTACAACCTGCTCCACTGGTACCGCATGGTGCGCCTGGCCCCGCTGTACCCGCTCAACCGGCGCGTGCTGGAGAAATCCCTCGGCGTCGCCGAGAGCATTTCCGACGAACTCGCCGACACCCTCCACCCGTTCACACCCCGGCCCGGACTGCGCGGCCGTCTCTTCCGCCTGGCCCGCACCGTCCTCTTCGCCTGGCGGTTTTTCACCATCGGGAAATCCGTGGAGACCTTCCACCGCGATTTCTACCGGGCGTACGCGGTCTTCAACAAGGTCGACTACGACGCCCTGCCCGGCGACGAGACCTATCGCCGATTCCGCAGGCTCCAGCGGGAACTCATCGAGAAATGGGGCCCCGTGCAGGCCCTGGACGCGACGATCCTGCTCTCCGTGGGCCTGCTCGCCCTGCTCACCCGTCGCTGGCTGCCCGCCGCCCCCGAGTGGTTCACCTGGGCCGCGGCCGCCCCCGGCGGCGCCGTGGAGTCCGCCGAACCCGCCTGGGCGCTGCGCGAGTTGGCCGCCCGCGCCCGCGCCGACGCCGACATCCTGGACCTGCTGCAGCGCACCCCGGACGACGCGGCGTACCAGGCGCTGCGCGACGACGGCCACACCGGCTTCCTCACCGCCGTCGACGCGTACATCGCCGACTACGGATACCGCAGCCCCGACGAACTCAAGCTCGAGGTCCCCGACCTGTACGAGAGCCCGGCCGGGCTGTTCACCCTGCTGCGCGACGCCCTGCCCGAGACGGGCGAGGCCGGCCCCCAGGAGCGCGGTGGCGAGGCCGACGCTTACCTCGACGAACACCTGCGCGGCCCGCGCCGCTTCGTGTACGAGCGGGTGCGCGCCAAGGCCCGGGCCGCGCTCACCGACCGCGAACGGCTCCGGTTCTGCCGAACCCGCGCCTTCGGAGCGGCCAAGCGCATGCTGCGCGCCCTGGGCCGCGACCTGGCGCGCGCCGGTGCCCTCGACGCCTGGGACGATGTGTTCCTGCTGCGCCTCGACGAGATCAAGGGCGCCTACGAGGGCATGATCGTCCACACCGAGCTGCGGGACCTCGTCGCGGTGCGCCGCAGGCAGCAGGCCGCCGACCGCGAGCTGCACGCCCCGTCCCGCTTCACCACCCGCGGCGCCCCCTACTGGTCGGGCAACCTGGAACGGGCCGGCTGGGCCGGCGGCCCGGCCGCCCGCAGCGGCGCCCGCGAACTGCGCGGCACCCCCTGCTGCCCCGGCGTCGCCGAGGGACCCGCCGTCGTCACCGACACCCCCCGCGACATCGGCGGCGGCATCCTGATCACCTACCGCACCGACCCCGGCTGGGTGGCCGCGCTGCCCTCGGCCGCCGCCCTCGTCATCGAACGCGGCAGCCCCCTCACCCACGTCGCTGTGGTCGCCCGGGAGTTGGGCATCCCCACCGTCGTCCAGGCCAAGGGCGCGACCACCGAGATACGCGGCGGCAGCCGGCTGCGCGTCGACGGCGCCGCGGGGACGGTCACCGTACTCGCCGACCCGCCGGACGACGACGCCGCGCCCACCGCCGAGGACACCCCCCGAACGGAGACACACCCGTGATCCTCACCGAGGACCAGCTGCAGGACCTGCTCGACAAGTCCCTCGCCGAACTGCCCCGCGGCGCCGAGTGGGCCGTCACCCTGGAGGGCTCCATCGCGGAAGGGTTCGGCAACCCCTCCTCCGACATCGACTTCCTGCTCGTCGGCCGCTCCGACGACGACCTGCCGACCATGCCGTCGCTGCTGTTCGTGGACGGCCGGCGCGTCGAGATCCGCACCCGGTCGGTGCGTCAGCTCGCCGCGCAGTTCCGCGCGGCGCAGGAGGGCGCCACACGGCCCGGGCGGCTCTCCGAGGACCTCCTCAACCGCTGCCAGCGGCTGCTGCACAGCCACCCGCTGCGCGGCCACGCCCTCATCGACGAGGTCAAGGCGCTGCTGCCCGTCGAGCGGTTCCGGGAGATCACCGCCGACTGGTGGGCCCACCGCGCCCGCCAGTCCCTGCGGCACGCCGTCGCGCTGTTGTGCCTCGGCGAGAGCGACGAGGCCGTCGACTGGACCCGCGCGGGCCTGGTGCAGACCGTCAAGTCCTGGGCGGCCCGCCTCGGCGAGACCTACCTCGAACCCAAGTGGCTGTCCATGCAGCTCGACCGCGCCGGCCGCGCCGGCGTGCGCGACCGCTACTGGCAGCTGGACGCCGCCGCCCCCGCGCCCGGCGATCCCGACGCCGCCCGCACCCACCTGACCGCCGCCCTCGCCTTCGCCGCGGACCTCGGACTCACCGGCGTGCCCTGGCAGCCCGAGCGGATCACCGTCGAGCGCGTCCACGGCGTCACCACCTGGCAGACCGGCGACCGCGTCCACGTCCTGCGCGGACGGCGCGACGTGTTCGCCCTCGGCGCCGACGCCGCGGAGGTCTGGCGCTGTCTCGTCCTCGGCCGGCCGCTGCCCCAGGTGCTCGCCACGACCGCCGGCAGCGGCGTCGCCGACCCGGGCGCACTGCTCGCCACGTTCCTGCGCTACGGGCTGATCCGCCTCGCCTGGAAGGGCGGCGGCACCATCACCCCGTCGCTGCCGCTCGCCGCGCCGCCCGGCCCCGTCACCCCGCCGCCGTCCACCGCGCGCCCGGTGCTCTCCGTGCGCGGCGCGGCCGTCGCCGGGCCCCGCGCCGTCGACCTGATGCCTCTTCCGGCCGGCCGCTTCGCCGCCGCCGCGATGGCCCTCGTCTGGTCCAACGTCGTCGTCGAGAACGCCGTCGAGGACCTGACCGGCGCCCTGCAGCGCGGCCAGTGGCGGGTCGCCGAACTCACCGCCCGGCGCGCCGTGCACGCCGCGCTGCGCGGCCTGTTCAGCGCCCACGGCGTCAACCCGCTGCCCGCCGACTCCGACCTCGTCCGCCGCCTCGACCTGCTCCAGCCGTCCGCCGCCGGGCCCATCGGGGAGGGCGCCGGGAGACTCCTGCGGCGCACGGTGGACGCACCCGGCCAGGGCGCCACGCTCCTCACGGACCTGCGCTCGTTCATCGGCCTGGTGCGCGGCGCCGTCGGCGCCGACTCCTTCCCGCTGTCCTTCGAATCCGCCGACACCTGGCGGGCCACCCTCGAACTCGGCTACGACTGGCTCCGCATCGGCGCCCACCTCGACGCCGAACTCCCCATCGAGGAGGCCCGCGACCTCCTGGCCGGCAACGGCGCCCAGCCCCACCAGGCGACGCCGCTGTGAGGCACGGGCGATGTTCCCGGCTGTGACGGTGCGTCCCCGCGCTCATCGCCAGGATCGGCTTGCGCGGCGATCGCGCACCGCCGTGGAGCGTCCGGCTCGCGGGCCGTGCAGGGGACTCCGGCCCGTGAGTTCGTCGTCGGCCCGTGGGCGGCGGTGTCCCGCCGGGTCCGCTCCGCGCGGTGACCGCGTTCGGCCGGAGAGTAGTGCCCCGCTGGGCTGGGTCTCGCTCGGGAGCCACCACCGCGGGCTCCGTCAACTCGGCCGGCGGTTTCCGCCTTGCGTCGGCATCCCTTCCCGCACCGGCCCGGCCCCGCACGGCCCACCCGGCGCCCCGAACGCTGCCACCCGGCCGGACCCACCGCTTCCCGACCGCCCACCCCACCACCTCCCCACCGCCTCCCAACGCCGCCCCCACCGCCCGAACCACCCCTCCCACCACGTCCCCACCCGACCCGTCCCCCCCTGAGGAGCCCCAGATGTCCGATCCCATGACCGTGTTGGTGACCGGTGCCAGTGGATTCGTGGGTGCGGAGGTGACCGTGCGGCTCACCGCTGCCGGGCACACCGTGCTGCCGCTGGTGCACCGCACCGCCGACCTCGTCCGCAACAACGGCCGCAGGCTCACCCCCGGCCGCGGCACCCTGACCCCGGTGGCCGGGGACATCACCCGCCCCGGCCTCGGGCTGAGCGCGGAGGACCGCCGGCTCGTTGCGGGCGCCGACCGGATCGTGCACTGCGCCGCCGTCACCGACTTCGGCCTGTCCGACGACCGGTACGAGACCATCAACGTGGCCGGCACCCGCCACGTCCTCGGCGTGGCCCTCGCCCACCGCACGCCGCTGGTGCACGTCAGCACCGCCTACGTGTGCGGGGAACGCGACGGCGTCGCCCGCGAGGACGAACTCGACGTCGGCCAGCGCCCGGGCAACGGCTACGAGAAGAGCAAACTGACCGCCGAGACCCTGGTCCGCAAGGCCGCGGCGGACGGCCTGCCCGTGGCCGTGGTCCGCCCCAGCATCGTCACCGGCGCCACCCGCACCGGCCACGCCCGCGACCGCAAGACCATCTATCCCGTGCTGCGTGTCCTCACCCGGGGCCTGGTGCGCACCGTGCCCGGCCACTACGACGCCCTCCTCGACCTCGTCCCGGTCGACCACGTCGCCGACCTGGTCACCGACGCCACCACCCGGTTCGAGGAGGCCGAGGGCCGCACCCTGCACGCCGTCGGCCACACGCTGACCCTGCGGGACTTCTCCGACGTCCTCGCCGAGTACCCGTCGTTCCACGTGCCGCGGTTCGTGCCGCCGTCCGCGTTCTCCGCCGGCGCCCTCACCGACCGCGAACGCCCCTACTACGACCGCGTCATCGCCCTGTACGAGACCTACTTCCGGCGCCGCGTGCACTTCGACGACACCCGGGCCGCCGCGTTCGTGCGCCGGCCCGCGGCCACCGGGGCACGGCCGTACCTGCGCCGCCTCCTCGACGACTGCCTCACGACCGGCTACCTCGGGCCGGACCGGTCCCCGGCCGCCGAGCAGATCGCCGACCGAACCGACGGGAGCACCCACCGATGAACCCCGCCCACCCCACCGAACCCGCGCACGGCATACCCGTCTCGCCGCTGCTCACCTGCCACCCCGCCAAGCAGCGGCTGTACGGCGCGGACACCTACTTCCAGGAGAGCCACGACCAGCTCGCCGCCCTCACCGACGACGTCACCGGCTTCGCCCACCGGCACGCCGCGCTGCTGCTGAAGCCCGACGCCGTCGTGGCGCGCAGGCTGGAGGCCGCCGTCGACTGGCTGGCCGAGCAGCGCTACCGCATCGTCGGCGCCGCCGTGACCCGGCTGACCCGCACCATGATCCGCTCCCTGTGGTACTTCCAGTGGAACCTCGCCACCCCCCACCGCAGGCGGCTCGCCGCGCTGTCCCTGGAGGACGCCGACGCCCTGGTGCTGCTCGTCCGCCCCGAGGACGAGCAGCACGTCCCCGCGTCCGTCGAACTGACCTGGCTCAAGGGCCCCACCGACCCCGACGCCCGCCAACCCGGCCAGCTGCGCCACCTCCTCGGCCGCTACAGCTACCTGCTGAACCTGGTGCACACCCCCGACGAACCAGCCGACGTGCTGCGCGAGCTGGCCGTCCACTTCGACGACGCCGCACGCGAGGAACTGTTCCGCTCCGCGCTCGCCGGCGAGGACCGCAGCGCGCACGCCCTGGAGCTCACCGGCCGGCTCTACGCCGCCACCAAGCCGCGCGACCTCGACTTCGAGCCCGCCGTGGAGCGGTTGCGCGACTCGGTGTCCCGGCACCTCGGCGCCGCCCCCGGCGACGCCGCCCCGCGCGCCCTGCTGGAGACCGCGTGGGAGCGGGGCGTCGACCTCGACCCGTGGGACGCCGTGATCGTCGGCTCCACGGTGCTCCCCATGCGGGTGCCCGGCCGCGCCCCCGTGCTGGACGGGGCCGACGCCGACACCTGGCACCGCCATTTGGACGCCCTGCGCGCCCGGCACGCCTGAGGAGCGCCACCGTGCCGTACACCCGGACCCTCCCCAGGGAACTCGTGCACCGCGCCGCGGTCGCCGAGGTGTTCCTCACCGACGCCGAACGCCACGGCGAGGACGACATGCTTCTCGCCGCGCAGCTGCCCCGCCGCCACGCCTTCTACCACGACACTCTCGGCGACCGCGCCCGCCACGACCCGATGCTGCTGCTGGAGGCGTGCCGGCAGGGCATCTTCGTGGTCGCCCACCGCTACCTCGACGTGCCCCTGGGCCACAAATTCCTGCTGCGCACGGTCGAGTTCGAGGTGCCGGACCCCGCCGCCCTCGCCTGCGGCGACCACCCCACCGAGGCGGTCATCGCCACGCACATCGAACACCGGTTCCGCAACCGGGCCGGGGTCACCGGGCTGCGGCTGCGGTTCGGCATGACCATCGGCGGCCAGGAGGCCCTGCTCGCCCGCATCGACTACTCCTGGATGCCCCCGCGCGCCTGGACCCGCCTGCGCGCCGGGCAGCGCGGCGCGCTCGGCCTGCCCGAGACGCCCGTCGCCCTGCCCGGACGCCGCGTCGAACCGGCCCGCGTCGGCCGCCGCGACCCCGCCAACGCGGTCATCTCCGCGCCGCGCACCGGCCCCGACGGCACCCGCACGGCCCGCCTGGTCCCCGACACCGGCCACCCCGCCCTGTACGACCACTGGGTCGACCACGTGCCCGGCATGCTGGAACTGGAGGCGCTGCGTCAGCTCGCCCTGACCGCCGCCGTCGACGCCGGCGCCCTGCCCGCGCCCACCGCGCCGCCGGTCGGCCTGGCGGCGCGGTTCCGCTGCTTCGCCGAGATGGACCTGCCGCTGGAGTGCCGTACGGGCCCGGTGCTGCCCGGCGGCGACATCGAGTGCTCCCTCCACCAGCCCGGCGCCCTGGCCGTCGAGGCCCGGCTGCGGCTCGCCGGCCCGGACCCGGCCGGCCCGGCTGTCGGCGTCCTCGCCGCACCGGCCGCACACGGCGCCGTATGAGCCCCGCCACGGCCCCTTCCCGACCCGCGTTCAGAACGGAGAGACTGCCCGCAGTGACCACCGTCGCCGTCCCCCAAGTCCCGGCCAGACTCGGCCGGTTCGTGCTGCGCATGTTCCGGCCGCACGTCTACGCCACCTACGGCCTGCTGTGGGTGCTCGCCCTGGAGAGCTCGGCGGTGGCCGCGACCGGCACGACCTGGCGGCCCACCGGCGCCACCTGGCTGCGGGTCGTCAGCGTCGTCCTGGCGCTGCTGTTCCTGCGCATGCTCGACGAGCAGAAGGACCTCGCCTACGACCGCGTGCACCACCCCGACCGGCCGCTGGTCACCGGCGCCATCACCACGGGCGAACTGCGCGGCGCCATGGCCGTGATCACCGCGCTGGTCACCGGCCTGAACGCCGCCCTGTCGGCCACGGCCGCCCTGCTGATCCTCACGGCCCTCGCCCACGGCCTGTTCCTCGCCCTCCTGGAACGGCTCTTGCCCGCCGTCCGCGACCGCCAGTTGCTGAACCTGGCCGTCACCTGCCCCGTGCAGGTGCTCCTCGGCGCTTACGTGTACGGCTCGCTCGTGGCCGCCGGGACGGTCCACGCCGACTGGCGCGGACCCGTGCTGCTGGCCCTGTGCGCCGGTGTGTTCCTGCACTTCGAGTTCGCCCGCAAGACCGCCTGGGAGGCACCGCCCGGCGCCCGCCTGTACTCCGCGGACCTCGGCCCCCGGCGCAGCGCCGCCGCCGCCGTGGCCTGCGCCGCCGTGGCCGTCGGCTGCGAGCTGCTGCTGCTCGCGCCGAGCGGCCCGCTCGCCCTCCTGCCCTGCCTCGCGGCCCTCCTGCCCGCCTGGGGCGCCCGGCGCTTCCTGACCGCCGGACGCGGCGCCTGGCCGGTGCCGATGGCGATGGGCTTCGTCGTCGCCACGTACCTCGCCCTCTTCGCCCGGGCGGTGCTCCTGCCGTGACCGGGACCCTGCCCCTCACCGCCGACGACGTGCTCACCACCACGCGCAGCGTCCGGCGCGGACTCGACCTGGACCGTCCCGTGGACCCGGAACTGGTCGAGGCCTGCCTGCGGATCGCCCTGCAGGCGCCCAACGGAAACAACCGCCAGAACTGGCGCTGGATCGTCCTCACCGACCCCGCGATCCGCGCGGCCGTCGCCGCGGTGTACCGGGCCGCGTTCCACGACCGCAACGCCGAGACTCTGGAGCGCCTGTCCGAACTGCCCGCGGAGACACGCTCGGTGATGTCGGGCGCCCGGCTGCTGGCCGAGCGGCTGCACCGTGTGCCCGTCCTCGTGATCCCGTGCATCGAGGTGCCCGACGGCCGGCTGCCCGAGGGCAACCAGGCGGGCCTGTGGGCGTCGCTGCTGCCCGCCGCGTGGAGCTACGCGCTCGCCGCCCGCAGCCGCGGCCTGGTCACCGCGTGGACGGCGGTCCACCTGGACCGCGAACGCGAGGTCGCCGACCTCCTGGGCCTGCCCCGCACCGTCCGGCAGGGCGCCCTCCTCCCGACCGCGCACCCCCTGCGCGACGCCTTCCGCCCGGGACCCCGCCTGCCCCTGGAAGACGTCCTGCACGTCGACGGCTGGCAGCGCGGGAGGAGTTGAGATCTTCCACGACGAAGACCGAGGGGCCCCTCGCCGTGCACCGGCGAAGGGCCCCTCGCGCGTGTCCCTCAGCGGGTCACGTCTCGTTCCAGCGGAAGAACCGCAGCGTCAGCGCGGTCACGACCGCCGTGAAGGCGAGCATGCCGCCCATCGTCGGCAGGGCGTCCGACAGGCCGCCGCCCCGGCTGAGCACCGCCTCGCTGCCCTTGACGAGATAGCGCAGCGGCATCATGTACGAGACGGCCCTGACCCATCCCGGGGCGTTGTCCAGCGAGAAGAACGAGCCGGACAGGAACGACATCGGCAGCACCAGCAGCTGCGCCAGACCGCCCGCGGACTCCTCGGTGCGGGTGAGCGAGCCGATGAGCAGACCCAGCGACATCAGCGCCAGCGTGCCGCACATCACCAGCGGGATCACCAGCCACCACTCACCGGTCAGCCGCAGCCCGAAGTACGGCAGCGTCGCCACGAGCAGGAACAACGCGGTCTGCGTGAGCGCCAGCAGCGTGGTCATGGAGACACGTGCGGCCACCACCTCCCAGGTGCGGATCGGCGACAGCCGCATACGCTGCAGGATCTTCTTCCGGCGCAGCGTCACCAGAGTCAGCGCCGTGCTGAACACCGAGCTGGAGGCGATGGCCCAGCCCATCAGGCCCGGCGTCAGGTACTGGATCGGCTTGACCGACTCGTCCTCGACCTGACTCGCCCTCAGCGTGTACGTCGGCGGCTTGCCGGTGGCGGCGAGGTTCGCCTGCTCCAGCACCGCGTTGAGCGTGGCACGGGCGGAGGCTCCCTTGACGGAGTCGGCGGCGCTGTAGCGCAGGACGACGGTCCCGCCGTGCTGCTCCACCAGCGCGTCGTAGCCGCCCTTGCGGACCTTCGCCAGCGCCGACTTCTCGTCGCTCACCTTGGTGACGGTGGCGGCCTTGGCCAGCTGGCCGCGCTGGCCGGCGGTGAGCGAGTCGAGCACCTTCACCGGGCCGACCTGGGCGACCTTGATGTGCGCGGCGCCGTCGCTCTTGAACAGCGTGCCGAACAGCAGCAGGAACAGGATCGGGAAGATCAGCAGGAAGAAGATCGTGCCCTTGTCGCGCAGCACGCTCAGGATCATCGTCCGGGACAACTCCCGTACCGGGTTGAGCCGGTCCTTCCCGGAACCGCCGCGGGCGCCCTTCGGGACCTCGGCGCCCTTCCCGGCGTCCCCGGGTCCGGGGTCCCTGCCTTTCTCGCCCGCCGTCGTCCCCGCGGTCCGCGGGGTGGTCTCCTCGATGCTCACGAGCGGTACTCCCGTCCGGTCAGCTGGAGGAACACGTCCTCCAGGGTGGCGCCGCGTACCTCCAGGCCGCGCAGGGCGTTCCGGTCGGCCAGGACGGACAGCACCGGTCCCGGCGTGACGGTCGCGACCGTCAGCAGCACCCCGTCGTCCTCCACGGTGGCGTCGGCCACCCCGGTGGTCTTCAGCAGCTCCCGCAGCGCGTCCGGTGGGACGAGCCCGGACTCCACGCTCACCCGCACCATGTTGTCGAGTTCACGCACGAGCGCCGCGGGGGCGCCGGTCCGCAGCACCTTGCCGCGCTCCATCACGGACACCCGGTCGCACAGGACCTCCGCCTCGTCGAGGTAGTGCGTGGTGAGGACGACCGTGCGGCCCTCCTCGTTGACGTCCCGCAGCAGGTCCCACAGATTGCGGCGGGCCTGCGGGTCCAGGCCGGCCGTCGGCTCGTCCAGGAAGACGATCTCCGGGTCATGCACCAGACCGCAGGCGATGGACAGACGCTGCGCCTGCCCGCCCGAGAGCTTGTCCGCGGGCACCCGGCCGAACTCGGTCAGCCCGACCCGCTCCAGCATCGCGTCGGCCTGCCGCGCGCCGACCCGGTAGAACGACGCGAACAGCCGGATCGTCTCCCGCGTCGTCAGCTTGTCCAGGAACGACGAGGCCTGGAACTGCACGCCGATCCGCGTCAGCAGGCCCAGGTTGCGCGGCCAGGGGCTCTGCCCGAACAGCTCGATCCGGCCCTCGTCGGGCTCGCGGACGCCCTCCAGGATCTCCAGCGTGGTCGTCTTGCCCGCCCCGTTGGGGCCGAGGATGCCGTAGAACTCGCCCGTCTCGATGCGCAGGGAGACCCCGTCGACGGCCTGGATGTCCCCGTACCGCTTGCGTACGCCGTCCGCGACGATCGCCGGCGCCGTCATGACGCGTCCTGCCTGGGCCGGCGAAGCCGTGTGCCGGCTCCGCCGCACATGAACTGATGGTCCATCACTCGACTGTCGTCTCTCCGTGATCAGGTTGGGGGGATCGGTTGTGAGGAGGCTGGGGAGCCGGGCCGGGGGCCGGGCCGGGAGGGTGGCGGCCCGGCCCCCGCGTCCGCCCCCGCCGGCTGCGCGCGGCGGCCGGGCAGGGACGGCGGCAGGTGCCGCATCTCGGGCGGTGCGGTGCGCGACCCAGCCCAGCACAGGCCGCGCCGGAGAGGCCATCGCCGCCGCCGAAGACTAGGGAATCGCCCGCACTCCGGCCCACGGAAAGGGAACACCCCGTTCTCGCACCCACCCCCTTCCGTACGTTCGTCCCGTGCACGCCCGCGACCGGCCTCCGGCGCTGAGCGACGCCACTCCGGCCGACCGGGACCTTCACGGTCACCGCGAGCGCCGGGGTCCGTGCGGCGCCCGCCGTCACGGTGACCGCGAGCCCACAGTCTCCGTGCGGCTCGCGCCCTTACCCCGGCGCCGACCGGGCCCCGCGCCCCACGCCGCCACCGCGACGGTGCCGTCTCCCCGGGCTTCGGCCGGAACGGCCGCTGTGCGGGGGCGGGGAGCGCTGGCACGGTGGCTTCGGGCCGGGACGGCCGGCGCGCGGGGGCCGCTGATGCCGCGGCTTCGAGCGCGACCCTCGCGTGGACGACCGCCCACCCCAGACCCCCCACCCACCACCGCACAGGATCGAGGACGTCACGATGCCCCCCACCGACCGGGACCAGGCCGTCCCTCCCGACGCCGGGCCCGGCCGTTCCGGGACCGCCGCCCGGACTCAGGCCCCCCACACCCCACCGCAGCGCCTGCCCCCGTTCGCCCTGCTGCCGGTGAGCGTCGTCGCCGCCGCGACCGCCGCGCTGCTGCTGCTCACCGCGCGCCGGTTCGGGTACTTCAGCGACGAGCTGTACTTCCTCGCCGCCGGCCGGCACCCCGCCTGGGGGTACGCCGACCAGCCGCCGTTGCTGCCCCTGCTCGCCCACGCCATCGACAGGATCGCGCCGGGCTCCCTGCTGTGGCTGCGTGCGCCGGCCGCCGCCGCGACCGCGCTCGGCGCGCTGCTCACCGCCCTGATCACCCGGGAACTGGGCGGACGCCGGGCCGCCCAGACGGCCGCCGCGGGCGCGTACGCC
The DNA here is from genome assembly GCF_059510455.1 of Streptomyces sp. NTD91. Lineage (NCBI taxonomy): Bacteria > Bacillati > Actinomycetota > Actinomycetes > Kitasatosporales > Streptomycetaceae > Streptomyces > Streptomyces sp. NTD91. Next base: position 26,684 of record NZ_JCAJZW010000063.1, read on the forward strand.
GTCTCGCCGGTGATGCTGCAGATGGGCCACCTGCTCATCACCGCCACTTTTGACATCTTCCTGACGACCGTCACGACCTGGCTGCTGGTGCGCTGGGTCCGCACCCGGCGCGACCGGCTGCTGCCGTTGCTCGGCCTCACCGCCGCCGTGTCCCTCCAGGTCAAGTTCCTCAGCGCCGGCTTCTGGGCGGTCCTCGCGGTGGCGCTGCTGCTCGCGGGCCCGCGCGCCCTGCTGCTACGGCCCCTGCTGTGGGCTTCGGCGGCCGGCGCGCTGCTCACCGCCGTACCCGGGCTGCTGTGGCAGGCCCGCCACGGCTGGCCGCAACTGGCCATGGCCTCCGTCATCTCGAAGGAGGTCGCCGCCGACGAGGGCGGGCGGTCGCTGTTCCTGCCCACGGTCCTGTCGGCCGCCGGACTCGCCGGCGCCGTGCTGCTCTGTGCGGGACTGCTGCGGCTGCTGTTCGCCCGCGAGGCCCGCCCCCACCGCTTCCTCGGGCTGACCTTCGCCGGCCTGTGCGCCTGCTACCTGGGCGTCGATGGGCGGCCGTACTACGTCGCCGGGCTCTTCCCCGTCCTGTGGGCGGCCGGCGCCACCGCCCTGCAGGGCCTGCGCCGCACCCGGCCGCGCCTGTGGGCGACCGGCCTCGCCTACGTGCTGTCCGCGGCGCTCGCTGTACAGGTCCTGCCCGTCTACCCGGTGCACCGTCTCACCGCCCGCAACTCCGACCGGCTGGCCCGCGAGAGCGTCGGCTGGCCCGAACTCGCCGCCTCCGTGGCCCGCGTCCACCACGCCCTGCCGCCCGACCTGCGCCGACGGGCGCTGATCGTCACCGACCGCTACGACCAGGCGGGCGCCCTCGACCGGTACGGCCCCGCACTCGGCCTGCCCCGCCCGTACAGCGGCCACCGCGGCTACGCGGACCTGGCCCGTCCCACCGACGACACCGCGCCCGTCGTGTTCGTCGGCGCCGACGCCCGCTACCTGCGCCGCTTCTTCACCCACGTCGAGCGGCGCGGCACCGTCACCAACGCCGAGGGTGTCCACAACCTCAACTGGGGCGCACCGATCTGGCTCTGCGAGGGCGAGCGCGCACCGTGGCGCACCCTGTGGCCCCGGCTCTCCCACCTGGACGACCACTCGACGGGACAGCGCACCTACGGGACCGGGGGCGGCCCCTTGCGGGACCGCCCCCGGGTGTGCACGGGGCCGGCGTGCCCGTGCACGCATGTCAGCCCCAGGTCACGGGCAGCGCGTACACGCCGTAGTGCATCGCCTTGTCGCGCAGCGGGATCTCGCGGGGCTCCACCGCGAGCCGCAGGTCCGGGAAGCGGTCGAACAGCTTCTGGTAGCCCAGGCGCAGCGTCGCCCGCGCCAGGTGCTGGCCCAGGCACTGGTGGATGCCGAAACCGAACGCCAGGTGCCGGCGCGAGGGCCGGGTGACGTCGAAGACCTCCGGGTTCTCGAACTGCTCCGGGTCCCGGTTGGCGGCCGGCAGCGACAGCACCACCGTCTGCCCGGCCTCGATCTTCCTGCCGCCGATCTCCACGTCCTCCAACGCCACTCGGCTGGCGCCCATGTGAGAGATCGTCAGATAGCGGAGCAGCTCCTCCACGGCCCGCTCCATCAGCTCCGGCCGCTTGCGGATCTTCTCCAGCTGCTCGGGATGCTGCAGCAGCGCGAACGTGCCGAGACCCAGCATGTTGGGGGTGGTGTCCAGGGCGCCGCCGATGGTGATCCAGGCGATGTTCGCCAGCTCCTCATCGGTCAGCTCCCCGGTCTTCACCAGCTTGCCCAGCAGCTTGTCGTCGGGCTCGGCGGACAGCTCCTTCACGATCCGGGCCAGCGTCTGGTCCAGGGCCGTGTTGTGCTCGACGAACTCCTCCAGCGTGTAGTCGATCCGCATGATCGCCGAGAAGTGCCTGTCCAACTCGGCGATGTCCTTCTCCGGGACGCCCATCACCGAGTGCACCGACCGGTGGACGACCTTCTGCACGAATGCCGGCAGCAGGTCCACCGGCGGCTCCAGCTCGGCCATCTCGTCGAGCACGCCGTCGATGATTCCGGCGAGCGTCGGCTCGTACTCCTGGATCTTGCGGACCGTGAAGAAGCCGGTCAGCAGACGCCGGTAGTGGGTGTGGTCGGGCGCGTCCATGCGGACGAACGAACCCGGCGGCGACGGCTTCGGGTCGTAGTTCTCCACCTCGAACGGGGGCGACGCGACCAGCGCCAGCAGATCGGCCCGGTGGCTGAACCGCGGGTCGGTCATGACGGCCCGCACGTGCTCGTGCCGGGTCACGAGCCAGCCGTCCTTGCGGCCCGGCGCGATGTCGAACGCCAGCGGGCTGATCGGGTCTTCCTCCCGCAGTCGGCGGTACTGCGGGTCGGGGTCGAAGGGGCACGTGCGGTCGGTCGGGATCACAGGGGGTTTCGGCTTGAAGGCCATGGGACTCCTCCGTCTGGTGGGGCTTGCGTCCGCCCGGGTGCGCCGCTCAGACCCGTCGGACCGTCAGCGGCAGCTGCCGAAGGCCGAAGACGTTGACACGGTTGTCGAAATAGGACAGCCGGCTGTCGCGGTCCACGCGGATGTCGGGGTACCGGTCGAGCATCAGATTGAGCGCGATCTGCCCCTCCATACGGGCCAGCGGGGCGCCCAGGCAGTAGTGGATGCCGTGCCCGAAGGCCAACTGCTTGGCATTGGGCCGGTCCCGCACGAAACGGTCCGGCTCGGGGAAGACCCGCTCGTCGCGGTTGGCGGACAGCAGCCAGAGGTACACCATCGTGTTCTCCGGCACCTTCTCCCCGGCGATCTCCACGGGCGCCGTCGGCACCCGCTCGATCTTCAGGAACGGCGGCCGCAGCCGCAGCACCTCCTCGGTGAAGGGGGCGGCCCGCGCCCGATCCTCGCGCAGCCGGCCCAGTTCGCCCTCCTCCTGGTCGAGGGTCAGCAGCATGTTGCCCAGCAGCACCGCCGTGGTGACATGACCGGCGAGCAGCAGCAGCGCGGCGAAGCTCACCACGTCCTCGTCGTTCAGGCGCTCCCCGTCGACCTCCGCCCGCACCAGCAGGCTCATCAGGTCGTCGTGCTCGCGCGCCCGCCGCTCGGCGACGTGCCCGCGCAGATAGGCGTCCAGTTCCTGCACGGTCCTGCCGAGGACCTCCGCGCCCTCGGGCGTCTCCCAGTTCACCGTCAGCAGGTTGTCGGCCCACGTCTGGAACAGCGGGCGGTCCGCGGGCGGCACACCGAGCATCGAGGAGATCACGATCACCGGCAGCGGATTGGCGAACGCCTCCACCAGGTCGAAGCGGTCCGCGCCGGCCAGACCGTCCAGCAGATCCGTGGCCACCTCGGTGATCCGCGGCGCCAGCTCGCTGATCATCTTCACGGTGAACACCTTGCTCACCAGCCGGCGCAGCTTGCCGTGCCGGGGCGGGTCCAGCAACAGCAGCGTGCCGCCGGGCGGTTGACGCTCGCCGTTCGACAGCCGGGTCACCGTGTCCGAGGAGAACGCCGCCGGATCGGCGGTGATCCGCTGCACGTCCTCGTGCCGGAACACGTGGTAGCGGCCCTCCGGATCACACCACACCGGCTGCTCGTCACGCATCCGCCGCAGCCAGGCCAGCAGGCTCGCCCCGCCGTCCAGGCCCACTTCGGGCGGCGCGGAGACCTCGGGGCCGGGGGGATCGGGCACGGCTGTCATCGGAAGAACCCCTCTCTTCAGGGCAGTCCGCACGGGCGGCGGGGCGGAAGCGACCCCAGGGCAGCACGAGCCCCGAAGCCGGGGCCACAAACGCCGCCGAACTCTAGGGGTTTGCCGGTCCCGACGGCCCGAGGGGCCCGCCCGGGGCAACTAGGGGATTTTTCAGAGTCGGAGGTCGAGCCACCGTCGACGCCGTGCGCGGCCCCCAGACTTGACCGGGTTCGACGTGTTCGAAAAGCCATGCGGACCGCGTGGGTGTCCGAGCCTGAGGAGATCCGGTGTCGTCTACCGTCCCGAGCGCAGCGGGCCTGCCGTCGGTCGGGTCCGCCGTGGTGCGCGACCCGAGCCCGGGGGGGCGAGCTGTGAGCGAAGACCGCCTGCGTGAATACCTGAAGCGCGTCACCGCCGACCTGCACCGCACCACCAACCGGGTGCGCGAGCTGGAGGCCGGGGACCACGAGCCGATCGCCATCGTCTCCATGGCGTGCCGCTACCCCGGCGGCGTGGGCACCCCCGAGGACCTGTGGCGCCTCGTCGCCGACGGCCGCGACGCCATCACCCCGTTCCCCGAGGACCGCGGCTGGGACGTCGACTCCCTCTACCACCCGGACCCCGAACACCCCGGCACCTGCTCCACCCGGGAGGGCGGCTTCCTGCACGACGCCGCCGACTTCGACCCGGACTTCTTCGGCATGTCGCCCCGCGAGGCCCTGGGCACCGACCCGCAGCAGCGCCTCCTGCTGGAGATCTCCTGGGAGGCCCTCGAACGCGCCGGACTCGCCCCGGGCAGCCTGCGCGGCAGCCCCACCGGCGTGTTCGTCGGCGTCATGTACAACGACTACGGCTCCCGCTTCGACGTACCGCCGCCCGGCCTCGAGGGCTTCATCGGCAACGGCAGCGCCGGCAGCATTGCCTCCGGCCGCGTCGCCTACACCCTCGGCCTGGAGGGCCCGGCCGTCACCGTCGACACCGCCTGCTCGTCCTCCCTGGTCGCCCTGCACCTGGCCTGCCGGGCGCTGCGCGCGGGTGAGTGCTCCCTCGCCCTCGCGGGCGGCGTCGCCGTCATGTCCACCCCGGTCACCTTCACCGAGTTCAGCCGCCAGCGCGGACTCTCCCCCGACGGCCGCTGCAAGT
>NZ_JCAJZW010000064.1:0-30932 GCF_059510455.1 Streptomyces sp. NTD91
GCCGTCACATGTCGGCGGCGTTCAAGTGGGCTGCGAGGACCGCCCAGGCGGATTCCGAGGCCGATCGTGTTTTCTGCAGGAACGGCCACTGAACGGCAGTGGTCCCACAAGGAGGTTTCGCATGGCTCTGCGCGACGTTTTCCAGTCCCTGAACGAGACCGACGCCGTCGCTTCGCCCACTGAGTCCCGCCTCGCGGGCGAGGGCGTCCTCGACCCGGAGAAGGCCGCTGTCCTCAACAACACCGAGGAGGCCGCGGACGCCCCCATGACCGTCCTCAGCCAGATCAACGAGGCCTGACAAGCACGAGCAGGGGGCCGCCCGGGAGCACTCAGCTCCCGGGCGCCACCGGACCGGAAAGGTTGGCATTCGCATGACCGCAGCCACTCCTCTGCCTGCCGCCCTGACCGGCAGGCTCCTCGGAGACGACGCCTGGGGCGCTTCGCACCGCGTCGAGAAGCAGGCCGTCGACCCCTCGGCGCTGCTCACGTCGGACACCGTCCGGCGCATGCTCGACGCCAGCCTCCTCAAGTGGCCCTACTTCACCCTGCTCAAGCACGGTGAGGTGCCCACGGTGTCGTCGTACACGACGAAGCGGGACGTGATCGGACACAAGGTCGCCGGATTCGCCGATCCCCGTGCCATCGCCCGCCACATGACGGCCGGCGCCTCGCTCAAGCTCAACCAGGTGGGAGACTGGCACCGGCCCACCCGCGACATCGCGCGGCAGCTGGAGGAGATCCTCCCCGTGGCGGTCAACTCCTACGTCTTCTGGACGCCCGAGGAGTCGCGCGGCATGCTCCCCCACCGGGACGCCGCCCACGTGCTCGCCATCCAGCTCGAAGGCCGCAAGGAGTGGCACCTGTACGCCGAGCCGGACCAGGTCGGCGCCTCGGCGGGCCTGGACGTCGACGCCGCACGGCCCACCCACGTCTTCACCCTCGAACCGGGCGATGTGCTGTATCTGCCGCACGGCTGGCCGCACGACGCAGTCGCCTGCGGCGGCGACTCCCTCCACCTGACGTTCACGCTCACCGAGCCGACTCCGGAGGACCTGGTCGACGCGCTCCTGCGGCGGTTCCTGGACGACGAACACAATCTCGTCCACCACTTCCACACCCGTCCGCTCGCGGCGCGTACCAGCGAGGTCCGCTCGGCTCTGACCGAACGGGCCAAGACGCTGGACGGCGACCGCTGGGCACGTACGGCGCTCGAGACGATGCGGGAGGCGATCGGCTGATGACCACCACGACCACCGAGATCCGTGAGGCCGCACCGGCGGAGCACGCCGGGCACGACATGATGCCGGCCTGTCTGGAGCACCTGGTCGGCGACACCGACGTCTTCTTCCGCGACCACTGGGCGAACCAGCCCGTCCTGCTGCGCGCGCACAGCGATCTCACCCGGCTCGTCACCGAGCAGGAGATGTGGGACGAGGTCGAGTGCGGCCTGCTGTCCCGCCCCTACTTCACCATCTTCAACGAGGGCGTACGCACCGCGATCAGCGACATGACCCGCAAGCGCAGGGTCGTGGGCCATGAACTGCCCGGCTACATCGAGCCCGAGCGGATCCGCGAGGACTTCGCGGCCGGCGCCACCTTCAAGTTCAACCAGGCCGAGCACTGGCACCCGCGCATCCGCAGCCTCGTCAAGGCCCTGGAACCGTACTTCAGCGGCGGACTGGAGTCCTTCGTCTTCCTCAGCCCCCCCGGCAAGACGGCGATGCAGGCCCACTACGACGGTGCGCACGTCTTCATCCTGCAGGTCGCCGGCGTCAAGGACTGGGTGGTGGGGCGTATCGACGAGACCTCCACCGGCGACTCGGTCCTGCACGAGGGCGCGATCCCGGACGACCGCCGCATGGAGCTGACGCTGCGCCCGGGCGACGTGCTGTACATGCCGCACGGCACACCGCACTACGCGACCGCCCGCGAGGGCAACTCCATCCACATCGCCATCACCATCGAGGAGCCCACCGCGCAGAACCTCGCCGAGGTGTTCCTCGCCGGCTTCCTCGGCGACCCCGCCTTCCGGGACCTGCACGACAACCACCACCGGCAGTCCCTCCAGCAGCGCACCGAGCTGCTGCGCGAGGCCCTGCTCGCCCACCTCGCCCGCGCCGACGAGAACGCCGTGACCCGGGCAGCCGTCACCCTTCGCAGGGAGCACCGGTGACAGGGCTGCGGGTGCCCCGCCGCGCCCCCTGGATGAGCGGCGGGGGGCCCGCAGCCGTCATCGAGGGAACCCTGCGTACCACCGGCCTCGACGACACCTGGGCCCGCCTCGCGCCGCAGCTTTCCGCCCGCGGCATCACCCGGGTCGCCGATCTCACCGGCCTCGACATCCTCGACGTACCGGTGTGGACGGCGATCCGGCCCGCTGCCGCCACCCTGGTCGCCAGCGCCGGCAAGGGCATCTCGCACACCGCCGCCCGTATCTCGGCCGTCATGGAGTCCCTCGAGGTCGCGGTCGCCGAGCAGGCCAGGCCCGCGGGCGCCGTCCGCGGCGCCGCCCGCACGCTGGCCCCGGGCTACGGGGTCGACGAACTGTCCCTGCACCCTGTCTCGCTGGTCGACGACCGCACCGTGCTCGAATGGACCGAGGGCTGGGATCTGGCCTCCGGCGTGCCGGCCCTCGTCCCGTCGGCCGCCGTCGGGCTGCGCGGCTGGGCCGCCGCCCGCTGGCAGCCCCCGACCTTCGTCACCACCACCAACGGTCTGGCCTCGGGCAACGACCACGTCGAGGCCGCCCTCCACGGACTGCTGGAGGCCGTCGAACGAGACGCCCTCGCCCGGCTGCGCGAGGGCGACGCGGTGGCCACCGACCTGGACACCGTGGGCGACAGACTCGGTGCGGTGGTCGCCCGGATCCGTGCCGCCGGAGCCGACGTCGCCCTGGAGCGCATCCCGTCCGTGCCGGGTACCTGGGCGTACACCTGCTGGCTCACCCAGCCCGAGATGTGGCAGATCTTCGCCGGGTCCGGCTGTCACACCGACCCCGCGATCGCCGCCGAACGGGCCCTGTTGGAGGCTGTCCAGAGCCGGGGCTCCACCATCAGCGGCGGACGCGACGACATCCCCGAGTGGACCTTCCGCCGCCTGGCCGCCCCACCGGACCGGCTCCGGCCCCGGCCCCGGCACACCGAACCGATGCCCTCCGCGACCCGGTCAGCCGCATCACTCGGCGAGGTGCTGGACGGACTCGTCACCGCCGTGCACCGCACCACCGGCCGGCCGGTGATCGCCGTGGACCTCACCCCGGGACGGCAGCCGTGGCCCGCCGTCGTCCAGGTCTTCGCTCCGGGACTCGGGCTCGCCCTGCAGCACCCCCGCCCGCAGTCCCTCGGCAGCAGGAGCTTCGCGTGACCCCCCGTCGCATCGCCTTCGTCGGCCCGACCCTGCCCGAACAGCAGCGACCCGCGGGCTGTTTCGAGTACCGGCCGCCCGTGAAGCACGGCGACCTCTTCGACCTGTGCCTGCGGCCCGGCGACCAGGTACTGATCGTGGACGGCGTCTACCAGCACTTCGCGCCCATCCGGCACAAGGAGATCCTCGCCCAGCTCGCCCGCGGCGTGCACGTCGTCGGTACCGCCAGCTTGGGCGCGCTGCGCGCCGCCGAACTGGCCGAATTCGGCATGCAGGGCGTGGGAGAGGTGTACGCCGAGGCCCGTGCCGGACGTCTGGTCGCCGACGCGGACGTCGCCGTACTGCACGCCGACGACCATGCGGGCGCCCGCCGGCTGACGGAGGCGATGGTGTCCGTCCGGCACGGACTCACCGAACTGATCCGCGCCGGGGAGCTGGACACCGGCCAGGCCGCCCGCCTCGAAGAGGCCGCCGCCCGGCTGCACTTCACCGAACGCTCCGCCGCGGGCCTGCGCCACGCGGCCGGTCCCGACCGCGACGCCATGCAACTGCTCCTGGACCACCTGAACCGGCACGGCGACATCAAGACCCGCGACGCCCGGCACGCCCTGGACACTCTGGCCGCCGGTCCCGTCCCGCCGTCCCCGGCCGCGCCCGGCACTGCCGACGTCTGGTCCAGCTCCTACGGCAGGGAATGGGACTTCGAGCACCGGCCGCTCAGGCCCGGCTCCGCCATCGGTGCCCGGCTCGCCCTGGCCTGCCTGCAACTGTTCGCCGCGGACTTCCCCGAGCGGCACCGTGCCTACGCCCTCCGTCTGGCCGCCACCACCATCGGCCGCACCGGTTCCGCCGGCCGGCTGCTCAGTGCGGCCGGGTTCGCCCCGGCCACCCGCCCCTACGCCCGGCTGGCCCGGGCAACCGAGGCCACCGCCGGCTGGGACGCCGACGATCGGCTGCTCGCCCGCACCTTCCGCCTGCCGCCCGGCCGGCTCGTCTACCAGGACCTGCCTGCCGAGGCCGTCGCCGGCAGCACCATGGACGAACTGGAAGAGCGCTGCCTGAAGCTGCTGCTGCCGTCCTCCGCACCGGCGTTCCCCACCGCACACCGGCACGCCCTGCTGCGGCAGTTGTGGCAGGCCGACTCGGACCACGAGTACCGGCTGTGCGCGCTGGAGCGGGGCTTCCGTGACACCGCGGAGGCCGCCCGGCTGGCCGGCGCTTTCGACCTCGCCCTGATCGCGCGGCTCCTGCACGCGCCGGCGGTCGCCCGATGACCCTCACCGCACCGACCGCCACCAGGCTCGCCGAGGGCATGGCCCTGGCCGAGTCGCACTGCACGGAGCCGCGCCCCACGGAGGTCGCCGCGCACGGCGACGACGGGCTGCTGCTGCGCGTCGACGTCCCCACCCGGCACGGCGCCGAGCACCCGCACCTCGTCCACTACCGGCGCCGCCCCGACGGCACCTGGGAATCCACCTGGACGCTGTCCTGGGGAACCCAGGCCCTGCCTGTGCCCGGCGGATACGTGTGTGTCCGCCGGGCCGACGGGCGCACCCTGGTGGAACTGCGCCCCGCCGACGGTGGCCCCGAACAGGTTTTGCTGGCCACCCAGGGACGGGTCGGCGCCCTCGCCTCCCGGCCGGGCGGCGGCTGGATCGCCGTGACCACCAGCACCTTCGGTGGGCCGGGAGAGCACCCCGGGGGTCTGTTGGCAGGCTCCGACGCCGTGTGGGCCGAGGGCTCGGACATGACGCTCAGCCATGCCAAACAGCCGCAGGGAGAGTGGCAGGTCCACCTCGTACCGTTGGACGGCACCGCCCCGCGCAGGCTCACCCCCGACATCCCCGCGGACCTCGCTCTCACCGGCGAGGCGGCCTGGGCCACATCGGCCACGCTGTTCCTCGGCGCCTACCGCCACCACCGGCACGGGATACGCAACTTCGGACTGCTTTCCCTGGCCGTCGACGGCGGTGACGCGACCCGGGAACTGTTCTCCGGCACCGTCGACCTCTGCTACCCCGTACAGGGCCCCGACGGGCAGGTCGCCTACCTCGGGACCACACCGCGTCTCGACAACGAGCCCATCTCCCAGTTCGCCTGCCTCGTCGGCGAGGAGTTGGGACAGCCCGTCCTGCTGGCAGCCGAGGACGGCCTGTGGCAGCGCCCGGTCGGCTGGGACGGGCCACGCCGGCTGGTGTGCACCGCCGAGTCCGGGCCCCGCCGCGGCCTGTACGTCCACGACCTGGACCACGGCACCTGGAAGCCGGTGCCCACCCGGGCGTCGGTGATGAACGCCCGGATCCACGCCGGCCGGGCCGCCGTCCTGACCTCCGCCGCCGACACGCCGCCCGCCCTGGAGGTGACCGGACTGCACACCGGCACCGGCGAACACGTCGTGTCCGTCGAGGCGTCACCGCTGCCGGGCCGGCTCGAGTACCGGACGCAGCGGATCCCCGGCATGGAAGGCGACGTCGCCAGCTGGGTGTGCCTGCCCGACCAGGGCCGCCCCCACGGTACTGTCGTCTTCTATCACGGCGGCCCGTTCCAGAGCTGGAGCGAATGGTCCTGGCGGTGGAACCCGTGGCCGTTCGTCGCCTGCGGCTTCGCCGTCGTCCTCGTCGAACCACCGCTGAGCCTCGGCTATCCCGACGCCATCCGCACCGGCTGGCGCCAGTGGCGCGGCGGAATCGCCGCCAGCGCCGCCGCCCAGGTCGAGGCGGTCCGCGCCGTGGAAGGCCTGCTGGACTCCCCGCTCGCCCTCATGGGCGGCAGCTTCGGCGGCTACCTCGCCCTGACCACGGCCGACTCGCTCAATCCCGACCTGGTCGTCGCGCACGCCGCCCCCCTCGACCTCACCCAGGTCGCCGAGGGCAGCGACGTGGGCTGGCAGTGGATACGCGAGTTCGGGGACCCCACCGAGTGGCGCCCGCTCTACCAGCTCAACAGCCTCGCCCCGCGCGCCGTTCGGCCCGGCACCCGGGTGCTGCTCTCGCACGGGCTGCTCGACGGACTCGTACCGCCCACGGAGACCCTGCGCACCCATCGCGCGCTCGCCCGCCAGGGTGTCCGCAGCGAGGTCGCGTTCTTCCGCTCCGAGGCACACCCCCTCAGCCGGCCCGGGAACATCCGCGCCTGGTACCGCTGGGTCCTGTCGGCCACCGCGGACGAACTCGCCCCGGCCGTCACCGACTCCCCCGAGAAGGCGCACTCATGACGGGCCGTCGCGTCGTCACCAGATCCGCGGTGGCCGACGGCCTCGCCGGCCTCGGTGTCCGCCCCGGCGCCCTCGTCATCGCCCACACCTCCCTCAGCTCCTTCGGCTACGTCGTCGGAGGGGCCCACAGCGTCCTGCTCGCCCTGCGCGACACCGTCGGCCCCGAGGGCACCCTCGTCATGCCCGCCTTCACCCCCCAGCTGTGCCATCCGCGCACCTGGCGCGCGCCCGACCTCGCCCGCGCCGCCGCCGACCCGGACATCGCGGCCCAGATGCCCCCGTTCGACCCGCGGCGCACGCCCGTCGCCCGCACCATGGGCGTGCTGCCCGAACTGCTCAGAACCCAGCCCGGCGCCCGCCGCTCCGGCCACCCGCACGTCTCCTTCACCGCCCAGGGCCCCCTCGCCGACCACATCGTGCGCGAGCACCCCGCATCCTGGCGGCTCGCCGCCCACGGCCCGCTCGGCCGGCTGTGGGACCTCGACGCCGTCGTGCTGCTGCTCGGCGCCCCCTGGGAGAAGTGCACCGCCCTCCACCTCGCCGAGTACGCCACCGCCTATCCGGGCCGGCGGGCCGGCCTGTGGGCGGTGCCGGAACCGGACGGACACGGCGGCACCCGCTGGCTGGAGGTGCCCGAACTCCTCGTGTGGGAAGGAGACTTCGAGGCCATCGGTGCCGCCTACGAAGCCGCGGACGCCCCGCTCGCCACCACACGCGTCGGCGGTGCGCTCTGCCGGGCCGTACCGCTGCGCCCCCTGGTGCGGTTCGCCTGCCGCTGGCTGGCCGACCACCGTGACCTGAGCCGGGGGGTGCCCCCGCCCGGCTGGCGGGACGTGGTGGACGCCGAGTCCTCGGTACCCGCCGGACAGCTCGGCGTGGCGCACTCCGATCCGACGGCAAGGGAGCGGACCCCATGACCAGCGACGTGTCCCTACGACCCGTTGCTTCCGGTGACCTCGACCTCTTCGAGCGGGAGTTCACCACCGAGGACGGCACCGGTCCCTTCCAGTGGTTCGGCTTCACCTCCCCGCACCGGCTGCGCGAACGCTTCGCCCAGGACCGGCTGCTCGGCCGCGAGGGCGGCATGCTCACCGTCACCGCTTCGGGTGCCGTCGTGGGCCGTGTCGAGTGGTTCGCCTCCGCCTGGGGACGCCCCGACACCTCCTCCTGCTGGACCATCGCCATCGGACTGTTCCCCGCCGCCCGCGGCCGCGGCACCGGCGCCGCCGCACAGCGCCGGCTGGTCCGCTACCTCCTCGCCCACACACGGGCCGAACGCATCCAGGCCTTCACCGACCACGCCAACGTCGCCGAGCAACGAGCCCTGGAGAAGGCCGGCTTCACCCGCGAGGGCACCGTGCGATCCGCTCAGTGGCGGGCCGGCCGCTGGCACGACCAGGTTCTGTACTCGGTGCTGCGCACCGACACACCCCTGTGGGACGAGGAGCCCGAATGACCTCGCAGCCGACCATCCTGCGCCTCGACAACGGCCTGCGCGTCCTGCTGCAACCGTTGCCCGGCTGCCAGGTCGTCGCCACCTGCCTGCACGTCGGCACAGGATTCCGCAACGAGCCGGTGGCGGGCGCCGCGCACCTGCTGGAGCACGTCCTGGCCCAAGGCGCCTCCAGCAGCAGGCCGCTCACCGACGCGGTGGCCGCCACCGGCGGCACCATGAACGCGCGTACCGCGGCCGACTACACCCAGTACACCGCCATCCTCCCGGCCGGGGCGCTCGACCTGGGTCTGCGCATCGAGCACGACCGGCTCACCGACCCCGACCTCGGCCCCGGTCACGTCACGGCGCAGATCGCCGTCGTCCAGGCCGAGATACGCCGCAACATGCTGCAACGCCCACACGGCGGGCTGGTCCTGTTCGACCTGCCCGCCCTGCTGCACGACAGCTGGGAGAACCGGCACAACGGATACGGCGACATCGACGCCCTGGAAGACCTCGGTCCCGCCGAACTGGGCCGCTTCTTCGAGGATTCCTACGCGCCCGGCAACGTTCACCTCGCCCTCGTCGGCGACTTCGACCCCCGGCACGCCCGCGACCTGGTGGAGCACCGCCTGTCCCCGGTGCCCCCACGCACCGGCCGACCTCACCCCCACGTCCCAGAGGCCCCGCTCACCGCGCCCCGCTGGGCGCTGCGCCCCGAACGGATCGCGCGCACCGCGCGCACCGCGCTCGGCTTCCGCACCCCGGACCCGGCCGCCGAACCGGACGCCCACCTCGCCGCCGTGCTGCTCGGCGAGCTGCTGGACACACTGGGCACCGACTGCGCCTGCCACCCCGGCACCCGGCGTACCTGGGGCGCGTTCCGGGCTCGGGCCCACCGCACCGGCAACCCCTTCGACGTCGCCCGAGACGCGCTGTTCGCCGTGGACTTCCCGCACCCGGTGGACGCCGAGCCCGAGGAGGCCGAACAGTGCCTGCGGTCCGTCCTCGGCCGCGTCGCCGACGGCACTGTGCGGCTCACCGAGCCCCTGGCCCGCATCCGCAGACAGCTTGCCCTCGCGCTGCACGCGGAGCTGGACTCCGTGGCGAGCCAGGCGTCCTGGCTGTGCGTCGGCGCCGCCGTCCATCGCGATCCGCTCCACCTGGCCGCCCTGCCGGACGCCCTGCAGCGGCTGTCCGACACCGAGGTGGCCGCCGCGGCCGCCCGCTACGCGGCGGCCCCCGCCGCCCGGCTCACCAGCCGCCCGGCCCCGACAGCACCCTCCACCGCCACGGTCACGCCCGCCGCGACAGGAGCCGCATCATGACCGCCCCCGCCGCGTCCCCGCCCGCTCCCGCGGAAGCCGCGTCCACCCCCCGTTTCACCGCCCCCGCGCACAGCGAACAGACCACGGGCCGCGGTACGGCCGTGGCCGTTCGCCGCGCCGGGACCGGTGAACTGACCGAAGCCAGGCTGCTGTTCCCGCTGACGTCGGCGCCCGGACCGCACCAGACCCGGGTCGAGGTGATGGCCGAGGCACTGCGCGACGCCCTCACCGAGGCCGCCGCGGACCTCGCGACCGTACGGGTGGAGGCGCGCAGCGACCGGGCTGTCGTCGCCGTACGCACCTTCGCCGACGACTTCGCCGCCACCCGCGCCCGGATCCGCGACTGCCTCGACGCCGGCCGGCCGTACGAGGGCCGGCGGGTGCGCGAGGCTGCCGACCGTGTCGCCCGACGGCTGGCTGCTGCCGAACCCGCGCCAGCTTTCCTCGCCCGCACCGGCTTCCTCGCCGCCGCCTACGGCCCCCACCCCTACGGCCATGCGGCGACCGCCGCCCAGACGGCCGGCGTCGAAGGCCCGCACACCGCGACCCTGTTGCACAGCGCCCTCCCGGGCCGCCGCCGCAGCGTCGTCGTCGGTCCGAATCCGGTGGAAGAGCTCCTGGCCCAGGCGACTGCACTGCTGCCCCGGGCGAGCGGTGTCCCGCGCGATGAGGCCGGCGCGCCGACCGGTGACGCACCCCGGCCGCCGACGCCCGCCTCCCGCCGGCGCCGCACCCTGCTTCACCCCGCCACCCCGCAGACCCTTCTCCGCCTGGGCGCCCTGGTACCCGGCCGGGGTCACGACGACTACCCCGCACTGCAGTTGGCCGCGCTCATGCTCGGCGGCTACTACGCCAGCCGCCTCACCCTCGTCCTGCGCGAGCGCGAGGGCCTCGCCTACGCACCGCGCGCCGTCCTCGATCCCCTGGGCCACCAGGCCGTGCTGACCGTGGAGGCCGACGTACGGCACGACGGCGCCGTCCGCGCCCTCACCCTCGTCGCCGAGGAGACGGAACGTCTGGCGGCCGGCGCCTTCACCGCACAGGAACTGCGCAACGCCCAGAACTACGCCGTCGGTTCCATGGCGATGGCCTGCTCCTCCCGGTCCGGACTGGCCTCGACGTACGCCGCGGTGCTCGCGAGCGGCCTGCCCTCGAGCTGGCTGGCCGGCTACGAGGACCGGCTGCGCGCCCTGACCGCGGCGGACGTGTCTCGCGCTGCCGCCACCCACCTGGCCTCGCCCGGCCTGACCGGGGTGGTGGTCGCCCCCACCTGGATTCCCGGACTGCCGCCCACCGCACCGGACGGCACCTGAGCGAAGGGCCGAGGGCCGGACCAGGCCGCCCCGCACCCACACGGACCGACGACGATGGGACCCACCATGGTGAAAACGTTCATCCAGCGCACGTTCTCGTCACTGCGCGGACCGGCCAGGACGCTCGGTGCGCTGCACTTCGTCGACAGCCTCGGCAACGGCCTGTTCATGGCCGGCTCCGCGGTCTACTTCGTCACCGTGGCCGGCCTGCCCGCAACCGTCGTCGGCCTCGGCCTCTCGCTCGCCGGTCTCAGCGGTTTCATAGCGAGCCTCGTTTTCGGCCGGCTGGCCGACAGGACGGGCGCCCGGCGTCTGCTCGCCGTCCTCCTGCTGCTCCTGGCCGGTGCCTACGCTCTCTACCCGGCCGTACACTCACCCGCCGTCTACTTCCCGGTGGTCGTCCTGACCGGCGCGCTGGAATACGGCTGCGGACCGGCCTTCGGTGCTCTGATCGCCGAACTGGTCCCGGAGGGCGAACGCGTCGCCGCGCGTGCGGCGCTGCGCTCCCTGTTCAACGCCGGCTTCTCGGGCGGCGCGCTGGCGGCGGCCGCGCTGATCTCGCTGGGCAAGGACACCCTCGGCCTGCTGCCGCTCGGCAACGGCCTGACCTTCCTGGTGGCGTCCGCTCTGGTGCTGAAGCTGCCCGCGACCGACGCGCGGGCCGCCGCCGACGGCGGCAAACCCTTCCGCGTCCTGCGCGACCTGCCCTTCCTCAGCGTCATCGGCTCCTCCAGTCTGCTCGCCCTGCACAGCGCCGTGCTGCTCGCCGGCATACCGCTGTGGATTGTCAGGAACACCCATCTCCCGCACGGTGTCGTCCCGTTGATCCTCGCCGTCAACACGGTCCTGGTGGTCCTCTTCCAGGTGGCGGCCGCGCGCGGTTCGGAGAACCTGGACGGCGCCGTCGGCGCGGCCCGCAGGGCGGGGCTGGTGAGCGTGCTGGCCTGCGCCGCCCTGGCAGCGGGACGGTTCACCGGATCCTGGGGCACCGGCGCGATCGCGCTCGCCGCGGTCCTGCTGTTCACCCTCGCCGAACTGTGGCAGTCGGCCAGCGGCTTCGGCCTCGGCTTCGGTCTGGCCCCGGAGCAGGCACGCGGCGAATATCTGGGCGCCTTCCACCTGCACGTGGTCGTCCAGGCCACCCTCGGGCCCGCCCTGGTCGCCTTTCTGGTCGTCGGCCACGACTCGCTGGGCTGGCTGGCCCTGGCCGCCCTCTTCCTGGCCGGCACGGCGGCGATCGGCCCGTCGGTCGAGCGGGCCCGCCGCAACCTGCCGACGGAACGCCCCGAACAGACGGCGGACCCCGAGCCCGCGCCCCAGTCCCGGGCAACCGCCTGACCGGTGCCCCCCCGGCACCGGCGAGGGCAGGCACTGAACCGGCGTCGGTGCGTGCGGAAGACGCACGCACCGACGCCCTTCGCGTACGGTGCGGGACCGCGGCCGGGGGCGCGTGGCCGGGGGCACCTTTGGTGCTTCCGCCGACGCGTCACCATGGCGCCGGTGCCGGGCGGCCGTGCCCTCGTGCGTTCGCCGGCGCCGACGAGGTCGGCGGTCCCCACCTGCTCCGGTCTCATGAGCGGGCCGAAGGGCATCGGCCCCCCCACCTGGAGCGTCCCGGTGAGTCAGGTGGTGGACCGGTTCGGCCCGGCCGGGGGGAGAGAGAACGTCGGCGTGTGTACCGGGAGAGTCGGCAGGAGCCGGAACCCGGCCCGTCGCCGCGCCGGTGAACCGACCAGGGTCTGCCCCGAATGGCGCAGGCGTCCACGGACCTGCGGCAGAAGAGACGGCCACCGTCGGCCCGGTGCGGTGAGGCACTCGGGCCGACGGTGGCCACCCGCCGGTCCGGACGGGGGAATCACGGACCGGCCGGTCAGGGGTCGGACGGTCAGGCCGTGTAGAGGGGCTCCTGCTCCCGACGAGGAGCGGGGATCGGGGCGGTGGCCGGGGAGCGGGTGAGCTTCTCGCCCTCCACGTCCATGTTCGGCAGCAGCCGGTCCAGCCGGCGCGGCAGCCACCAGGCGGACTTGCCGAGCAGGGCGAACAGGGCCGGGACCAGGGCCATGCGGACCACGAAGGCGTCGAAGAGGACGGCGGCGGCGAGGCTGAAGCCCATCATCTTCACGAAGTCGTTCGTGTCCAGGATGAAGCTGGAGAACACGCTGGTCATGATGATCGCGGCGGCGGTGACGACCCGGCCGCCGTAGCGGAAGCCGGAGACCACCGCGTCGGAGGGGCTCGCCCCGTGGACGTACGCCTCCCGCATCCGGGTGACGAGGAAGACCTCGTAGTCCATCGCGAGACCGAAGACCACGCCGATCATGAAGATGGGCAGCGTGCTCATGATCTGGCCCTGCTGCTGGATGCCGAAGCTCCTGGCGAGCCAGCCCCACTGGAAGACCGCGACGACCGCGCCGAGCGCCGCGCCGACCGAGAGCAGGAAGCCCAGGGCCGCCTTGAGCGGGACGAGGACGGAGCGGAAGGCCAGCATCAGCAGGAGGAAGGCGAGGCCGACGACCAGACCCAGGTAGGGCATCAGGGCGTCGTCGAGGGTCTTGGAGAAGTCGATGTAGAGGGCGGTCTGGCCGGTGACCAGGACGGAGGCGCCGTCGGCGGAACGGAAGTCCGCCTTCATGCCGCGGATCGTCCGGACCAGTTCCTCGGTGGCGTGGTCCTGAGGGCCGGTCTTCGGTACGACGGTGATGATCGCCGTGTCACCCTTGGGGTTGGTGGTCGCGGGGCTGACCACCGCGACGTTCTTGAGCCCGGCGAGCTGCTTGCCGACCCGGGCCGCCGCGCCGGCCGTGTCCGTGCCCTGGACCGTGATGGTCAGCGGGCCGTTGAAACCGGCCCCGAAGGACTCGGACAGCATGTCGTACGCCTTGCGCTGGGTGGTGTCCTTGGCGTACGTGCCCTCGCTCGGCAGACCGAGCTGCATGTCGGCCGCCGGGACGGCGAGCGCGCCGAGCCCCGCGACACCGACCAGCAGGACGGCCAGGGGGCGGCGGACGACGAACGCGGCCCAGCGGCTGCCGAGGTTCGGCTTCACGCGCGCGGCCCGCCTGTCCGCCTTGCGCTGCTGACGGGCGCTCAGCGGCTTGCCGTAGAAGCGGTTGCGCTCGGCGCGGGGCATGACCTTGACCGGTGCGAAACCGAGCAGGGCGGGGACGAAGGTGAGGGCGACGAGGACCGCGACGGCGACCGTGCCGGCCGCGGTCAGGCCCATCTTGGTGAGCATCGGCACGTTGACGACGGCGAGGCCCGCCAGGGCGATGATCACGGTGAGCCCCGCGAAGACGACGGCGGTGCCGGCGGTGCCGACGGCACGCGCGGCGGCGTCCTGGCGCTCGCGGCCCTCGGACAGCTCGGAGCGGTAGCGGGAGATGACGAACAGCGCGTAGTCGATGCCGACGGCGAGTCCGAGCATCATCGCCAGCGTGGTGGTGGTGCTCGACAGGCCCAGGGTGGAGCCGAGCGCGGTGATCGCGGAGGTGCCGATGGCGACGCCGACGAGCGCGGTCACCAGGGGCATGCCCGCGGCGATCATCGAGCCGAAGGTGAGGACCAGGACGAGGGCGGAGATCAGGATGCC
Source organism: Streptomyces sp. NTD91 (assembly GCF_059510455.1). Classification (NCBI taxonomy): domain Bacteria; kingdom Bacillati; phylum Actinomycetota; class Actinomycetes; order Kitasatosporales; family Streptomycetaceae; genus Streptomyces; species Streptomyces sp. NTD91. The sequence goes on from NZ_JCAJZW010000064.1 coordinate 14,243, forward strand.
CACGCCCTCGGTGCCGCCGCCCGAGCCCGCGTCCAGCTTGACCGCGTCACCGCCCGCCTCGACGGTCAGGCCGCCCTTGCGGGAGTGGTCGAGGGCGTCGGTGAGGGCGTTGTGCGCCTTGTCGTCCAGCTTGGTGGCGGCGACCCTGTAGGTGGCGATCGCGTAGCCGGTGGTGCCGTCCCTGCTGACGGCGTTCGCCTTGAACGGGTCGGTCACGGCCACCACGCCGGGCGCCTTGCCGAGCCGGGCGACCAGGTCCTCGACCTCGGCCTTCTCCTCCGGGTCGGCCAGCTTGCGGCCCTGCGGTGCGCGCAGCACCACCCGGGCGGTGGCGCCGCTCGCGTTGGCCGCCGGGAACTTCTCCTTGAGCAGATCGAAGGCCTTCTGCGACTCGGTGCCCGGCATGGAGAACGTGTCGGCGGGCGGCGCGGGCGCGGACGAGGCGGCGACGCCGACTCCGACGAGGACGGCGAGCCACAGCAGGGTCACGAGGCCGCGTCGCCGGAAGGCGAAGCGGCCCACTGAGGAGAGGAAGGTGGCCATGGGCGTACGGACTCCTGCTCTTGAGCGGATTGTGAGGGGATGGGTGGTGCTGCCGGGACCGGTCACCGGTCATGTCCAAGGGGCCTGCGGGATCACGACGTCCGTGGGGTCGAGGCAGTCGTGTCCCCGCGGTGTACAGCGTGGCCAGGAGCACTTGAGGCGCATTTGAAAGAAGCTCGAGCGGGGCCTCGGAGACTTTCCGTACCGAGTTCGGATTCCATGGAGGCGGAGGCCGAGATCATGAACGTCGAGCTGGCGGGAACCGCCGAACGCACGCTTCAGAGCCAGAAGTTCGCCGCCCTGTACGCGGAGGCCCAGCAGTTCTACGGGCACCAGGTGCAGATCCTTGACACACACGACACCGAGCGCTGGGCCGCCACCTTCACCGAGGACGCCGTCTTCGAACTGCCTTCCTCGTCCGAGCCGTTGCCCGTGCGCGACGTGCTCGCCCACTACGTGCGCGCCGGCGCCGCGCGGCAGCGGCGGGCCGGCAGCCACATCAACCACTGGGTCGGCATGCTCGACGTGCATCCCCAGGCGGACGGGACGCTGCACACCCGCTGCTCGGCCCTGGTGTGCCTCGCGCAAAGCGGGGGTGAGGCCAAGGTCCTGTACGTCTACGTCATGGAGGACGTCCTGGTCCGCACCCCCGGCGGGTGGCGCATCGCGCACCGCCGGGTCACCCGCGACGACCTGGCCTAGGCGGCGCCCCGTCCCCCCGTCCGGCCCGTGCCGGAAAAGCGCCGTACCTGCGGCCGCTGCTCCTCACCTTCTGCTGCTTTCGAGGAGCGGAAGGCGAAGGTCCCCGCCAACGCCAGCGCGGCCATGACGGCGGCGCCGGCGAATGCGGCGGTGATGCCGTCGGTGAGGGCTTCCTTCGTACCGGTCACGGCCCGGCAGTACGCCCCGAACACCGTGGTCAGGATCGCCAGGCCGAGCGTGACACCTGTCTGCTGAACGGTCTGCAGCGCCCCGCCGGCGGCCCCCGCCGAGCGGGACGGCACGTCAGCCATGACGATCACGCTCAGCGGCATCAGCCCGAGGCCGGTGCCGCACCCCGTCAGCACGGTCGCCGAGAACACGAGGGGGAAGTAGTCGGTGCCGGGGGTCAGCCGGGTCAGCAGGACGAGCCCGGCGAGCAGCAGCGCGGTGCCGGTCATGGTCACCGCCTTCGGCCCGAATCGCGGCAACAGCCGTGGCACCAGCCGGATCATCGCGAACATCAGGACGGCTGTCGGCAGGAACGCGAACCCCGTCGCCAGCGGGCCTGCTCGGCGGACGTCCTGCAGGTACAGGGACAGGAAGAACAACATCGACATGCTCGCCATGTAGCCGACGAACACATTGGTGTACGCGGCCGCGCGATTGCGGTCGGCGAACAGCACCAGCGGCAGCAGGGGCTGCACCGCCCGTCTCTCGACGAGGAGGAAGACGACGATCAGCGCGGCGCCCGCGAGGAGCGAGAGACCGATCGTCACCTCGCCCCATCCATGCACCGCAGCCCGGATCAGGCCGAACACCAGGGCGGCGACCCCGCCCGTCGCGGTCAACGCACCCAGCAGATCCAACCGCGCCTCCCGCCTGGGCAGAACCGGCAGGTATCGCCTGGCCAGCACGAGCGCCGGTGCGCCCAGGGGAACGTTGATGAACAGTACGGCCCGCCAGCCGAACCACTGGGCCAACAGGCCACCGAGGATCAGGCCGAGCGCGAATCCGGCGCTCGCCATTCCCGAGTACAGCGCCAGTGCGCGCACCCGGGCCCTCGGCTCGGTGAAGACCGTGTTCAGCAGCGCCAGCGCGTTCGGTCCGGCCATGGCGGCGCCGGCGCCCTGGGCGACCCGGGCGGCCAGCAGCCAGCCGGCCGACTGGGCGAGGCCCCCGGCCAACGACGCCGCGGTGAACAGCGCGACGCCGGTGACGAACAGCCGCCGTCGGCCGAACAGATCACCCGCGCGGCCGCTGACCAGCAACAGCCCGCCGAACGCGAGGGTGTACGCGTCGAGGACCCAGGGCAGACCGGTCGGAGTGAAGTTCAGGTCGGTCCGAATGCGTGGCAGCACGACGTTCATGACCGTGACGTCGAGGACGATCAACAACTGGCAGCTGAGCAGGATGGCCAGCACGACGCCGGGGCGAAGGGGGCGACCGTCCTCGCCGGCCTCGACGACCGGGAGGGCTGCGACATCAGACATGGGGACTCCTGGAGGGGGCGGAACCAGCGACCGGGCGGACCGGCGCGTCAGCTGACCGAGATGCGCCGCAGCTTTCTGGGGGAGCCGACGGGGTAGGCCTCGCGCGCGTGCAGGACCCGCCGGTTGTCCATGACCAGAACCTGCCCGGGTCGCCACCGGTGTGCGTACGTCACCTCGGGGAGACGCAACGACCGGTCGAGCGCGGCGAACAGTTCGAGACTCTGCTCCTTGGTGTGGCCGACCACGGCAGCGCCGTAGTTGCGTTCCGGATCCTCCGGATGGTCGAGCCCGACCCAGAGCGTGTCCCCGCCCGTGACCGGGTCCACCTGCACCGGTGCCACGACCGGGTTGCCGTCGGGCCGCTCCACGTAGAAGCCCGAGACCCTGGACCAGTACTCGATCCGGATTCCGCGCAGGGTGTCCACGAGGGCCGCGGGAGCCGTCGCGAAGAACGCGCGGCTGCCGGCGATCAGCGTCTCGCCGCCCTCGTCCGGGGCTTCGAGGCACTCCAGCCCGATGTAGCTGACCCTGTTCGCGTTCAGAAGCGCGTCGACGTGCATCGGTATGGCACCGGTCCGGAACTGCGAATTGTCGGTCCCGGGCCGCTGCTCCTGGATGAGCTGCGTGCCGAACTCGTACGACACCGCCACGCCGAGCGGCGCCATGATGTCCTCCAGGGGCATCGGATCCGGATCCTCGGGCTCCAGGACGACGAAGCCGTGTCGCTCCAGCTTCTCCAGGTACGGTGAGGTCGCCCTGCGGGCGCAGCGGGCGTCGGCGGCCGAGCGCCGCATGTCGGTGGCCAAGTCCATGTTCCGGTCTTCTCGTTCGTCGGTGACGGGGCATCAGGTGCGGCTCAGTGGCCCGGGGTGAGCTCCGCCCGGGCGTAGGTGGCCGCCGCCGTGCCGAACTGGAGCGTCGCGTGCGAGCTCGCGGTGTGAATGTCGCGCCACAGCCGCTGGAGGGGCGAGCCGGTGCTGTGCCCAGCGGTGCCGGAAGCACTCATGAGCCGGTCCACCGCGCGCACCAGCAGCTCGGAGGCGAAGGCGCAGTCCCGCTGATGGCGCGCCACGTCCTGGCGGCCGATGGTCGGCGCGGTGTCGATGACGCGCGCGATGCGGTCGAGGAGCAGTCCGGCCGCGTCGATCTCACTGGAACTGCGCGCGAGCACATCCGCGCAGTGGGCGACCACCGGGTCGTACGCACCCGGGCGCCCCCGCAGTTTCGCCCCGGCCAGCTGTTTCCAGTGCCGCAGTGCGCCGTGGGCGGCGCCGAGCATCGGCAGACAGAACATGAACGTGTTCACGGCCGGCAGCGGCACCGCGCGGCCGTCCGGACCGGCCGGGGGAGCGTCCACCTCGGTGAGGAGGCCGGCCGGGAACGTCATCGCGTCCGGGACGAAGACCTGTTCGACGACCGCCGTGTGGCTGCCGGTCGCCTGCATCCCGACGTCGTCCCAGGTCCGCTCGACGCAGACCTCGGCACACGGCACCAGGTACGCCCGCTGCTCGGGCACGCCCGACCCCGCCACGGCGGCAACCAGGAGGAACCAGTGGGCCCGCTCCGACGAGGACACCGCCGGCCAGGATCCCGAGAGGAGCCAGCCACCGGCCGTCGGAGCCGCGGTGCCCCGGGGCGTGACGCCACCGACGACGAGGGTGTCCGGCCCGTCCGCCCACAGTCGCTGCCGTCCCGCCGACGGCAGGTAGTTCGCCGCGCGGGTCATCAGTCCTGCCACCACTGTGCACCAGGCGGTCGCCGGGCACTGCGCGCCGATGACGACGGCTGCCTGCTGCAGTTCCACGAACGTGCCGCCGGAGCCGCCGAGCGAGGTCGGTACGAAGTGGCGTGCGGCCCCGGCGGCGACCAGCGCGTCGACGACGTCGAGGTCCGGCGTGCGGGCGGCCTCGGCCTTCTCGGCCCGCCGACTCGCCAACTCGGCGATCTCCCCGGCCTGTTCGACGAGCGACGAGAATCCGGTCGTCCTCATGGCAGCATCACCTTCCGACCGCGTACTGCGAAACGATCTCCGTGGCGAGGCGTGCGACGGTCACCGGCTCGCGAAAGAGCGGGGCGACGGCGAACTCGACATCGAACTCCTCCTCCAGGACGGACAGCAGCCGGACCATGTTCACCGAGTTGAGACCGGCGCCGATGAGGTCCGCGTCGTACTCGTCGGGACCGACCCCGTAGCCCTGTTGCCGCAGCTGATCGACGATCCTGCTGATCACCGTTGGTTCGTTCACTGCCATCCGCCCTCGATCTCGTTGTGTACGTGCCGCAGGTTCTCCGCCTCGAACACGTCGAAATGCCCACCGGCCAGTGCGACGGTGCGCAGCGTCGGTGCCCATCCCCGCCAGGCCTCCGGGTCCGGTTCCGCGGGCTCTTCGCCGGCGCGGAACTGGACGACGGGAACCCGTACGGGGCTCGGCTGCCAGTCGCGCAGCAGCAGCTTGTTCTGCCGGTACACCTCGAACCTCCGGCGCAGTGCCGGGTCGCTGCTCACGGCCCGCGCCGAGACCACCACCCCGCCCGTCTGCCGGATGTCGTGGACGAACTCGGACACCATCACCGCCTCGGCGTCCGCGCAGTGGCGCGCCGCCGCCGACACGGGGGTGTCGATCACGACGACCCTGGTGACCGGGTACGTCGCCGCCCGCGCGGCCTCCACGGCGAGCGCGCCACCGAACGACCAGCCGACGAGGACGCACGGCACACCGGGGTCGTCGATCTGCCCCGCCAGACGGCGCAGGCAGGCGTCCGCCGCGGCGGCCAGGGTCGGGGCCGGCGACCCGGGCGCCTCGAACGGCCGGTCGAGGCCCAGCACATGGACGTCGAGGTCGCCCGGCAGACTCCGGATCAGCCCGGCGTAGCAGGCGACACCGCCGCCGACGGGCGGGAAGAAGATCACCCTGCCGCGCGGATCCGCCACCGAGCGCGGGGTGAAGCTCCACACCGCCTCGCGTGCCCGCCCGCGTCCGGTCCGGCACAACTTCGCCAGGCCGGTCACCGTCGGATTCGCCAGGAAGCGCCCGAGCGCGATGTCGTACCCGAACCTGCTGCGCAACACCGACAACAGCCGGATCGCGTCGAGGGAACTGCCGCCGGACTCGAAGAACCCTTCCGTTCCGGGCGCCCTGCCCAAGACCTCCGTCCAGCAGGCTGCCACCTCCTGGGCGTGCGGCCCCCCGTCGAGCGGCACGGCTGCCGCCGGTGCGGCGGGCGCCACCGTGCGCAGCCGACGGTGGTCGACCTTGCCGTTGGCGGTCAGAGGGATCTCGTCGAGGGCGACCAGTGTGTGGGGGACCATGTACGAGGGCAGTTCGTCGCGCAGTGCGGCGAGGCTGCGCTCATGCCAGTCGGAGGGGGCATCGGGGGTCAGCGTGACGTGGGCGAGCACACCGCCACCGTCCTGCGGGACGCACGCCGCGCTTTGGCGTACATGGTTCATGGCGTTGAGCAGTGATTCGATCTCGCCCAGTTCGACCCGGTAGCCGTTGACCTTGACCTGGGTGTCGATGCGGCCGAGGAGTTCGACGACACCGTCCGGCCCGCGGCGACCGCGGTCGCCTGTGCGGTAGATCCAGCCGTGCTCCGGGTCGTCGACGAACGCCTCCGAGGTCCGCTGCGGGTCGTTCAGGTAGCCGTCGGCGACTCCGCGGCCCGCGATGTGGATCTCGCCGATGTGCCAGTCCGGGCACACGTTGCGCTGGGCGTCCAGCACCAAGATGTCCTGGCCGGCCAGCGGCCGCCCGTACGGGATCGACCGGCCGGTGCGGTCGGCCGGCGTGATCCGGTGGTGGATCGACCAGATGGAGCCCTCCGTCGCACCGCCCAGGCTGATCACCTCCGCCCCGGCGGACAGTCGCTCCAGCCCGGCGGGAAGGTGCAGCGGGATCCAGTCTCCGCTGAGCAGGAAGGACCGGATCGACGGAAGGGCGCCGCCCTCCTCCGCGAGCAGGGCGGCCAGTGCCGGAGCCGAGTTCCAGATCGTCACCGAGTGCTCCGTGACGATCCTCGTCCATGCCGACGGGGTGCGCGCGGTGTCCTCGGGCAGCATGACCACCGCCGCGCCCGCGAGCAGCGGACCGAAGACGTCGTACACCGACAGGTCGAAGCCGATCGAGGACACCGAGAGCACGCTGTCGGACGGCCCGAGCCCGATCAGATCGTTGATCGCGTCGATGGTGTTCAGCACCGCGCCGTGGCGGATGACCACGCCCTTCGGCTCCCCCGTCGACCCGGATGTGAAGATCACGTAGGCGACGTCGGGCGCGCCACGGTCCGGCAGCCTGCGCTTCCCGGGGGCCGCCGTGGGCACAGTGATCGTCCGCACCGCGCGCCGGTGCCAGTCATCGGCGGCGTTCCGCTCGTCCGCGGTCACCGCGAAGCGCAGCCGGGCCTGACGGGTGATCCGGTCGAGCCGCCCGCGGGGCAGCCCCCGGTCCAGCGGGATGTAGACGCAGCCGGCGAGCAGCGCACCGAGGATCGCCACGACCTGGCCGCGGCCGCGCGGCAGATGGATCGCGACGTGGTCGCCGGTGACGGCACCCGCGGCCACCAGCCGCCGCGCCACCTCGGCGGCGGCGTCCGCCAGTGCCGCATAGGTCAGCTCGCCGTCGCCGTCCCGGACCGCCGGCGCCTCGGGCATCCGCTCGACGGTCTCGAGCACCCGCTGCTGCAGCGTCGCTCCCCCCTGTCGCGCGGGGCGGACGCGCTCGGCCACGGGGAGCGTGCGGCCGCCCCGGCTGGTCCAGTCGGCTGCACCGGCCGCCAGCCGGCCGACCGCCTGGGCGTACTGGGCGACGAAGTCGTCGAGGAAGCCTTCGTCGAACGCGTCGGTGCGCCAGTCGAAGCCCAGCCGGATGGTGCCGTCGCGGTCCACGCCGACCTGGTGGTCCAGCAGGACCTGTGGCACGCGCAGCTGCACGGTGTCCCAGTCCCGCCGCAGGCCGAGCGCCGCTTCCCGGGGCGCATCGAGTTCGAACGCGGTGAACGCGAACGGGTACAGCAGTCGGCGCCGGTCGGCGGCCGGGTCGGCCAGGCGGAGGATCTCGGGCCCGCTGAGCGAGGAGTGCAGCGACTGTTCCAGAACGCGGCCCTGCACCTCCCGCGCGAGCGAGACGAAGTCGCGCCCCTCGGGCGCGGGTATCGCCACCGGGAGAGGGATGCCATGGTTGCCGAGCGGCCCGTCGCCGGCCTGCGGGTCGTGCTGCGAGAGCACGAGGGTGAGCGTGTGCGGCCGGCCGCCGCCGACGGCGCCGAGGAGCTTCCCGTACACCGTGAGGAGGACCATCGGCACGGTCAGACCGTGCCGCTCGGCCCGCTCGGTGATCGCTCGCGTCGTGGGCCGGTCGAGGCGCAGCATCCGGTGCGTGACGGCCCGGCCCGCGTGCCGCCAGTCGGGCCGCAGCGGTACCTCGGCGGCCTCCGGCAGCGTCGGCGCGACCTCGCGCCAGTACCGCTCGTCGCGCGCCCGGCGCCGGCCGGACGGCAGGGCGGGCTCGGGGCCTGCTGCCACGCCGTCGGCGTCGTGGACCAGTCCCTCCAGGAACCGGGCGAGTGAGGCAGCGTCCATGAGCCACAGTGCGTAGACGAGGTGGATACGCGCCCGCCGTGCCGAACGCACCACGGTGACGCGCAGCTGGGGCCAGACGCCGAATTCCAGTGCGTCCGAGCGGAACTCGTCGCGGACACCGCTGTCGACGGCCTCGAAGCCGGCCTCCGTCGTCTCCAGCACGTCGACCGGCACGACCGCTTCCTCGCCGACCGGCGTCCAGGCCAGGTCGTCCCCGACGCGCGTGCGCAGGACCGGGTTCTCCCGTACCAGACGGTCCAGGCGCCGTTGGACGGCGTCCACGGCGGACACCCGCAGCTCGCAGGCGACGTAGTACCGGGCCGGACTGCGCAGTTCGAGCCCGTCCTGGTCACCGATCAGATAGGCGCGCTGGAGCGGTCCCAGCACGTGGTCCGCCGCTCCCGGGGCGGGCAAGGCCGGCCACGCCATCGTCTCCAGGTGTTCAGTCACGGGCTGTCTCCCGGTCCGTGCGGACTGCCCGCAGCAGCTCGCGGTGGACGCGCCCGATCACATCGGCGCGGGAGATTCCCTTGCGGTAGTAGTACGTCATGACCATCTCGGGCCCGGACATCTGAAGCTCCCCCTGCAGCTGGTAGCGCAGCGCACGGCCGAGCGACCTGGGGCTCCAGGCCCCGAGGTCGCGAGCACGCAGGTCCCGTGGCATCGGCCGCTGGTTGAAAAGGACCGTGGACAGTGGAAAGCGGTCCGTCGCACCCAGCCCCAGACCGGCGACACGCTGGTCGAACTCCCAGTCGCCGTACCGTGCGCCGTCTGCCAGCTGACGCGCCATGGCACGGATGTTGTCCCGCAGTGACGGTGCTCCCGGTCCGCGGACGATCAGGGTCGTGGTGAAGTTCCCGACGACGGCGGCATCGGTCTCGCCACGGTTCTGGCTCACCACGATGACGGCCGGACGGTCGAGACCGAAGGTGGCGGCGACCGCCCGCTCGAAGCCGGCCAGAGCGACGGTGAACGCGGATACGCCCAGTTCCTGCGCGATCGCGTGGACGTGACGCGTGCACACGGTGCCCAGGGGCAGGGAGAGCAGCTCGCCCTGCGCCCCGTCGGGTCCGCCCGCTTCGGGCAGTTCGACCTGGGTGACACCGTCCAGCAGACTTCGCCAGTACGCGGCCGCCCGGCCCGGTTCCCGCACCCTCGCCGTCGTGAGGCAGAACGCCCGGTAGCCGCCGTGGCCCTGGTCCGCCACGGGGCCCGGGCCCCGGCCGCACAGCCCGGCCCGCAGCTCGCCGGCCAGCGTGTCCAGGCCTGGCCCGTCCACGAACAGGTGATGCGCGGCCAGGAGGACCGAACTTCCCGTGGCCCCCCGGACGAGCGCGGCCCGGACGGGCGGCGCCGCCTCGGGGTCGATCGGCTCGGACACCAGCGCGCAACGCGCGGCTTGCACGCTCTCGCGGAAGGCCGGCGAGTCCGCCTCGGCGTCGATGTCCACGACGCGGATCGCACAGGACAGCTCTGCCGGCGCGGTCCAGGTCTGTTCCTGCCAGTCGGCGGTCAGCGCCAGCCCCAGCACGTCGTGCCGTACGAGCAGCGACCCGAGCGCCTCGGCGAGCGCCGTCCCCGACAGCCGCCGTGCGAAGGGGATCTCACGGGAGATGTTGCACCAGTTCGCGTTGCCGCCCGCCATGCAGATCCACATGTACGCCAGCTGACGGGACGACAGCGGATAGCGGTCCGGCGCCGCCGCCGCGGGTGGGCAGCAGGTCTCGGCGGCGGCGGGGCCGGCCGGGCTGCGTCTGCGGTCGATCTCGCGTGCCAGGGACGCCACATCGCGCAGCGCGAAGGCCTCCGCGACGGTCAGCCGTATCCCGTAGGCGCGGTTGACATGCGACATCGCCGCGAGCATCTCCAGGGAGGTGACTCCGGCGTCGACCAGGCCCGAAGTGTCCTCGTCGACGCCCAGCAGGGCGCGCAGGTGCCGCTCGACCTCGAGCCCGGTCGCACCGGCGGGGTCCTCGGACGGGGAGGCGGCGAGCCGGTCCAGGGACGCGAGCAGGGCCCGCCGGTCCACCTTGCCGCTGCGCAGCATCGGCACATCCGTGCGCAGGTGCAGCATGAACCGTGGCAGCCGCCGGCCGCGGCCGAGGCGGTGGATCGTGGTGCGCAGCGCATCCTCGGCCGGCGCTGCGCCCCGCGCGGTGACGACGAAGAGCTGCGGGCCGCCGTGGTCGACGACCACGCACTGCCGTACCTCGGGCAACGCCTCGATGTCGTCGATCAGAGGCTGGAAAGAGACTCGCCGACCGCCGTACTTGAGGTCATTGCCGCTCCGGCCGACGATCACCAGGGCGCCGTCGCCGGTCCGGCGACCGAGATCGCCGGTCGCCAGGGGGGCCGGGAACGGAGCCGTCCGGTGCCGGTCACCGGTGCCGGCGCACAGGGTGCCGAGGGCCGGTGCCTGCGAGGTGACGAGCACCTCACCGACTCCTGTGTCGTCGAGGTCGCGAAGGGCCACCTCGACGCCGGGGCGCGGCACTCCGACGGGTACCGACTGCGCGTCCTCGTGGTCGAGGCGCTGGACGTCGCGCCGGTACAGCTGCGCGAGCGTCGCCTCGGTCTGCCCGTACAGGTTGACGATCTCGGCGTTGGGTGCGAGGGCGGCCCACTGCCCCACCACACGTCGTCCGAGGACCTCACCGGCGAAGAAGAGCAGCCGCAGCCTCGGCAGTCCGGCCGCCGCGAGTTGTGGTTCCTCGGCCAGTCGGCTCGCGACGGACGGGACGAGGAACACCGTCGTCGGATCACTGTCGACCAGGTGGCCGGCCAGCGCCGGCAGATCGAGCTGCGCGTCGACGGGCGGCAGCGACACCACACCGCCCGCGCCGAGCACGCCGAGCAGTTCCCGCAGAGAGGGGTCGAAGTTCACCCGGGTGACGGCAGCGCACCGGTCCGACGCGGTGAGTTCGAACTCGTCGCGGAACCAGTCGAGGAAGAGATGCAGGCCGCGACGGCTGCCGACGACGGCCTTCGGCTCCCCGGTCGAGCCGGAGGTGGGGATCACATAGCCGGCGTCCGGGTCGGGAAACCTCTGCCCGCGCCACTCGGTGTGCGGGGCGGACTCGAGGAGGATCGCGCCGGAGCCGGAGTCCACGACGATCTCGGTCACTCCTCGGACCGCCCCCCGATACTGGCCGGCCGGGGTGAGATCGTGACTGATCACCGCGGCGGGGCAGGCGCGCTGCTCGAGCCAGGCGTACTGCTGCGCGGTCAGGCCGGCGTCCACCGGCACGGGCACGGCGCCGGCGCGCCACGCGGCCAGCAGCCCCACCAGGTACGCGGGCGACAGCGGGCCCATGACCAGCACACTCGCGCGGGCCACACCGGTCGCGGCGAGCCGCTCGGCCAGGGTGGCGACCGCGGCCTCCAGCTGCGCGTACGTCATCGACCGGCCGTACCACTCCACGGCGGTACGCGTGGACCGCTCATCGACGGCGACCGGGCGTCGAAGGCCGGTGCTTGCCGCGAAAGTCATATCGCGCGTGCTTCCTCGTCGCCCACGATGCGCCTGACCGCCTCGTAGTCGGTCTTGCCGACCGGGGTCCGCGGCAGCGCGGCGGTGAACCGGTACGTCTGGGGCAGCTGGTGGGGGAGCAGCTGCGAAGCGACCTGCCGGCGCAGAGACTTCGGATCGCAGCCGGGCTCGGTCATGACCAGTGCGGCAACCTGTTCGCCGCCCGTCCCGTCGGGCACCCCGACGACCCCGCAGTCGATGACGCCGTCGCACTTGCGCAGTGCCGTCTCGACCTCGATCGGCGCGACCTTGTTGCCCGTGACGTTGATGAACGTGGACTTGCGCCCGCGGATGAACCAGCCCTCCGGCCGCGGTACGACGAGATCGTGGGTGCGCAGCCAACCGTCCACGAACATCGCCGACTCCGCTGCCGGGTCCCGGTAGTACCCGCGGGCGAGGGCCGGTCCGCGCACCAGCAGTTCGCAGAGTCGTTCGTCGCCGTCGAACACGTCGACCGGCTCCAGCCGCCACTCGATCCCCGGGAGCGGCAGACCGATCGTGCCCGGTCGCGAGCCGTCGGAGTCGTAGGTGATGATGCCGATCTCGCCCAGCCCGTAGCCCTGGCGCAGCGGCAGGCCGAACCGGTCGCCGAAGCGCGCCTGGGTGTCGGGGGCGATGGGGGCGCTTCCGGTGAGGGCGAACCGCAGGGATTCGAGCATCGAGGGGGCGACCGCCTCGGCCGCGACGAGCATCTGGTACATCACCGGAAGGCCGCTGACGACGGTCACCGCGTGATCGGCGAGGGCGCGTGCCAGGCCGCGGCCCGTCAGGTGCGAGCCGCGGGCGAGGACGAGTTTGGCCCCGCTCAGCAGGCTGGGCAGCGCCAGCACGTCGATTCCGTGGCCGTGCCACAGCGGCAGCGCGCACAGCACCACGTCCGACGGCCCCAGGCCGATCTCGCCCGCCCAGCGGCTCACCCGCTCCATGACGGCCGCCTGGCTCATCACGATGCCCTTCGGCGCACCGGTCGAGCCCGAGGTGCAGTGCACGACGAAGTCCGTGGGCAGGTACGCGTGGGGCGTCTTCGCCGCGTGCGCGGACCGCCCGGAGACACCCTCGCCGCCTCCTGCGGTCGACTCCCGTGCGAGGGAGCCGATGCCGCCGGGGCCGTCGCGCAGCACCATGTCCAGGTCGAACCTGGCCGCGAGGCGCGCCGTCTCCTCGGGCGTCGCCCTGCTGTCCAGGAGCACGACGACCAACTTCAGCTCGGCGGCGGCGAAGTGGGCACAGAGGAAGCTGACGGGATCGTCCAGCGCCAGGCCCAGGACGGAGCCGGGCGGCAGGGCCTGGAGCCGGCCGGCGATGGCGTCGGTGGTCTCGACGAGTCGGCCGTAGGAGACCGTGGTGCCGTCGTAGGACACCACGGCCGTCGCGTCGGACTGCCGTCGCGCGACACCGCAAAGTCGCTGATACAGCGTCATGAGGTCGCGCCCACCGCGGCTTTGGCGCTCCTGCCCAGGACGTTGTGGAAGTGGTTGTGCATCGCCTTCGCCGCGAACGCCTTGCGGTGCACGGCCTTCGAGGCCTCGCGCGTCTGTTCCAGGCTCTCCCGCAGTCGGCCGGTGAGCACATGCTTGGTGGCCGAGAACGCGACGTCGGGGTAGCGCGCCATCCGCCGTGCCCGCTGCGTCGCCCGGTCGAGCAGGAACTCCGGCTCACAGGCCTCGTCCACCATGCCCCAGCGAAGCGCGGTGTCCACGCCGATCGGGCGGCAGGACATGATGGCGTGGCGGGCGATGTCGTAACTGCTGATGGCGGAGAGGACGGCGGCCCCCATGGAGGCCCCGATGCCGTGCTCCAGCTCCGGCATGATCAGGTTCGCCCGGGTGGACATGATCTTCCAGTCGAACATCATGGCCAGCTGGAATCCCAGGCCGATGGCGTAGCGGTCGATCGCGGCGATCGTCGGCTTGCTCGCGTCCAGGACCGTCAGGTAGAGCTCGGTGATCCAGTCGATGAGCTCGTCGACCGACTCGTCCGTCGCCAGCAGCATGACCTCGTTGAAGTCCCCGCCCGCGCTGAAGCTCCGGTCGCGTCCGCCGTTGACGACGACCGCGCCCACGCGGTCGTCGCCGTCCGCTTCGCGCAGGGCGGTCATGAAGGCCTCGGCCATCTCCTTGCCGAACGGATTCGTCGGCTTCTGATGGGCAAGGGTCAGGATCCGGATTCCCTGGACATCCTCGATGTCGATCAATGACACGGCTTTCCCCTGTTCTCAGTGGTACGCACGGACGTAGGCGGAGATCGCCGCCTGCAGGCACTTGTCAGGGTCGATCGGCTCATGCGGTGACTCGACCAGCGCACCCGCCTGTTCGGTGGCGACGAGTTCGTAGAAGCGCTCCACGTCGACGGCCTCCAGGCCGGTCAGACGGGCGACGGCGCCGTCGAGATTGCGCTGGACGCCGCTGCCGTGGTGCATGGCCTGCTTGGGCCGCCACGCGATCTCGGGCGGGAGGAGCGCCTCCGCCGCGGCCCGTATGTGCCCCTTCTCCCGGTCCCGATGGCGCATGACCTCGGGGGCCGTGTCCAGGGCGGCCTGGACGACGGGAGTGTTCCAGTACATGTGGCGCAGGGCGTAACCGTGGGCCGCGGCCCCGGCGCCGGTCCACTCGCCGCCGCCGGCCCCGTCGGCCAGGCACTGGGCGACGGCACGCCGCAGATCGGGTACCGTGCCCGCCTCGACCCGGAGCCCGGAATTGATGTAGTCGGCGCCGATGCCGGTCAGGATGGTGCCGGCGGGTATCCGGCCCTGCCGGTAGACCGCGACGAGGTTGACTCCTCCGGCGACCATCTCCCGGTTCGGAACGCCGAGCATCCGGACGGTCTCCGGGATCGCCCCGAGGATGTCCTCCTCCGAGAGCACGATGTGCTCGACCGCCATGCCCAGATGGGAGCCGAGCTCGTCGGCGGCGGCGTACTCGTCGCCCCACGGGGTGCCCAGTGTGGCGAGGTGATCGAGGATCCCGGCCTGCTTCGCCAGCGCGGCGACGAGCCCTGAGTCCACTCCGCCGGAGACGACGACGGTCAAGGGCCGCGGCGTGCCGGAGGCGATGATTTCCCGGCGCAACACCTCGATCTGCCGGGCCCCGGCCTCCACGGCGCTCTCGCCGGTCCTGGGCGAGGCCTTCCAGCCCTTCGACACGGTCTCGGTGACATCCGTCGAGCCGCCGTCCGCAGAGCGGGAGAAGACGACGGTACGACCGCCGCCGATCGTGCGGATCGAGGCGCGCACGGCGCGGATCTGCGACACGCGATCGGACTGCGCGCCCACGCACGCGATGGCTCGCGCGGTGAGCTGGGCCAGGTCGGTTCCGATCAGGACACGGCCCGTGCCCGGCTGCTGCCAGTAGCGCAGGAGTGTGAGGTTCAGCAGGCTGGTGCGGACCGTGACGCGGTCACCGGTCCACTCGATCGTGTTGCGGTCGTCCGGGCCGCCCGGGGGCAGCGGCAGCCCGCGGCCGAATTCCTCGACCACGAGTCGCCCGGTGCCGCCGGGTTCCCCGGCGCCGTCGAGCTGTGCCACGAGGCCGGTGCCCTGGTGGCGTACGTCCAGCAGGAGCGAGGGATATGCGTTCATCGGGCCGTCCCTCTCACGCGACCGACAGTCGGACCAGCTTGCGCGGCTGGTTCGGGAAGGCGGCACGGCCATGGACGACCTTGCGGTTGTCCTGGACGATCACCTGCCCGGCCCGCCACTTGTGGGCGTGGAGCACGCTCGGCCGGTGCAGAACCGCCTTGATCCGGTCGAGCAGTTCGGCGCTCTCCCGGCCCGTGCGGCCCACCACCGTCGCGTCATGGGTGCGCATCGGGTCGTCGGGGTCGGTGAGGCCGATGACCAGCCTCGTCGTGCCGGTGACCGGATCGTCCTGGATCGGGGCCACCCTGGGGTGGTCCCCCTCCGGCCGGTTGCGGTAGTAGCCGGAGATCCGGTTGCGGTACTCGATGGTGATGCCGCGCATGACCTCGAGCAGATCGGTCGGCGCATGGGCGAAGAACGCGGCATTGCTCGCGATCAGTGTCTCGCCCCCGACTTCGGGCGCCGTCACGCACTGCATGCCGATGTACCTGACCGCCGGTCCGGCGTTGAAGAGGCCGTCGGTGTGCAGCGGCATCCCGCGGGTGGTGAACTGCAGGTTGTCCGAGTCCTCCTGCGGCTGGAGGTCGAGCTTGGTGCCGAAGCCGTAAGAGACCGGTTCGCCCAGCCCCGCCATGATGCCGTCGAGGCCGTGGTCGCCGGCTCCGTCCGGCTCGAGGACGACGAACCCGCAGTCGTCCAGTTTCTTCTGGAAGTCCTGGTGCTGTCCGGGGGGACAGACCGCGCGCCGGGCGATGTCCCGCATGTCGAGCCGGTTGATCATTTCCACTCCAAAAGCGATCTGATGCGACGCACGCGCTGCCGCACCGACTCGGTTGACATCTCTGCTGCGGCAACGGCGATCCGACGGTGCGGCAGGCCGGACTCGAACCGTCTGCACCCCCGGCGACGTGCGGCACCATCGACGCGGCCTGTCGGCGAGCCGGCGGCGTGCGGCTGCGCTTGGACCGGCCGGGCGAGTGGCCCGCCGGACTCGTCCTGCGGGAGCCCCGCCGTCGGCCAGTCGACCTGATCGCCCCACGACTCGAGGGCCTGCCGGCCATGCCCGTGCAGGGCTGCGACGTCACTGGAGAATTCGTGTGTCCTCCGCTCGTTTCCCGTCGTTCGCTGGACGGACTTCGGAACCGGGCCGTTCGGCAGGCTGTCCCACACGGGAACGTACAGGCGGACGGCGACAGCGAAGCCGGTGGTAGAGGGCCCTTGGCCCCATGCTCAAGCGGGCCTTTAGGGCGTGTTTCGAAAGTGGCGTCGTC
>NZ_JCAJZW010000065.1:0-30076 GCF_059510455.1 Streptomyces sp. NTD91
TCGTACTGGATGTACGTGGGTTTGTGCCCGGTGCGGCGAGTGGGGGCACCTCCCCCGCCCTTGAGGCAGTGGGGGAGCGTGCCGGGGTCGCGACGGGGCGAACGTTGCCTGTTGCGGCACTAGTTGACTCTTCTAGGGCCCGTCTGACAACGACGAAACGTCGCCCTCGCCGTGGGCGGGCGACGGCCGCGGGATGGGGGTGCGGACCCACCCGCTCGCCCCACCCGCCGCCGCATGAAGCCGTCCGGCCGTCGAACGCCGGTGCGCGCGCCCTGCCGGGCACGCGCACCGGGAATGGTTTCCGCTGGACTGCCGGACTTCAGCAACCGAAGTCGATGAGGTCGAACGTGGCGTAGTGGTCGGAGGTGTAGTAGTCCTCCTGGTACTGCTCACCGGTGACGATGCGGCGCGCGCCGCGGGTGGGGGAGCCGGGCGTGATCACCGTGTACTCGTGGTAGTACCCGGAGGGCTCGCCGGGCAGGACGCCTTCGCGGTTGGAGAAGACGGTGCCGTCCTGCGAGTACGGGAAGGGGCCGCCCTGGTCGATCAGGTCCAGGGTGTCGTACGCCTGCGAGGGCAGGTCGCCGTAGCAGATGCTGCCGGCCGCGGCGGACGCCGGGGTGGCGCCGGCGGTGCCGCCGACGAGGAGAGCGGACAGGACGGCGGCCGCGGCGCCGAGACGAGTGATGCGTGGGGGGAACCTCATGGCCTCATGATGACGCGCGTAGAGAATGGCATGTCAATGTCAATCACGGAGAGTTTCCCGGCAAGTCCGCGGAGTTTTCGCGGAGTTAACCAGGGGCACGGCGTCCGCGCGCCGCGGACGGCCGACGGCGTCGCGACGTGGCGCACGGAGCGGGCGCCCGCTCGTGGACGCTGCCCCGCCGCCGGATCCGTGCCTCGGATCCGTGCCGAGGAACACCCCGCCCGCAGAGGCCGGCGCCGAGGCCCGGACATGCGCGCGTGCCCGGCCGAAGTCGACTTCTCGGCGACGACGGGCACCAAGCTCGCACGCCGCGCGTTGTCGGAGTACCGGGAGGATCCCGGTGGCCTCGGGGGCGTCCGGAAGGGGAGCGATGGGCGGGCAACACGTGGTCGAACTGGCCGAGTTCGAGGAGGCACTGCGCACCGATCCGCATCCGGTGTACGCCCGGCTGCGCGAGCAGGGCCCCGTGCACCGGGTCCGGCTGCCGGGCTGGGCGGACACGGCCTGGCTGGTCGTGGGGTACGCGGAGGCGCGCGCCGCCCTCGCCGACACCCGGCTGGCCAAGGACACCGACAAGATCGGTGTGACCGTCACGGACCGGGAGATGATCGGCCAGCACCTGCTCGCCACCGATCCGCCCCAGCACACCCGCCTGCGCGGCCTCGTCACGCGCGCGTTCACGATGCGCCGGGTGGAGCAGCTGCGCCCGCGCGTCCAGCAGATCACCGACGAACTGCTGGACGAGATGCTCCCGGCCGGCCGCGCCGACCTCATCGCCTCCCTCGCCTACCCGCTGCCCATCACCGTCATCTGTGAACTCCTCGGTGTGCCGGGCATGGACCGCGAGGAGTTCCGCAAGACGTCCACGGAGGTGGTCGCCCCGACCACCGAGGAGACGGGGTACGAGGCGGTGGTCCGTCTCGGCGCCTACCTCACCGAACTGATCGAGGACAAGCGCGCCTGCGGCCCCACCGACGACCTGCTCAGCGATCTGATCCGCACCACCGCCGAGGACGGCGACCGGCTCTCCGCGCAGGAGTTGCGCGGCATGGCCTTCCTGCTGCTGATCGCGGGCCACGAGACCACCGTCAACCTCATCGGCAACGGTGTCCACGCGCTGCTGACCCACCCGGACCAACTCGCGGCCCTGCGCGCCGACATGAGCCTCCTGGACGGCGCCGTCGAGGAGATGCTGCGCTACGAGGGCCCGGTACAGAGCGCCACCTACCGGTTCGCCGCCGAACCCCTGCAGATCGCCGGAGCGGCCATCGAGCGGGGTGCCCACGTGGTGATCAGCCTCACCGCCGCCGGACGCGACGGCGCCCGTTACGCGCAGCCCGACCGCTTCGACATCCGCCGCGACACCCGCGGCCACCTCGGCTTCGGCCACGGCATCCACTACTGCCTGGGCGCGCCCCTGGCCCGTCTGGAGGGCCGCACCGCCGTCGGCACCCTCCTGCGCCGCGCCCCCGCCCTCGCCCTCGACGGGCCACCCGGCGCATGGCTCCCCGGCCTGCTGATGAGAGGCGTCCGCACACTGCCGGTGCGCTGGTAGGTCCGGGGCGGGGTGCGCCGCAGGCCCGCGGGGTCCTGCGCTCCGCTCCGACGGGTGCCGGCCGGTCAGCCCGCGGACGCCCGCGCCCGGTCCGGGATCTCCGCCAGCGCCACCGGGCGCCGCTCCCGCCGGGAGACCTCGCAGGCCTCCGACACGCGCAGTGCCTGCAGGGCCTCATGGCCGTCGCAGGGGTTGGGACGCGCGCCGCGGATCACGTCCACGAAGGCGTTCAGCTCGGCCTCGTACGCCGGGCCGAACCGCTCCAGGAACCCCGGCCACGGCTTGTCCGCGGGCGGGGGCCCGGTCGGCTCGGTGGACGCGAGCGGCGTACGGTCGTCCAGCCCCACCACGACCGTGTCCCGCTCCCCGGCCAGCTCCATGCGCACGTCGTAGCCGGCGCCGTTCAGCCGGGTCGCCGTGGCCGTGGCGAGCGTGCCGTCGTCCAGCGTGAGCAGCGCCGCGCCCGTGTCGACGTCACCCGCCTCACGGAACATCACGGGCCCGGCGTCCGACCCGGTGGCGTACACGTCGGTCACCTCACGGCCCGTCACCCACCGCAGCACGTCGAAGTCGTGGATCAGCGTGTCCCGGAACAGCCCGCCGGACAGCTGCAGCCAGTCGGGCGGGGGAGGCGACTGGTCGCACGTCAGCGCGCGCACGGTGTGCAGCCGGCCCAGCCGCCCCGAGTGGACGGCCTCGCGGGCACCGACGTATCCCGCGTCGAAGCGCCGCTGGAACCCCATCTGCAGGATCGTGCCCGCCGCCTCCACCTCGGCGAGCGCCTGCAGCGTGCCCGGCAGGAAGAGCGCGATCGGCTTCTCGCAGAAGACCGGCAGGCCCGAGCGAGCTGCCCGACCGATCAGTTCGGCGTGGGCGGACGTCGCGGTGGTGATCACCACCGCGTCCACGCCCCAGGTGAAGATCTCGTCCACTCCCGGCGCCACCGTCTCGCCCAGCCGGTGTGCCAGACCCTGCGCCCGCGCCGGATCCGCGTCCGTCAGGATCAGCGATCCGACGTCGCGGTTCCGGCTGAGCGTCCTCGCGTGAAGGGTGCCGATGCGGCCCGTACCGATGACCCCGATGCGCATGGAAACAAAGTGGGGTCGGACCCCGCGCCCTGTCAATGCGTATGTCCGGACAATCGGACTACACAACTTCCCGTCAACCGGCCACGGGGCTACGCTCGGGCCCGTGCCGAAACCTGATGTGGACCCCACCGTGTCGCTCGACCTCCATGTGGACCGTAGCTCCCCGGTGCCGTTGTACTTCCAGCTCTCCCAGCAGCTGGAGGCGGCCATCGAGCGCGGCGGCCTCACCCCGGGCAGTCTGCTCGGCAACGAGATCGAGCTGGCCGCGAGGCTCGGCCTGTCCCGGCCGACCGTCCGACAGGCCATCCAGTCCCTGGTCGACAAGGGGCTCCTCGTGCGCCGCCGCGGCGTGGGCACGCAGGTGGTGCACAGCCAGGTCAAGCGCCCGCTGGAACTGAGCAGCCTGTACGACGACCTGGAGGCGGCCGGCCAGCGCCCCGCGACCAAGGTACTGGTCAACACCCTGGTGCCGGCCTCCGCCGCGGTCGCCGCCGCGCTCGGCGTGCCCGAGGGCGGCGAGGTGCACCGCGTCGAGCGGCTGCGCCTCGCGCACGGCGAGCCCATGGCGTGCCTGGTCAACCACCTCCCGACCGGCCTGCTCGACCTGGACACCGACCAACTGGAGGCCACCGGCCTGTACCGGCTGATGCGCTCCGCCGGGATCACCCTGCACAGCGCCCGCCAGTCCATCGGGGCGCGCGGCGCCACCGCCGCCGAGGCCGAGCGGCTCGCCGAGGACGAGGGCGCGCCGCTGCTCACCATGCAGCGCACCACCTTCGACGACACCGGCCGGGCGGTCGAGTTCGGCGACCACATCTACCGGCCCACGCGCTACTCCTTCGAGTTCCAGCTGCTGGTGCGGCCCTGATGCCGACCCGGGCTTCGTCACAATGTCCGGACATTAGCAATTGCACACGGGACGAGACGACCCTGGACGAGCTGACCCGCCAGATGGCGGGCGGAGCCGACCTGGAGGCCCTGAGCCACGAACTGCAACGAAGCTGAGGGGCGCGCGGCCCACCGACACGTCCCGCGCCGGCCACGCGCGCCTGCCTCCCTCTTCGCTCCCGTACGCCACCTGTGTCCGCGGTGAGGCAGAATCGACGCACGATGAGCACCTACCGCGACCTCACCGCCCCCATCGGCTCCCGCAGGGCCCCCGTGCTCCGTACGGTCGGCACCAGGGAACGCCGCTCCCACCTGACCGCACCCCGGGTGCCGACGGTCGGCATCGACATCGGCGGCACCAAGGTCATGGCGGGCGTCGTGGACGCCGACGGCAACATCCTCGAGAAGCTCCGCACGGAGACCCCGGACAAGTCCAAGAGCCCCAAGGTCGTCGAGGACACCATCGTCGAACTGGTCCTCGACCTGTCCGACCGGCACGACGTGCACGCCGTCGGCATCGGCGCGGCCGGCTGGGTCGACGCCGACCGCAACCGCGTCCTGTTCGCGCCCCACCTGTCCTGGCGCAACGAACCGCTGCGCGACCGCCTGAGCGGCCGCCTCTCGGTGCCGGTCCTCGTGGACAACGACGCCAACACCGCCGCGTGGGCGGAGTGGCGCTTCGGCGCCGGCCGGGGCGAGGACCACCTCGTCATGATCACCCTCGGCACCGGCATCGGCGGCGCCATCCTGGAGGACGGTCAGGTCAAGCGGGGCAAGTACGGCGTCGCGGGGGAGTTCGGGCACATGCAGGTCGTGCCCGGCGGGCACCGCTGCCCGTGCGGCAACCGCGGCTGCTGGGAGCAGTACAGCTCCGGCAACGCACTCGTCCGCGAGGCCAGGGAACTGGCCGCCGCCGACTCCCCGGTGGCCTACGGGATCATCGAGCACGTCAAGGGCAACATCGACGAGATCACCGGCCCGATGATCACCCAGCTGGCCCGCGAGGGCGACGCCATGTGCGTCGAACTGCTCCAGGACATCGGCCAGTGGCTCGGCGTCGGCATCGCCAACCTCGCCGCCGCCCTCGACCCGTCCTGCTTCGTCGTCGGCGGCGGGGTCTCGGCCGCCGACGACCTGCTCATCGGCCCGGCCCGGGACGCCTTCAAGCGCCACCTCACCGGCCGCGGCTACCGCCCCGAGGCCCGCATCACCCGTGCCCAGCTCGGCCCCGAGGCCGGCATGGTGGGCGCCGCCGACCTGTCCCGGCTGGTCGCCCGCCGGTTCCGCCGGGCCAAGCGCCGCCGGGTGGAGCGCTACGAACGCTACGAGCGGTACGCCCAGGCGCGCCGCGACCGGGACACCGCATGACCGCCTCCCTGCCCCGCCAGGCCGCCCCGCCGAACCAGCCGCGCCACCCCGCCGAGAACCCCCGGCACAAGGCCAGACGCCGCGCGCTCACCCTGCTGATCATCGTCCTGCTGATCGGCGTCCCGGCCGGATACCTGGTGATCTCCGCGAACCAGAGCCGCAACAGCGGCAAGGACAAGGAGGCCAAGTACTCGGCGACCGGTCTGACCCCGGGCTGGCCGTCGAAGGTGCAGCGCCGCCTCTACCAGGTGACCGTCCCGCACCCGGCCGACGACATCGCCTGCTACGAGACGAACAACTGGAAGACCAGCCGCCTGTACGTGCAGTTCCGCACCAACGGGGCCGGTCTGGACGCCTTCCTGCAGACCATGGGCACGCGCCGGGACGAGCTGGAGAAGGGCGACATCGCCATCGGCGCCCGGGACCAGAGGGTCAGCGGCTGGCGTTTCACCGGCACCGGCCCCTGGTGGGGCCTGACCCACGCGCAGAAGAACCCGGCGCCCAGCCAGGACGTGGTCGTGAACATGTCCGACCCGAACAACCCGGTGGTCTACGTCGTCTCCCGCACCGTCCCCTGACCCGTGGGCCACGGCCGCTCCGGGACCGATTGTCAGACCCCGCCCGTAGAGTCGAAGACGTCTGATCCGGCACGGGGACGGGAGGTGGCAGGACGTATGAGCGCAGGGGGCACGGCAGCACCGGCCGGGCGCACGGGTGGCTCTGTGCGGGCCGGGAACCCGGTCCCGGCGCGCCTGGCGTCCGTCTACCTTCCGGCGCCCCTGCCGCGCGAGGGCCGCGTCGCCTTCTGGGACCCCGACGGCGGGCCCGTCGAGGGCGAGACCGCCGAGCTCACGGTCGTACGACGGCACGGCACCGGGGTGCGCCGCCGGCAGGTGCCCGCGCTGACCCTGCCGCTCGCCGAGGCCCTGCCCCTGCTGGTCCGGGCCCGCCGCGACCCGGCCGCCCATCCGGCCACGGCCTGCTGGGGTGCGGCCGCGCTGCACGGGCTGCGGCTGGTCGCCCGCGGCCGCCTGCTGCCCGGCCTGACCCCGTCCGGCCACGACGCCTGGCGGGCCGGCCCGCTGGAGCCGGAGGACATCGCCCACCTGCGCGCGGTCGCCGCGGCCCTGCCCCCGGAGGGGCACGCGGTGCCGCTCGCGGACCCCGGGCCGCTCCGGCTGCCCGAGCCGCAGGCCCTGATCCGCTCCTTCCTGGACGCGGTCGCCGACACCCTGCCCCGCACCCCGGCCGCCGTGCACAGCGCCGGCCGCCCCTTCGCCGCCCGGGAGCCGGTCGCACTGCCCCGGGCCCACGACTGGGCGGCCGAGGTCGCCGCCGGCATGGACGCCGGCGTGCGGATCTCCCTGCGCCTGGACCTGTCCGCGTACGACGTCTTCGACGCGGGCGCGAGCGACGGCGCCCGTGCCGCCGGAGCCGCGATCGTGCAGGTGCACAGCCTCGCCGACCCCACCCTGGTGGCCGACGCGGCGGCCCTGTGGGCGGGGGAGGCCGACACCGCGTTCGGGCCCCGCGCGCGCGTGGACGCCGCCCTCGCGGTTCGGCGCGCGGCGCGGGTGTGGCCGCCCCTGGAGCGGCTCGCCGAGCAGGAGGCGCCGGACGTCCTCGCCCTGTCCGAGGAGGAGCTGGGGGAGCTGCTCGGCGTCGGAGCCACCCGCCTGGCCGCCGCCGGCGTCGCCGTGCACTGGCCGCGGGACCTCGCCCGTGACCTCACGGCCGCCGCCGTGGTCCGCCCGGCGCCCGGCTCGGCCACCGACGGCACCGGCTTCTTCGAGAGCGAGGAACTGCTCCAGTTCCGCTGGCAGTTGGCGCTCGGCGGCGACCCTCTCGGCGAGGCCGAGATGGACGCCCTCGCCGAGGCCCACCGCCCGGTCGTACGTCTGCGGGACCGCTGGGTGCTGGTCGACCCGGCTCTCGTCCGCAAGGCCCGCAAACGGGAACTGGGTCTGCTAGACCCGGTCGACGCGCTGTCCGTCGCGCTCACCGGTACCGCCGACGTCGACGGCGAGACCGTCGAGGCAGTCCCCGTCGGTGCGCTGGCCGTTCTCCGCGACCGCCTCACGGCGGGCCTGCGCCCCGCCGACCCGCCTCCGGGACTGAACGCCACCCTCCGCGACTACCAGTTGCGCGGACTCGCCTGGCTGGACCTCATGACCTCCCTCGGCCTCGGCGGCTGCCTCGCCGACGACATGGGCCTCGGCAAGACCGTCACCCTCATCGCCCTGCACCTGAAGCGCGCCCGCACCGAGCCGACCCTCGTGGTCTGCCCGGCCTCGCTGCTCGGCAACTGGCAGCGGGAGATCAGCCGGTTCGCTCCCGGCGTCCCCGTCCTCCGCTTCCACGGCCCGGACCGCACCCTGGAGGGCGTCGACGGCGGTTTCGTCCTCACCACCTACGGCACCATGCGCTCGGCGGCCGCCCAGCTGGCCGACCGCCCCTGGGGCATGGTCGTCGCCGACGAGGCCCAGCACGTGAAGAACCCGTACTCCGCCACGGCCAGGGCGCTGCGGACCATCCCGGCCCCCGCGCGCGTGGCGCTCACCGGGACCCCGGTGGAGAACAACCTCTCGGAACTGTGGGCCCTGCTCGACTGGACCACCCCCGGGCTCCTCGGCCCCCTGAAGTCCTTCCGCGCCCGGCACGCCCGCGCGGTGGAGAACGGCGAGGACGACGAGGCGGTCGAGCGACTGGCCCGCCTGGTCCGCCCCTTCCTCCTGCGCCGCAAGAAGTCCGACCCCGGCATCGTCCCCGAGCTGCCCCCGAAGACCGAGACGGACCACCCCGTACCCCTCACCCGCGAGCAGGCCGCGCTGTACGAGGCGGTGGTGCGCGAGTCGATGCTGGCCATCGAGACCGCCGAGGGCATGGCGCGGCGCGGCCTGGTCCTGAAGCTGCTGGGCGCCCTGAAGCAGATCTGCGACCATCCGGCGCTGTACCTGAAGGAGGACGCGCACCCCGACCGCCTGGTCCACCGCTCCGGCAAACTCGCCCTGCTCGACGAGCTGCTGGACACCCTCCTCGCCGAGGACGGTTCGGCGCTCGTCTTCACCCAGTACGTCGGCATGGCCCGCCTCGTCACCGCCCACCTGTCCGCCCGTGCGGTCCCGGTCGACCTGCTGCACGGCGGTACGCCGGTGCCCGAGCGCGAGCGCATGGTCGACCGCTTCCAGAGTGGCGAGACCCCGGTCCTCGTCCTCTCCCTGAAGGCGGCGGGCACCGGCCTGAACCTCACCCGCGCGGGCCATGTCATCCACTTCGACCGCTGGTGGAACCCGGCGGTGGAGGAACAGGCCACCGACCGCGCCTACCGCATCGGCCAGACCCAGCCCGTCCAGGTCCACCGCCTGGTCACCGAGGGCACGGTGGAGGACCGCATCGCCGAGATGCTCACCGCCAAGCGCGCCCTGGCCGACGCCGTCCTCGGCTCCGGTGAGGCGGCCCTCACCGAACTCACCGACCGCGAGTTGTCCGACCTCGTCTCACTGAGGAGGCCGTCGTGAACGCCGGGGAAGGACGCCCGGCGGACGCCGCCCGCCGCGCTCTGCGAGCCGCCAGGGGGCGGGGCGAGCGGGTGGGGGAGGACCGGACCCGGGTCGAGCGTGCAAAGGAGCGTGGGCCGGTCGATCCGGCCGGGCCTGTGGAAAGGGGGGGAGGGGCAGCGGCTCGGCCGGTGGCGGCATCCGGCAGCGGGTCGGCGGCGGACGCGTCGGGAAGGACGGCGCCGGACGGCTCGGGGACGGGCCCGTCCGTGGGGGCCGTCCCCGACTCCGGCGTGCCGGACGGCGCCCCCGGCGCGGCGGGGGCCACCGGCTCCGGGGCCGGGGAGGCGGGGGAGCCGGTGGGCGAGGCCGGGCCGGCGGTACGTCCTGAGGCCGCGGGGCCGGGAGAGGCGGCGCGCGCGGCGCTCAGGGCGGCGCTGTCGGCACGGCGCGGCGATGACGAGACCGCGGCGGCTGCGCGGGGCCGGGGCGCGGGCGAGGTGCGGTCGCCGGCCGCCCGAACACCGTCCGGCACGTCCGTCCCCGGGGAGAACGACACGCTCGAGAAGGACACGCCCGAGAGGGACGCGCCCGAGACCGGCCGAGCGATGGAGAAGGACGCAGCGGCGAGACATACGGCCGGGAAGGACACGGCCGGGACCGGCACATCCGGCGCCGGCCCATCCGGGAGGGGCACAGCCGGCAACGACACGGCGGGGCCGCGGAACCGCCCTGCCGACATCGCCCGGGAAGCGCTGCGTGCTGCCCGGCGGCAGGCGTCGCACGCCGAGGCCGAGGACGCCGCCCATGGGCGGACGGGGGCGGCGGAGCCGCACGGACGGCCTTCGGCCCGAGCGGCTGCGGGCAGCTCAGGCCCCTCGGCGGCGCGCACCACGCCGGCGTCAGAACGAGGCTCCGCCGCACGGTCCGCCCGGCTCAGGGCGGTCCAGGACATGCGGCGCTACCTGGCGACCGCCTTCCGGATGCCGACATGGCCCGACCCGGAGGAGGAGCGGCACCCGCACGCCGCCGGCACCACCGGGCCGGGGCCCGCGACGGCGTCCCCGCAGGCCCCCCGCGCCGTCTCCGCAGGGCCGGACCAAACGCCCGCAGAGCCGACGTCCCCTCGCACGCGCCTCACCACGGCCGGGCCGGCCACAGCCGGCCGCGCCATCGCACGCACCCCGGACCCGGCCCCGACCACCCCGCGCACCGCGAACCAGGACTCCGTGACGGATCCGGCCCCGGCCCCAGGCCCCACCAACGCCGCCCCGCCCCCGCACCTGCCCACCACCATGGCCACCCCCCACCGGGACGGCGAACTGCGCCGCACCTTCCCGGAGTTCGCGCCGCGGCAGGCCACCGAGGCGGAGGCGCCGTTCGCCGGGACCTGGTGGGGGAACGCCTGGGTGGACGCGTTGGAGAAGGGGGCACTGGATCCCAAGAGGCTGGCGCGGGGCCGGGGTTACGCCGACCAGGGGCACGTGGACGCGATCACGGTGGCCCCGGGGCTCGTGCTGGCGTACGTCCGCGGGAGCCGTCCGCGTCCCTACCGCGTACAGGTGCGGGTCCGCACGCTGGAGGACGAGGACTGGGCACGCTTCCTGGACGCCGCCGCCGACCGGCCCGGCCACATCGCCGCGCTGCTCGACAGGGAACTGCCCCAGTCGCTCGCCGACTGCGGCGTGCCGCTGCTCCCCGGCCCCGGCGATCTCGTGCCGCGGTGCAGCTGTCCCGACTCCGGGCACCCGTGCAAGCACGCGGCCGCGCTCTGCTACCAGACGGCACGACTGCTCGACGCCGACCCCTTCGTGCTGCTCCTGCTGCGCGGCCGGGGCGAGCGGAGCCTGCTCGACGCGCTGTCCCGGCGCAGCGCCGCCCGCGCCGCCCGGGACCGGCGGCCCGGGACACTGCCCGGCATCCGCGCCACCGACGCCCTCGCCCCGCGTGGACTGCCGCCGCTGCCGCCGCCGTTGCCGGTGCCCCCGCACCCCGAGCAGCCCCCGGCGTATCCGGTGGCGCCCGGCGGCCCGGACCCCTTCGCGCTGGACCAGCTGGCAACCGACGCCGCCGTCCGCGCCCACGCGCTGCTCACCACCGGACGTGACCCGGTGGGGGAGCTGACCCTGTGGCAGGACGCGGTGCGCCTGGCCGCGGCCCGCCCCGGCTCCGGCCTCACCGCCGCCACCCGCACGCTCTACGCCACGCTCGCCACGGCCGTCGGCCGTACCCCGGCCGACCTCGCGCGGGCCGTCGCCGCCTGGCGGCAGGGCGGCCCAGCGGGTCTGGCCGCCCTGGAGGAGCCGTGGGACCCGCCGGCCGGCCGCTTCGACCGGGCCCGGCCGCTGCTGCTCGCCGCCGACCTCCCGGCCTTCCGTCCCTGGCGCAACCGGCTCACCCATCCGCGCGGCCACGTCCAGCTCCGCCTCGGCCGTGACGGCCTGTGGTACGCCTACGAGTCGGAGCCGGGTCGGGACGACTGGTGGCCCCGCGGCACCCCCGACCTGGACCCGGTGGGCGCGCTCACCGGCCTGGGCACCCCGGACGACGTCTGACCGGCCGTGCACGCGAGAAAGCCGGTGCCGGCAGCGGTGGTCGCTGCCGGCACCGGCCTCGCGGTGCCTGGACGCCCGGCTCAGTAGGCGGAGTTGACGTTGTCGATGGAGCCGTAGCGGTGGGCCGCGTAGTTGGCGGCCGCGGTGATGTTGGCCACCGGGTCGGTGACGCTGTTGGCGGTGCCGGCCACGTGGTAGGCGTGGAAGGTCGGGTCGATGACCTGCAGCAGGCCCTTGGAGGGGGTGCCCTGCTTGGCGTTGACGTCCCAGTTGTTCTGGGCGTTGGGGTTGCCGCCGGACTCGCGCATGATGTTGCGCTTCAGGCCCTCGTAACTGCCGGGGATGCCCTTGGCCTTCATGATGCTCAGCGACTGCTTGATCCAGCCGTCGAGGTTGCCGGCGCCGGCGGACTTGACCTTGGCGGCGGTGCCGGCGTCGTGCGAGGAGGCCGTGACCACCGAGGAGGCGGGCACCTGGTTCGCTTCGGCGGCCTGTGCGGTGGCCGGCATCAGGGTCAGGGCGGCAGCCGCGGCGCCGGTCGTGGTGATGCCGGTGAGAGCGAGCGTACGCAGGCGGGCGATGCGGGTGCGGGTGGTCTTGGCCATGCGGAAGTAACCCTCCAAGGGGGGAGACATCGGGGTGGTGCCGTCGTGAGCGGCGCGGATCCGACGGAGTCCCGTTCGGTTCCATCGCTCCCGGCGACGACAGCAATAGTTAGCGGCGGGTCGGGTCCGGCGCAATGATGTGACGTACTACGCAATTACGGAGCAATGTCCGAAATAAGCGCTTTTGAAGTTATCTGTGCAGCTCAAACCGGGGGAGGCACTACGACCGCGCTTAGGATGTGATCTGCCTCCTATGGGTGGCATCACACGCACACCCCGGTTTTCAGGGGTTCCGCGTCGCCGCGCGAGGGCAAAACGGCGTTCCTTGCACCCCGACCGGCGTGGGCGGAGCGGGCGGTCCGCGGCAGGATCTACACTCAGTTGGTAGCCGCAAGCAACGGAACGTGAGCGACGGCCGCCCCACTCGGCCGCTGAAGCACCTCGACGGCGACCTGGTCGCCCGCATGTACACCAGCCTCGGAGCCGGGCCGCGCCCGGCCGGCGAGGCGAGGCAAGGAGATCCGCACGCATGACCACGTCCGCGTCCCCGGCCCGCGGGGGAACCGAAGCGATATCCGCGCCGGCGCCGGCCGGCCGACTGACGCATCGCCAGATCATGACGATCCTCAGCGGCCTGATGCTGGGCATGTTCCTCGCGGCGCTCGACCAGACCATCGTCAGCACCTCGATCCGCACCATCGCCGACGATCTGCACGGCCTCAGCGCGCAGGCGTGGGTCACCACCGCGTACCTGATCACCTCGACGATCAGCACGCCGCTGTACGGCAAGCTCTCCGACCTCTACGGCCGCAAGCCCTTCTTCCTGGCGGCCATCACGATCTTCATCGCCGGCTCGGCGGCCTGTTCGTTCGCCACGTCGATGACGGAGCTGTCCGCCTTCCGGGCCTTCCAGGGCATCGGCGCGGGCGGCCTGATGTCACTGGCGCTGGCCATCATCGGGGACATCGTCCCGCCCCGTGAGCGCGCCCGGTACCAGGGCTACATGCTCGCGATGTTCGGCTCCTCGAGCGTGCTCGGCCCACTGATCGGCGGTTTCCTCGCGGGCCGCAGCAGCATCCTGACCATCGCCGGCTGGCGCTGGGTGTTCCTGGTCAACGTGCCGGTCGGCATCGTCGCGCTGTTCGTCGTCGCCAGGGTGCTGAACCTCCCGCACACCCGGCGCGAGCACCGCATCGACTGGTGGGGCGCGCTCACCATCGCCGTCGGTGTGGTGCCGCTGCTGCTCGTGGCCGAGCAGGGCCAGGACTGGGGCTGGACCTCCACCAGGGCCTACGTCTGCTATGCCGTCGGCGTGATCGGCCTGCTCGTGTGGGTCCTCGTCGAGCGCACCATGGGTGAGGAGGCCCTGATCCCGATGCGGCTGTTCCGCAGCGCGGTGTTCAGCAAGATGAGCCTGCTGTCCGTGCTCATCGGCATGGGCATGTTCGGCGGGATGATGATGATCCCGCTGTACCTGCAGATCGTGAAGGGCGTCAGCCCCACCCGCTCCGGCCTGCTGATGCTGCCGCTGATGGTCGGCATGATCGCCGGCACCGTCGTCGTCGGCCGGGTCATCCAGAAGACCGGCAAGTACAAGGTCTTTCCCGTCATCGGCACCCTGCTGATCATCGCCGCCATGCTGCTGTTCCACTACCGCGTGCAGTGGGACACCGCCCTGCCGGAGACCATGGCCTACATGGCGCTGTTCGGCATCGGCCTGAGCGGATGCATGCAGATCCTCACCCTGGCCGTGCAGAACGCCGTCGAGCCCAGAGACATGGGTGTCGCGACCGCGTCGGCCACCTTCTTCCGGCAGATGGGCGGCACCGCCGGTACGGCCGTCTTCCTCTCCGTGCTCTTCAGCACTGTCGGTGACAAGATCAGCTCCGCGTTCCGGACCGCGTACCGGACGCCCGCCTTCCAGGCCGCGCTCCACGACCCGGCCGTACGGGCCGACCCCGTGAACAAGCCGGTTCTGGAGATGTTCAAGCACCCCGCGGCGGGCGGCGGGAGCGGTTCCGGCGTGCTGAACGACTCCTCGTTCATCCAGCGGCTCGACCCGCGCCTGGCCGAGCCGTTCAAGGTCGGCTTCACCGATTCGATGCAGCTGGTGTTCATCATCGCGGCGGCCGTGATGGTCCTGGGCTTCCTGGTCGCGGTGTGGACCAAGGAGGTGCCGCTGCGCAAGGTCTCCGGGCTGGAGGCGCGCGCCGCGGAGGAGGGCTCCGCCGGCCCGGCCGCCGAGCCGACGGCCACCACGCCCGCGGCACCGGCCGCGGCCACGCACGCCGAGCCCGTCGCCTCGGACCGCACCGACGCCGAGTCCGCCGCCGACGCACCCCAGCCTGCGCAGCCGGCCGGTGACCGCTTCGCGCCCGCCCGCGGCACCGCGTCGTACGGCGTCCACGGGCGCGTGCTGGACGGCACGGGCGCGCCGGTGCCGCAGGCCGTGATCACGCTGATCGACGTCGGTGGACGGCAGCTCGGCCGCGCCGTCAGCGAGGTGGACGGGGCCTACGCCCTGGACGTCACCGGCCCCGGCACCTATGTGCTGATCGGCGCCGCCGGTTCCCGCCAGCCACAGGCCGTCACGGTCCTGGTCGGTGACGGGCCGGTCGAGTGCGACCTCGCGCTGAGCGGCACCGTCGCCCTCACCGGCACGGTCCGGGACGCCGTCGAGGGACACCCGCTGCCGGGTGCCCTGCTGGTCGCCACCGACGTGCGCGGCGAGGTCGTGTCCTCCGGCACCTCGGCCGCCGACGGTGCCTTCGTCCTGGCCGACCTGGTCCCCGGCGGCTACACGCTCGTGGTGAACGCGTCCGGACACTGCCCGGCCGCCCTCCCCGTCGAGGTCGCGCCGGGGGCCACGGAGCCGTACGAGGTCCGTCTGGAACCCGGCGCCCGGATCAACGGTGTCGTCAGCACGGCCACCGGCGGCCCCCTCCACGACGCCAAGGTCACCCTGCTGGACTCGGCGGGCAACGTGGTCGGCACCACCATCACCGGCGCCGACGGCGCGTACGGGTTCACCGACCTGGACACCGGCGAGTACACCGTCATCGCCAGCGGCTACGCCCCGGTCGCCGCGTCGCTGCACCTGGACGGCAGCGGTGCCACCGACTTCGATCTGGAGCTGTCCCACGAGGACCAGCCCCGCTAGGGACCGACGCCGCGCCACCAGCCCCGCCGGGACCGCCCGGCGGCGCTGGTGGCGCACGGACCGCCGGTGCCCTCAGCGCCCGGTCCCGGTGCCTGGAGGGGACCGGGGACCGTCCGGTCACGCCGAGCTGGAGCGACAGCGGCAGCGTGTGCCGGGCAGTCATGCCGGGAAGGTGTGGCAGTGGATGCGCGGTCCGCTGCCGCCGAAGGTGACGGTGGTGCCGCTGAGCACGAGAATCCCGACGGTGTCCGGCACACCGGCGCCGTTCGCCGGCCGTACCACCGTGCGCCGGCAGGCGCCTTCACTGCCTGCGGCCGGCGATCGCCGCCTCGGGGGGATGCGCCCGCTCGGCTGGAACATCGACTGCGAGCGGCCCGGCGTGCGGACGATCGACAGCCGCTCACGGGCGCTGGTCACGTCCGCATGCGTCGCCGATCTTGCTCACCATTGTCAGGTCCGGGGCAGCGATGGCAGGGGTCGAGTGGCGATCCTATGTGCTTCGGCGCGCGTCATGCCGAACATGCGCAGCAGGCGGAAGGCCAGCTGGTCGGAAACGTGCGCGGCATCGAGGTCCGGGCGGGTCTCCAGTAGGTGGAGCACTCCGAGCAGGGCGCCGCCGACCATGGCGACAGAAGTGCGCGGGTCGTCGATGTCGAGCCGTCCGGTGTCGGCGGCGGCCCGCAGATCCCGCATCGCCTGCGGTGCCAATCCGCTGTCGGAAGTCAGATAGGACGTGCCCGTACGGACGAGGATCCTGGCGATCTGTGGGTGGGTGCGCTGCAGTCGGCCGGTCAGGCGGACGCTGGCGGCGAAGATCTCCGCGGGGTCCTTCAAATCTCCAACAACGGATTCCAGGAGTGCGCCGTGTTCCTTCAGGGTGAGGGCGACGGCCGCGTCGAACAGCTCGTCCTTGCTGGTGAAGTGGTTGTAGAAGGAGCCGAAGCCGACATCCGCCGCCTCGGTGATCTCCTGGATGCTCACGTCGGTCCGCCCCTGGTCGGCGAGGAACCGCTGCGCGGCGGCGATCAGCGCGGCACGGGTGCGCGCCTTGCGTCGGTCCACGCGGTTGGGCGTGCGGCTGGGTGTGGTGGCCCTGCCCTGTCGATCAATACTCATCTCTCCACCGTGCGTCAGTGCATCAGCTTTGATTGTTACGTCACGACTGACAACTGTTGACGGGATCGTCATCTGGACTGATTCTCTCATCACTGCTGACTGGAGCTGCTCGCGGGAGCCTTCCGGTCGGTGCCTGTCCAGGACTCAGGAGAGCCGATGAGTATCCAGGTCGTCCGCACCACAGACGGCTGGTGGGTGGAGAGCGGCACAGGACGGCTGCACCGCGTCGACACCGGCGCGGGCACCACCGCCGGCCTGCTCGCCGACCGTTCCGCCGTGCAGCAGGCGGCTGCCCGCGCCACGGGCGACCCCGACGCCGGGGTTTCGGTTGGAGAGGCCGAGCTGCTGTCGCCCGTCACCACGCCCTGCCGGGTGGTGGCGCAGATGGTCAACTACCGTTCCCACGCGGTGGACTCCGGATTCGACCCGGACACCGTTCCGCCAGCGTTCTTCCGCAAGGCGTCCGGGTCCGTCAGCGGGCCCTACCAGGACATCGAACGTCCACAGCACGTGCGTTTCCTGGACTACGAGGTGGAGCTCGGGCTGGTGATGGGTGCCGATCTGCCGGTCGGTACCGAGGTCACCGACTCCACCCTGCCGGCGTTCGTCGCCGCGCTCGTCGTCGCCGACGACGTCAGCGCCCGGGATCTGCAACTGACCAAGACCCAGTTCTACGAGGCCAAGTCGTACCCGACCTTCACGCCGCTGGGCCCCCGGCTGCTCCTGGTCGACGCCGACGACCTGGCCCGTCTGCCGGACCTTCGGCTCACCCTCCGGGTCAACGGGGCCACCCGGCAGGACCGCACCACCACGGAGATGATCGTCCGGCCCGCCCGCGCCCTCAGTCTGCTCGCCCGCTTCCAGCACCTGCAGCCCGGTGACGTCCTGCTCACCGGAACCCCCGGCGGCACCGCCCTGAAGTCGCCGGGCAGGCTCCTGACGACGCTTGCCGCCCTGCTGCCCCCGCACAAGCGCCGGCAGAGGTTCTTCGCCCGCCAGCAGGCGAACCCTCACTACCTCAAGGACGGCGACGTCGTGACGGCCCGTATCGCGACCGACGACGGCGCACTCGATCTCGGCGAGCAGCGCACGGTGGTGCGCGCCCGCTGACGGCTCCCGGTCCGCCCCGCCCGGGACCGGCCGGCCCGGCATCCCCGTACCGGGCCGGCCACCTGAACCCATCCCTCACCCTGCAAAGGCGCACCGGTGACACGCACACCCACCGACCTGCTGTGGCCCGCCCCCGACAGCAGCGCGGACCTGTCCGCGATCGAGGCCGTACCGCTGCACGAGCGCGGCCAGCCCGCCACCACCTACGACACCCTGCTGCGCGCCGCCCGCCTGTGGCCCGACCGGTCGGCCCTGACGGTGCTACCCGATGCCGCCCGCTTCCTGCGCCCCGCCACAGCCACCTTCGCGCAACTGCGTGACCAGGTGCATCGCACCGCCAATCTGCTGGGCTCTCTGGGCGTCACCCGCCGGGCCGCGGTGGGCCTGCTCGCGCCGAACACCGCGGAGCTGCCCGGCGCGCTGCTGGCCGCGCAGGCAGTGGGCGTCGCCGCCCCGGTCAACCCGGGCCTGGCGTCCGAGCACGTCGAGCAGTTGCTGCGGCGCAGCGGCGCGCGGGTGCTCATCGCCGCCGGTCCGCAGCTGGATGCACAGGTGCGGGCCACGGCCCGGCAGTTCGCCGTGGCCTTGCGGCTGGACGCTCTGCTGGCACTGACCCCCACCCCGGCTGACGGCCCCGCGCCCGCTCTGGACCCCATCGAGGGCATACGCGTCGGCCACCTCACGGAGCTTGCCGCGTCCCATCCCGCCGACCGGCTGGTGGACACGGAGCCTCCGGCCGCCGACGACCTGGCCGTCTACTTCCACACCGGCGGCACCACCGGCATCCCCGAGCTTGCCGCCCATACGCACGCCAACGAGGTCGTCGACGCCTGGATGGTGGCCTCGAGCATTCCTCTCGACGCGGACTCGGTGATGTTCGCAGCGCTGCCGTTGTTCCACGTCAACGCTTTGATCGTCACCCTGCTCGGCCCGTTGCTGCGCGGCCGGGGAGTGGTGGGGGCCGGGCCGCTGGGCTACCGCGATCCCGAGCTGTATCCGGTGTTCTGGAAGCTGGTGGAGCACTATCGCATCGCCGCCATGTCCGGCGTGCCCACCGTGTACTCCGTCCTCGCCCATGTCCCCGTCGACGCGGACATCTCCAGCATGCGGTTCGCCGCCGTCGGCGCGTCCCCGCTGCCGCCAGCCGTACGGGAGTCCTTCGAGGAGCACACCGGTGATGCGCAAGGCCGCGGCCGACGTCGGCATGACCACCACCCACTACCGCCTGCTGGGTGCTCTGGAGGTGGCGGCAGCGGCCGGTCTGCTGCTCGGCCTGCGGATCACCGCGCTCGGTTCTGCCGCATCCATCGGCCTGCTCCTGCTCATGGCCGGCGCCGTCGTCGTCCACCTGCGCAGCGGCGATCCGGCGGCCCGCTGCCTGCCGGCCGTCATCGCGGGTGCCTTGACCGGAGCCCATCTCGTCGCGCTGGTCGGCGGCTAGGGCGTGTTTCGAAAGTAGCGTCGTCCGCCCGGAGGGCGGGGTCCGCGGCGTCTGGTGCGGTGCATCGCAAGGCGGAGGGTCGTCCTCGTACCGGGCGTACGTGGACGAACCCGACAATGCGGCGAGGTGCCGTGCCAGGCGTCGCGGACCAGACGGGACTTTCGAAACACGCCCTAGTGCCGCCTGGACTCCGAGGAGCATCACGATGAGCCGCATCGACGTCCGCCAGCATCTGCCGCCCTGCGCCTCCACGCGGTGGCCGGCCTAGCACAGCGTTCATACCCAGCCCGCCTCCGCAGGCCGCCTTTCGCCCGGCTCGGACGGCACCCACCGCATCTCGCCGCATTGGCCGCCGAGGCCGGGTGCGGCCTCCGAATCGACACCACTGTTTCCGTCCCCTCCGTGCCGTCCGGGCTGCCGACGCCCGCCCGCAGCGAGCGGGCGCCTCTCGGAACGACCAGCCTTTCGCATCCGTGCGTCGCCGTCCGCTCAATCCGCGGACACCCCGCCTCGATCAATCGACCGGGGAAACGCCCTTGGCGCTCTTCCCCCGCCGCTCCTGAGCCGTCCCCACCCCATGGCCCCGAGCCGTGACACCCCATGGAGTACCCATGAACGACATCGACGTCCCCGTCCTCATCGTCGGCGGAGGCGGTGCGGGGCTCACCGCCTCCATGCTGCTCAGCCGCATGGGCATCGAGTCCCTGCTGGTCACCGCCTGGCCCAGCACCTCCGTCCTGCCCAAGGCCCACGTCCTCAACCAGCGCGCCATGGAGATCATGCGCGACGCCGGCGTGGCCGACACCGTCTACGCCGCCTCCACTCCGGCCGAGCAGATGTCCCACACCGCCTGGTACGTCGGCCTGGCAGGCGACCACGAAGACTACGGCCGCAGGGTCGCCAGGATGGAGGCTTGGGGAGCCGGCGGGCACTCTCCGGAGTGGCTCGCGGCCAGCCCCGAGCGGCAGGCCAACCTGCCCCAGATCCGGCTGGAGCCGGTCCTGCGCACCCGCGCCGAGGAACTCGCCACGGCCCGGGTCCGCTTCCACCACGAACTGACCGCACTTGCCCAGGACGACGAGGGCGTCACCGCCGCCGTCACCGACCGCGAGACGGGCGAGACCTACCGGGTGCGGGCCCGTTACCTGCTGGGCTGCGACGGCGGCCGCACCGTCGGCCCCGCCGTGGGCATCGTCCAGGAGGGCGTGCGCGACCTCGCCCGCGTAGTCTCCTTCCACATCTCCGCCGACCTGTCCCAGGTGGCGACCGACCCTGACGTGTTGATCCGCTGGCTGTGGCTGCCCGACCTCGGCATCCCGGGCGTGCTCGTGCCCATGGGCCCCGACCACTGGGGCCCGGAGTCCGAGGAGTGGGTCTTCCACCTCAACTACGGGCCCGATGACGGTCGCGCGCTGGACGACGAGTCCGTGCTGGCCGACCTGCGCACGGGGCTGGGCCTGAGCGAGGAGGACGTGACGGTCCACATGATCTCCCGCTGGACCCTGGAGGGCGTGGTCGCCGACCGCTACCGCGCCGGCCGCGTCCTGATCGTCGGCGACGCCGCCCACCGGCATCCGCCAACCGGCGGCCTCGGCCTGACCTCCGCCATGCACGACGTCCAGAACCTCGCCTGGAAGCTCGCCGCCGTGCTGCAGGGCCATGCCGGCGACGCCCTGCTGGACACCTACGAGGCCGAGCGGCGCCCCGTGGACGCCACCAACGTCCAGCGCTCGCTGGAGAACGCCATGAACCACATCGCCATCAACGCCCTCTTCGGCGGCGGGCCCGGGGCCGACGAGGAGGAGAACTGGCGGCAGGCACGCCGCCTGTGGAGCGAGGATCCCGCCGACGCCGACTTCCGCCGCACGTTCCTGGCCGCCGTGGCCGCCCAGTCCATGGAGTTCAACGAACTGGGCGTCGAGTTCGGCTACACGTACGAGTCCGCGGCCGTCGTCCCCGACGGCACTTCCGCACCCGAGAACCCCGACCCGGTCCGCATCTACCAGCCCGCCGCCCGCCCCGGACACCCGCTGCCCCACGCCTGGCTGGAGGACCTCGACGGCCATCGCGTGGCCCTGGCCCGCCTGGTGCGCCCCGGCCGGTTCCTGCTGATCGCCGGGGAGGACGGCCAGGCTTGGCGCGAGGCCGCCGAAAAGATCGCCGCCGAGAGCGGGCTGCCGCTGGACGCCATCCGGATCGGCCACGTCGACGGCGACTATCGCGACCCGCGCTCCACCTGGACCGCCGCCCGCGGGCACACACCGCAAGGCGCCGTCCTCGTGCGCCCGGACCGCTTCATCGGCTGGCGCGTCCATGGCGCGGCCACCGACCCGGTCGCGGAACTCACCGCCGCACTGGACTCCCTCCTCGCACGGTAGGGCTCATCTGCCGTAGCACCCGGCCTGCCGATCACCGCCGCAGTCGGCGGGCCGGGCCCACACCCTCATCTCCGCCTCGTCTCCGGGACACAGCGGCACTGCGGCACCCGCCCACCCTCGCCACAGGTCGTGGAGGCCACAGGAAGGAACCCCCGTGAACGATCGCCGAACTGAGCGGAGGCATTCCATCCGCTGCGCCAACCGTCCCAGCTGTCGCAGGGCTGTCGGGCGTTGTTCCGGGCGCTCCTCCCGCGGGCCGACCTGTCGGCGTGACCGCAGGAACCGTGATCTCCTGATCGCAGCAGGAGCGTGCTCGGCCGGGCGGGTGCCGCGTCAGCGGCTCGTGTCGGCGTCGCCGTCGTCATGGGAAGAACGCCGCGGCCTCCTGTCGCCCGGCGCGGAGTCGCCCCCTTCCTCTTGCAACAGCTCGAGGAGTGCGGCATCCGCTCTTCTCCGGTCTTCCTTCGTCAGCTCGACCGGTGCGTTGTTGTAGACGGTGTAGCGATCCGGATCGATGATGTTGGCGGCCCGCAGCGTGAACGTCAGCAGGCGGCGCCACCCCTTGCGGTGGCCAACCCTCGCCTGCAACTGGACCTGGTAGTCACGAGCTTCCGGCATGAACCCGGAGAACGGCGCCTCGAACTCGATGAAGACTTGTTGCGCTTCTCTCCCGGGCACGACGAAGCCCGCCGGGAGCTTCGCGTCCTCGTCCGGCCCAGGCTGGAGGCGGGACGGTGAGGACACCCACAGCAGCGGCAGGTGAGAAGCGGGCTCGTCGGGGAAAGTCAGGACGAGGTCCTGCACGACGATCGGCTTGGGGCCGGTGTTGTGAAGGACGAGCGGGAGCCGCAGGCGGGCCGTGGACGAGTGGATGATCGCTGCGAAGGCGTGCGGCTCCCAGGTCTTCAGCCGCCCTTGTCTGGCGTTGAGCCACCAGAACGACGCCACGGTGAAGAGCAGAGCGCAGACCGACACCACGCCGGCGCCTGTGAGTGATGAGGACGCGGCCTGATCGGTCGCGGTCATCAGAGGAACCACAGATTCAGTGTGTCAGCCCCGGCGTGGGCTCGCTAACAGGACCAGGGTCCTGTGCCGCCTGCGCGCAGCAGGCGGCCAGCACGACGCTCATGCCTGTCACGGGTGGCTGCTACGGCGCCCGTCCAACGTCACGAGCCGCCACCGGCAAGGAGCACGAGATACCAGGCGACCAGCGCCGCGCACGCCACGGCGGGGACGAGTTTCGGGGGCCCGTCTCCTTTGCGCACGTGCGTGGTCACGGCACCGGCGAGGAGCGCAAGGAGGCCGAGGCCGGCCAGCTCTCCGAGCAGCGGCAGGACCGGGCCCACCGCTACGCCGATGGCGCCCGCCAGCTCCAGCGCACCGATCAGCCGGTAGGCCGAGGTGGTGAAGCCGGCGTGGACGGCCAGCTCGGGCATCGGGCCGAGGGCCAGGATCTTGGCCACGCCCAGCAGGGCGAAGATCAGCACGATCGGACAGGCAAGGGCGCCGGAGAGGCTCATCAGGCGTCCTCGACGGTGTGCGGGTGACGGGCCTGGCGGCGTTCGCCTCCCAGGTCGGCGAAGTAGGCGAGGAGGTCCGGGTTGTCGACCGCCGAGGGATTGAGGACCTGCTCGGCGGGGGCGCCCTGGAGGAGGCGCTTGACCGGGACCTCGAGTTTCTTGCCGGTTCTGGTGTGCGGGATTGCCGGCACGGCGAGGATCTCGTCGGGGACGTGGCGGGGTGAGGCGCCGGTGCGGAGGGCGTCGCGGATCTTCTCGCGCAGGGCGTCGTCCAGCGTGACTCCGGGCGCCGGGACGACGAACAGGGGCATCCAGTAGCCGCCGTCGGGTTCCTCCGCGCCGATGACGAGGGCTTCGGTGATCTCGGGGAGGCGTTCGACGATGTCGTGGATGTCGGCGCTGCCCAGGCGTACGCCGTTGCGGTTGAGGGTGGCGTCGGAGCGGCCATGGACGATCACCGAGCCGTGACCCGTGATCGTGATCCAGTCGCCGTGCCGCCACACGCCCGGGTAGGCGGTGAAGTAGGCGTCGCGGTAGCGGCTGCCGTCGGGGTCGTTCCAGAAGTACAGCGGCATGGAGGGCATCGGGCGGGTGACGACCAGTTCGCCGACCCGGTCGACGACCGGCCGTCCCGCGCCGTCGTACGCCGCGAGCGCCACGCCGAGGTTGGGGGCCGACAGTTCACCCGCCCACACCGGGGTGGTGGGGGCGCTGCCGGCGAAGCCGGAGACGACGTCCGTGCCGCCGCTGGTGGAGGCGAGCTGGACGCCTGCGCCGACGTGGTCGCGGACCCAGGGGTAGGCGGAGGCCGGCAGGGCTGCGCCGGTGCAGCCGATGACGCGGATTGCCGACAGGTCGTGCACGGCGGGGTCGACGCCGAGCTTGGCCATGGCCAGCAGGTACTGGGGGCTGGTGCCGAAGACGGTGATCTTGTGGCGGGCGGCCAGCTCCCACAGGACGTCCGGGTCCGCCACCGGCGCGGGGCTGCCGTCGTAGGTGCAGGTGGTGGCGCCGGTCAGCAGGGTGGAGACGACCAGGTTCCACATCATCCAGTGGGTGGTGGTGTACCACAGCAGGCGGTCCCCGACGCCCAGGTCGCAGTGCAGGCCGAGGGTCTTGAAATGCTCCAGCAGGACGCCGCCGTGGCCGTGGACGATGCCTTTGGGCAGGCCGGTGGTGCCGGAGGAGAAGACGATCCACAGCGGGTGGTCGAACGGGACCGGCGTGACGGCGAGGTACTCGGTGCGGGTGGCCGCGTCCTCCCAGGGCACCGTCAGCTTCGTGTGCCGAGTCTCGGGCCGGGCGAGCCCCAGGTGATCCACGAGCACGGTGGCCTTCAGTGTGGGAAGGGCACCGGCAAGTTCGAGCGATGCGGCGCGGCGGTCGTGCGTGGTGCCGTTGAAGAGGTAGCCGTCGGCCGTGACGAGCACCGCCGGTTCCAGCTGGGCGAAGCGGTCGGCCGCAGCCTTGGGCGCGTAGTCCTGGCCGCACACCGACCACACCGCGCCCAGGCTGGCGGTGGCGAGGAAGGCGATGACGGCGTGGGGGGTGTTGGGCAGGTAGCCGACCACCCGGTCGCCCTGTCCGACGCCCAGGTCGCGCAGGGTGGCGGCGACGGAGGCGACCTGGGCGCGCAGCTGTCGTCCCGTGATCTCGTAGGCGGCTCCGGTCTCGTCCAGTGCGGTGATCGCGGGTGCGTCCGGGTGGAGGTTGCGCAGGGCGTGGTGGGCGTAGTTGAGGGTGGCGCCGGGGAACCAGCGGGCGCCGGGCATGGTCTCCTCGGCCAGCACCCGCTCGTGCGGTGTGGCGGCGTCGATGTCGAAGTACTCCCACACCGCGGCCCAGAAGCCTTCCAGGTCGGTGACGGACCAGTGGTGCAGGGCCTGGTAGTCGGTGGGGTCCTGGATGCCGTCGACGCTCCGGTGCCGGGCGGTCCAGCGGGCGAAGTCCGCGATGCGGCTGCCGGCGGCCGTCTTCGGGTCGGGCGGCAGGAAGGGCTCCGGACAAGGCGTGGCGTGCGGGGCGGTCATGGTGTGGTGTTCCTCGTCAGGGTGCGGGCCGGGCTTCGGCGGGACGGCGGGCCGTGTGCAACAGGGGAGCCCAGGCGGCGGCGTCGGTGAAGTCGCCGGTGCCGGTGGGGACGGTGTCCAGTACGACGCGGTCGGGGCGCAGGAGGGCGGCGTCCGCCCGGCCGCGTGCCAGCCAGGCGGCCAGGGTGCCGTCGTCGTCCAGGTCGTCGACATGGATCACGGAGGCGTCCAGGGCCGTGGCCACGCCCGTCATCCGTGCCGTGGGCGGCACGGCGGTCAGTACGGCGAAGGAGTCCCCGAGGACGTCGTCCAGGCGCTCTCGCGTGCCGTGGTACTGCACCCAGGGTTGTGGGCAGAAGGTGCCGGCCAGTGAACGGCCGGTCAGCCGGGGGCGGCGTCGTACCAGCGGATTGGCCGTCAGCGCGGGGCTGAGGTCGCGGCTCACCGCCGCGGTCACGCCGGGGAGGCGGCATGCCGCGCCCACCACGGCCCGGCGGAGGGCCGCACCGCGGTCCTGCCCCCCGGTCATGGCCCAGCCGACGGCGACCGCTACACGGATCACGTGGCGGGCGTGCGGCTTGCGCTCCTGCTGGTAGGTGTCCAGCAGACGGTCGTCCGCGCCCTGCTGAAGGACGCGGGCGAGTTTCCAGGTGAGGTTGCGGGCGTCACGCAGGCCCGCGCACAGGCCCTGCCCGATGAAGGGCGGGGTGAGGTGGGCTGCGTCGCCCAGCAGGAAGACGCGTCCTCGGTGCCACCGGTCGGCGAGGCGGGCGCGGAAGGTGTACCGCGCCTGCCGGATCACCTTGAAGTCGTCGCCCCCGTGGGCGGCGGACGGCAGGTCGACCCAGGGGGCGACCAGCTCGTGCAGTTGTTCCAGCCCCTCGGGGCCGTCCGTGGACTCGCCCTCGGCCAGCCGGAACTCCCAGCGATAGCGGTCCTCGCCGACTCGCATGAAGGTGGCCGGCCGGGTGGGGCAGCAGATCTGCTCGGCGCCTTCCCAGGTGCGCACCGGGAGGCTGGTGCGTACGTCGATGACCCGCCAGCTCTCCTCGAAGTGCAGGTCCTCCCACACGGCGCCGATGGCGTCGCGGGTGAGGCTGCCGGCGCCGTCGCAGCCGAGGACGGCATCGGCCCATACGTGCTCGTTCTCGTCGGTGCCGTCGCGGCGGAAGGTGACCCGCACCGGACCCGCGGCAGCGGGCGATCCGTCGCTGTCCTGGCTGACGGACACGACCTCCACCCCGCCCCACAGCTCGCACTCGGGGCGGCGGGCCAGGGCGTCGCGCAGCAGCCGTTCCAGCTCCGGCTGGTCGAACATGCTGGTCTGCGGGAAGCCGTGGTGTCCGTGCAGGGACCGCGGGAACTCGGCGATCACGCGGCGCCGGGCGTCCAACAGCCGCAACCCGGGCGCCGGACGGGCGAGGGCGGCGAACTCCTCGTGGACACCGACGCTCTGCAGGATGCGGCGGACCTCGTCGTCCACGACGACGGCACGCGGCAGCGGGTAGACGTCCTGGTGACGTTCGAGGAGCAGGCTGCGCACCCCGTACCGGGCGAGCAGGAGCGCGGCCGTGACGCCCACGGGTCCGGCACCGATGATGACCACCGGCCTCCTGGCTGCGGCGCTCACCTCGCGTCCGCCACAGCGGTCCGCTGCTCGCCCAGGTCGATCCGCCCGTCGGGGGTGGCGATGGTGGCGGTGACGAGGTCACCGTTCTGGAGGTAGTGGGGGTTCTTGGCCTGGCCCTTGAAGAAAGCCTTCCACTTCAGTGCGGGCGGCAGCAGGGCTGCGATCTTCTCGACGGGCTTGGGCGGGGCCTTCAGGGCGGTGCCGCCGGGCGTGCCGGTGAGCAGCAGGTCGCCCGGGTCGAGGGTCTGGAAGCGGGCGAGCAGGGTGAGCGCTTGCGCGGGTCGTACGATCATGTCGGCGAGCGTGCGGTCCTGGCGCGGTACGCCGTTGACCGACAGCCGCAGCCGCAGGTCGATCAGACGTGCGAAGTCCTCGGGCTCCAGCAGGGCCAGGTAGGGACCCGTCGGGGTGAAGGTCGGGTAGGACTTGCTCTCGTAGAACTGGGTCTTGGTCAGCTGGACGTCGCGGGCGCTGACGTCGTTGGTCAGGACGAGCCCGGCGACATATGAAGGCAGGTCCCGCTCTTCCACAACGGTGCCCACCGGCAGCGGCGCACCCATGACGAGGCCGAGTTCCACCTCGTAGTCGAGGAACTTCACGTGCGCGGGGCGGACGATCGGCTGGTGCGGGCCGCTGACCGAGCCGGACGCCTTGCGGAAGAAGGTGGGCGGGATGTCACCGGTGAAGCCCGAATCGCGGGCATGGCTACGGTAGTTGACCATCTGTGCGACCACCCGGCAGGGGGTGGTGACCGGGGGCAGCGCCACCAGGTCGGCGACGGGTGTGCCGCCGGCGGCGGAGGCACCGGCGTCGCGGACCGCGTCCCGGTCGGCG
This sequence comes from Streptomyces sp. NTD91, assembly GCF_059510455.1. Classification (NCBI taxonomy): domain Bacteria; kingdom Bacillati; phylum Actinomycetota; class Actinomycetes; order Kitasatosporales; family Streptomycetaceae; genus Streptomyces; species Streptomyces sp. NTD91. The sequence continues at coordinate 27,482 of NZ_JCAJZW010000065.1, forward strand.
ATCAGCTCGGCGGTGGTGGCCGCCTTGGTCTCGATACGGACGGCGCGCTCGTCCCGGACGGCCCACCAGCCGTCGGGGGTGCGCAGCACGTTGGTGCTCATGAGCTCATCGCTTTCATCAGGCCCAGCAGGCGTGCGGGGTCGAGTTCGTTGTCGCCGCGCAGGGCCGTCATGACCTCGCGGAGCTTGGCGGGTGAGGGGCTGGCGCCCAGGAAGTCGCGGGTGACGGGCGGGCCCCACTGCGCGAGGCCGCTCGCCGACATCGGTGCCCAGCCGGGTTCGAGGTCGCAGGAGAACAGGTCGCCGTCGGCGAAGTGCTCCAGCATGAAGCGGTCGGGGTCGCGCCAGTAGTCGAAGAGCTGGCTGCCCTGGATGTGCCGGCCGATGCCCCAGCTGCGCCGGTAGCCGCGCTCGGCCAGGTACTCCCCGCCGGCGGCGATCGCGTCGAGGTCGGTGATCTGGTAGGCGGAGTGGACGTAGCCGGTGCCGGGCCCCAGATGCAGGGCGAGGGTGTGGTGGTCGACGGCCAGGCTGCCCTGGTCGCAGCGGATGAAGGCCATGGTCGGCCCGCGCTGGCGCTGCCCGTCCAGGAACAGGAAGTCGGACACGATCATCCCCAGGGTGTCCAGGTACCAGTCCAGGGCCCGTCTGAACACCCGTGTCTCCAGCACCACGTGCCCGAGCCGCTGAATGCGCGACGGCTCGCGGGGCGGCCGCTGGGTGGCGTTCGTACGGCGGTCTTCGACTCCGGTGTTGAGGATCAAGGGCTGCTGCCCGGGCAGAGCGGGCAGTTGCTCGGCGCAGTGCACGACCCGGACCGGGAAGCCGGAGGGATCGAGCAGGGTGACCGACTGTCCGCCGCCGGGTACGTCGATGTCCCGGACCTCACTACCGGTCGCGCGGGCGAGCCGGTCCAGATCGCCCCGTTCGGCCGCGCGGAACGCCGGCCCGATGAAGCGGGATGTCGACCCGCGGCGGATGACCATGCAGGGGGAGCCCGCGAAGGTGCCGCGCAGCCACAGTTCCCGCTCGGTGCGGGCGGCGACGGCGAATCCGAAGTCACGGGCGAACACCTCGGCCCGGTCCAGGTCCGGCTTCTCGAACTCGAGCCAGGCCAGATCCGCCACTTTGATCACGGGATTCCGGGCTCGTCCGGGGTGTTCACCGCGCAGGGCGCCCTGCTCACTGTGGAGGTCTTGGTGGGGCGTCAGAGGACCGCCCTTGTTAACGGGGATGTGGGACATGGTGTCCTCCAAGCAACACTGCCGTAATGAGGAAATCATCAACTCTGCCGTTTCTCGTCGTCAATAGGCGCAGCCAAATAATTGAGGATCTCATCAGTAATGGCAGTGCCATCGTGGCGGCCGTTACACTGGGCCGTATGCCGACGTCAGCCCCGCCCAGGAACCGCTTCGAGCGACGCCGTGCCGAGACCCGCCAGGCGCTCGTCCGCGCGGCCCGGCAGATCCTCGCGGAAACCGGGGACACGAGCGCGAGCATCCAGGCCATCGCCGAGCGCGCCGATGTCGGCTTCGGGTCCTTCTACAACCACTTCGAGTCGAAGACGGAGCTGTTCGACGCGGCGGTGACGGACGCCCTGGAGGAGTTCGGGCAGGTCATCGACGCGCGCGTGGAAGGCATCGACGACCCCGCCGAGCTGGTCGCGGCCGGCTTCCGGCTCACCGCCCGGATGGCCGACTCCCACCCGGAACTCATGCGGATCCTGCGCGACCGCGGCCTGGCCCACATCCACTCCGATCGCGGCCTCGCCCCACGCGCCCTGCGCGACCTGGAGATCGGCATCGCCTCAGGTCGTTTCACCTGCGGCAACGCGACCACCGCCCTGTCCGCCCTGGGTGGCACCCTGCTCTCGCTGGTGGCTCTCCGGCTGGACCACCCGGACCTCGACGGCGACGAGGCCGCCTCCGACCTGGCCGAGATGGTCCTGCGCATGCTCGGCCTCGCTGCGGACGACGCCCACGAGGTCACCCGGCGCCCACTGCCCGATCCCGCCCGATGACCTCCTGCACCTGAAGCGCGGCCCTTGGTGGTGCTACGCCGGCCGCGACGAGGAACGCGGTTGCCGCGGCCTCACCATGTGGGTCCGCCCACGGGCATGCGGCGTTCTCCTCGGCGAGGGCCAGCATCAGTGCCTCCAGCGCTCGGGCGAGGACAGGTGCGGGAAGGTGATCCGCGAAGACGCCTTCACGCTGACCGCGCCGTAGGGTTGCCACGGCTTCTGCGCGGGCCGGTGCCAGGGTGGTGCGGATCTCGTCCTCTCCCGGACGGCGCCGTCCCAGGGCGATGAGCATGCGGTAGTGGTCGCCCACCGTCCATGCGGCCAGCACCATCCGTGTCATCGCCTCGACCGGGTCGGCATCCGCGGTACGGGCTCCGGCGAGCGCCTGCCGGAGTTCATGGCCTGCTTCCTGTGTCAGGTCGGCGATCAGCGCCTGCCGGCTGGGGAAGTGTCCGTAGAGGGTGCGCCGGGCGACGCCGGCCGCCTGAGAGATGCTGTCGAGACTCGCGTCCGGGTCCTCCAGCAGTTGCTGCCGGGCGGTCGCGAGGATGCGTCGGCGGTTGGAGTGAGCATCCC
>NZ_JCAJZW010000066.1:0-27967 GCF_059510455.1 Streptomyces sp. NTD91
ACGCCCCGATCCGCCGGCCGACCGGCCGACGTGATGTCCGATGAAGGACCGCAGGAACCGGTCCGCCGTGCGGTCGGGGCCGAGCCGTGCACCAGGCTGCCGTTGCGGAACAGCACGTCACCCGGAGCCAGATCCACCGGCACCGGGGCCGGCCCGGCCGGAGACGGCACGTACTCGCGGGCGAACGACAACACGGCGTGCCGAGGAGTTGATCGTCGCCGTGCCGGGGCGCGGCGCACACCGTACGCTCGCTCGCCGAGGGCGTCGCGCTGTCCCCGTCCCGCTTCACCCCCGTTCCCCCTGCGCACCGGACGGTCGCCGATGCGGGCGCTGCGGGAGGCCCGGCTGCGGCACGCGGCGCGACTGCCGGAGGTCACCGATCCGACGGTGGAACGAGGTCGCGGCGGACTCCGGATTCGGCGGTCCCTTCTCCTTCAGCCGGGTTTTCCGGGAGCGCCACGGAGTGTCGCCCCCCGCCCGGCGGGGGCGCACGGCGTTAAGCGGGAGAAAAAGATTCTCCTGAACGCGCGTCAATAGGGAAGTTCTCGGGGGTACTTGTCGATATTCGAGAGATCCCTTGTTCGCAGCTGCATGACTGTGCAAAAGTGTCGGCTGTCGGCACGCAGGCACATCGCATTCCGGCGGTATGCGTCAGGCCGCTCCCCGTACACCCCCCACGCTTCAAAAGAGCCTCCTCAGGTGGACGTTCGAGCAGCCCCACCGCTCTCCCATACCTTTTGGTATGGACTAATTTCCGTATCACGTCTGGAGGAATGCAGTCGTGAATGAGGCAGGCCCGTCGGACGAGCGACTGAGTGCCGAACTGAGGAAGTGGACCGGAGGGACACCCGCGCTCCATCCGGTCGGTGAACTGCTCGACCGGCACTGGGAAGCGGCCTTCGCCTACGCGCGGTTGTGCGCGGACGGGACGCGTGCGGCCGGCATGCTCACCACCACCGCTTTCACCCGGCTCTTCGGTGAATCGCTGCAGCAGGCCGGGCCCACCGCCGCCTGGCGGCCGCAGGTGCTGGTGGCCGTCCGCCGGATCGCGGCCGAGTGGGAGTCCGACGGCCGTCAGGAACTCCTCCACCCGGCGCTGCGGTCCGGCGTCCGCGGTGAGCGTGCCGCCGCCCGGTTGCTGCCGCCCCCCGGCCGCAGGCTGCTCTCCCGCGCCTTCCAGCGGGTGCCGCAGGCTTCCCGCGCCGTGCTCTGGCACACGGAGGTCGAGGCCGAGCCGATCGCGGTGCCCGCGGCCCTGCTCGGCCTGGACCAGGAGGACGCCGAGGTCGAACTCCGCCGGGCCCGGGAGCGGCTGCGCGAGGAGTGCCTCCAGGCCCACCGCGAACTCGCCCCCGACAACGAGTGCCGACGCTATCAGCGCATGCTCGACGTGACGTTCCGGCGCGGCGGTGTCGACATCGACCCGGACCTGCGCGAGCACCTGGGCCGCTGCGGTCACTGCAGCCGGGCCGCCGACCAACTCGCCTCGTTCAACGCAGGGTTGGACCTCGCCCTCGCCGAGGCGGTCCTCGGTTGGGGCGCCCGGGACTACGTCGACTCCCGTGTGCACCGCGCGGAGGAGTCGGCCCCGCCCCCGGAGCCGGCCGCGCCCCCACTCGGTGAACCCTTCCTGCCCACCGAGCCGCAGGTCCCCGGGGCCCCGGGTCAGTCGGCGGGCGGGGACGCTTCCGTCGGCGGTCCCGCGGGGCCGGGTGGCCGCGGCGAATCCGGGCGTCGCAACGGCCCGGGCGACTGGGCCGTCCGGGGTGTTTCGGCTCCGTCCGGGCGCCGGGGCGGGGCCGAGCGTCGTGGCCGTGCCGTCGAAGTCCACCGCTCCGCCCGCGGCGCCGGAGCGGTGGACGGCCCGGTAGAAGCCGCTCTCTCCCGGCGCTCGGCGCTGCGGGCCGCACGCGCCCGGCGGGCCCGGCGGAGGAACCTCGCGCTGGCCGTCGTCACCGTGAGCGGGCTGGTCGTGGTGCCGCTGGCGCTGTGGTCGGTGCTGCGGTCCGGCGACGGAGCCGGCCGGGCCGGGCGTGGGGCGTCCTCCCCGGCGCCGGGCAAGGGCGCCGCGAGTCCCTCCTGGGCCGGTGCTGATCCGGCCGGCGGCGCCCTGCACGGCCGGCTGCGCAACCTCGGCTCCGGACTGTGTGTCGCGGTCGTCGGGAAGAAGGCCGTCAAGGGTGCCGAGACCGAACTCGCAGCCTGCTCCGCGACCCCGGCCCAGCAGTGGACGTACGAGACCGACGGGCTGTTGCGCAACGCCGCCGCCCCGGACCTCTGCCTCGACTCGCACCTGGGTTACTCGGTCCGCCTCGCCCCCTGTGCCGCCACCGGGCAGGCCGCCGCCAGGAACATCCGGTACGACTTCACCCTCCAGGGCGCCCTGATACCCCGCTGGAACCAGGACCTCGCCCTCACCCCGGCCGCCACCGACGGCTCCGGCGCCCTGGTGCTCAAGAACCGCGCCCCCGGCGCCGCCCAGCGCTGGTCCGTCGACACCGCCAGGACCGACCTGCAGATGCAGAACGTCAACTGGGACAGTGACAACACCCCGCCGCCGACCGGCACGTCCCACCGACCGACTCCGACACCCAGGGCTTCCGGAGCCACCTCATCGCCGACCCCGGCACCCACGGCGACCGGCTCCGGTGCCGCCGCCCCGCCGTGGGCCCCGTCCGACCCGTGCTCCGCGTACCCGTACTCCTGCGGCTGGGGCGGCGGGGGATACGGAGGCGGCGGGGACTACGGTGGCGGGGGCCACCGGCGCTGAGTCAGGGGTGGTGCGGCGGTGGCGGCGGGATGGTGCCCAGGCCGGGGGCCGGTTCCGGCCACACCAGCAGTACCGGGCAGGGCGCGTGGTCGACGGCGAAGCGGACCGTCGGGCCGAGACTCTTCGGCCCGAGCCGGGAGCGGTCGCCGTCCCGGGCCAGCACCAGCAGATCGGCGCCCTCCGCCGCGGCCACCACTTCCCGTTCGACCCGGCCCGAGCGCTCCACGCGGGCACAGGGCCGGCCCAGCCGCTGTGCCGCCGCGTTCAGCAGTTCGGCCGCCGAGGCCCCGCCGAGCGCCTCGAGCAGATCGCCCGGATCGCGCTCCGGACGCCCCCGGCCGAGCAGCCCCGCGTAGGCGCCGTGCGCCACCCCCGGCACCTCGGGCGCGCTGACGTGCAGCAGCACCACCTCGGCGGTGTCCGGCGCATGGCGGCGCACCGCGTCCACGCAGGCGGGCCAGGTGCCCTCCACGAGCCAGGTGATCACACGCATTCCGGTCGGCCTCCCCAGAGCTCGGTCCTTCAGAAAACCTGGAGCGACCCCCACAGTGCCACCACCGCGACGGCCAGGGAGGACGGCACGGCGAGCAGGCCGAGCCGGGTGAACTCCCCGAGGTCCACGTCGTGCTCGTGCTGCTGCACGATCCGCCGCCACAGCAGCGTGGCCAGCGACCCGGCGTAGGTCAGGTTGGGGCCGATGTTCACACCGAGCAGCACGGCCAGCACCGTGCCGGGCCCGGCCGGCGCGGCCAGCGGGAGCAGGACCAGCACTGCGGGCAGGTTGTTGATCAGGTTCGCCAGGGCGGCGGCCAGCGCGGCGAGGCCCAGCAGGGCGGGCAGTCCCGTGCCGGCGGGCACCGCATGCCCGAGGACGTCCGCGAGCCCGTTGTCGACGACCGCCCGCACGACGATGCCCAGCGCGAGCACGAACGCGAGGAACGACGGGGCCGCGGCCCGTACCACGGTCAGCGGGGTCGCCCTGCGGCGCACCAGCGCCCGTCCGGCGAGCACCAGCGCGCCCGCCGCCGCGACCCAGGCCGGCTCCACGTCGAACGCCGACGCCACGACGAACCCCGCCAGCGTGCAGCCGACGGTCACCAGCGCGAACAGCGGCAGCCGCGGCGCCGGCCCGGTGTTCCCACCCGCCGGTGCCGCTGCCGCGAGGTCACGGGCGAAGAACCGCCGGAACACCAGGTACTCCGTGCCGATCGCCACCAGCCACGGCAGCGCCGTCAGCGCCGCGAACCGGGTGAAGCTCAGCCCGCTCACCGAGAACGCCAGCAGGTTCGTCAGATTGGACACCGGCAGTAGCAGGGACGCCGTGTTCGACAGATGGGTGCAGGCATAGACATGCGGTTTGGGCCGGACGCCGGTCCGCGCGGCCGTGGCGAAGACCACCGGGGTGAGCAGCACGATCGTGGCGTCCAGGCTGAGTACGGCGGTGATGGTGGAGGCCAGGGCGAACACCGCCGTCAGCAGCCGTACCGGACGGCCGCGCGCCCACCGCGCCATCCACGCCCCGCACGCCTGGAACAGCCCCTCCACGTCGCAGAAGTGGGCGAGCACCAGCACTGCCGCCAGAAACCCGACCACCGGTCCGAGCCGCTCGGCCTCGGCCCTCGCGTGGTCCAGCGAGATCGCCCCGGTGGCCACCGCGACACCGGAGGCGGGCACGGCCATGACCGCCTCCGGCCACCCGAAGGGCCGCACGACGGCTCCGGCAAGAACGGCGACGAGCAGGACGGCGGACAGGGCCTCGGCGAGCGGGGTGTTCAGAGCGGGTCCTTCCGGAACGGATCAGCTGGGGCCCGCCCATCAAAACAGACGATGTCGAACGCGCTACGACGCCTTGCTGCCGGCCGTGCCCAGGAACTCCGCCCAGCCGCTCGCCGGGGCCTGCCCCGGCACCAACGTGCGCAGCTTGCGCAGTACCGCCGGATCCTGCGCCTCCAGCCAGTGGACGAGCTGCTTGAAGGACACGAACCGCACGTCGTCGCCGTACGCGGCCATCTTCCCGATGGCCTCCTCGACGGCGTCCATGTAGATGCCGCCGTTCCAGCGCTCGAAGTGGTTGCCGATGAAGAAGGGGGCGCGGTTGGTCGTGTACGCCCGTTCGAAACCGGCGACATAGGCGTCGCGGGCCTGGGTGCGCCAGGCGTCGTACCGGGTGCGGTCGCCGTTCGGGTCGCCGCCCGACTGGTTGAACATCATGTTGTAGTCCATCGACAGCACCTGGAAGCTGTGCCCGGGGAACGGTATGGACTGCAGCGGGAAGTCCCAGATCCTTCCGCCCTGCACCTTGCCCGGCCAGATCTGCAGTCCGCCGGGGGAGCTTGCGTCGTACTTCCAGCCGAGGGCCGCGGCCGTGGGCAGCAGGTTGGACTGGCCCTCCAGGCAGGGGGTGCGGCCGCCGATCAGCTCCTTGCGGTAGTCGAAGGGGAGCGGCTCCAGGTCGGTGAAACCGGTGTTGGTCTTCCAGCTGGTCACGAAGTCGACCGCCTGGTCGATCTCGCTGCGCCACTCGGCGGGGGACCAGTTGCGCACGCCGGTCGCGCCGCAGAAGTGCCCGTTGAAGTGGGTGCCGATCTCGTGGCCCTCCAGCCAGGCCGCGCGGACCTGCTGGAGGGTGGCACGGATGTGCCGGTCGGCGAGGTAGCCGATGGCGGACGCCCCGACCGGGTGCTGCGGCGGGCGGTACAGGTGCTTCTTGGACTCGGGCAGTGCGTAGATGCCGCTGAGGAAGAACGTCATCTTCGCGCCGTGGTCGGCGGCGACCTTGCGGAACCGGGAGAACAGCTGGTTGCTCAGCTCGCCCGCGCCGTCCCAGGAGAACACCACGAACTGCGGGGGCTTTCGGCCCGGCTTCAGCCGGTCGGGCGTCGGCTGGTGCGGCTGGGGGCCGGTGTCGGCCGTGGAGCCGTCGCCGATCGGCTTCGCCGGCCGCGCCTGGGCGGTGCCCTGGCCGTCCGCCGGACCGCCGACCGACAGGCCGGTGCCGGAGGAGCACGCGGCCAGCGTGCCCAGGGCGCCCGCCGCCGCGCCCGCCGTCAGCACCCGCCTGCGCGATATCCCGCTCATCTTCTCCCCGATTTCCTTCTCACGGCCCCTGCGGGGCCTCCTCGCCGGTGTGGTCGACGAGTTCGATGCCGGGCGACGGGGGAAAGATCGCGGGCTGCGGCGCCTGTTGCCGTCCTGTGACAGTTGTGGCGCGAGCATGACGAACCCCGCTGCCGGGCGGGTGCGGCAGCGGGGTTCTCGGGGGGCGTGAGCCCCGTCAGGGAGCCGTGCCGGGGCTGAACACGGACACGGAGACGGACGAGGAGTTCCCGGAGACGGGCACCGCTCCGCCCGTCCACGTGACCTTCAGCGAGGCACGCTCGTCCGGCGGGGTGACCAGCAGCGCGGCCGGTGTGGCCGTCTTGGCGCCGCTGATGCCGGGATTGGAGAAGGTCAGCCCGGCCCAGGCGCTCTGCCCCGGCCTGAGCGCGATCGTCACCGGGGAGCCCGACTCACGCCTGGGATCGGGGCCGAGCTGGGTGCCGGAGGCGTTCACGAAGGCCGCGCCCGGGTAGCCGCGCACGGTGCAGGTCCGGCCGGAGTGGTTGGTGAGGACCAGCGGAAAGTTCTCCTGGCCGGCGCCCGGGTCGTTGCGGCCCACCGAGGCGCTCAGCTCGGAGGTGTGACAGCGGGTGCTCGCCGCGGCCGTGGCCGAACCACCGCCGCTCGCCGAGGGGGTGGTCCCCTTGGACGCGGAGGACGAGACGGCGCCGCTGGGCGCGGCGGACGTGGCGGACGCCGGGGTCTTCGTGGTGCCCGTCGCCGGAGCCGCCGTACCGGAGGCCGTGATCGGTGGGTTGCTGTGGACGTCCTTGCCGTTGCCGCAGGCGGTCAGGAGGCCCAGCACGGCAACCGTGCCCACGAGGAGGGCCCCGTGCCGCGCGGACCGGGGGGTGTACACCATGTCGCTCAACACTCCTGGAAGGTCACGGCACGCGACGGACCGCGTGCCTCATGGCGCCGAGTGCGCCGTCCTGACACCTCCGATGCGCGGGACGCCGGAAAAGTTCGGCGCACGCAGGATTCTCTTCCCCGCCGTCGCTCTTCGCAGCCGCCCGTCAGGACACGCTCAGCGAACGGAGTATCCCCTCGGTGGCGTCCCCGTCACCCCGCTGGCGCACCTGCACGTACACCTGGGGCTGTGCCGGGCCGTCCGCCGGGACCAGCGCGGACTCGGTGACCGAGCCGCCGTCCGGGCAGCCGCTCCAGGCCCGCACCAGGCCGCGCCATTCGGTGTCCGAGAAGGTACGGCTGCCGAAGTAGCGGCAGCCCGTGTGGGCGAGGGCCTTCACCCGCGCGGTGACGTCGCCGTGCTCGCTCAGGCCGACGAACACACCGTCCACCGGCGCGCCCAGGTCGGGCCACCGGCTCAGGTCGTCGGCGATCACCAGGCCCGGTTCGTGCCCCTTGGCGAGCCCCAGCGCGCCGGGATCCCAGCCGGATTCGCGCAGCTCGCGCCCGAAGCCGGACGGAACCTCGACGGCCACCCGCCCGGTCGAGTCCGTCGCCCGCACCTGGTCCGGGGAGCCGTCGGGGTGGACCAGCACGGTCACCACCGCCGCGGTCACCACCGCGGCGGTGACCGCGGCCAGTGACAGCGTCAACGCGTTCAGCCGGGTGCGCACGCCGTCCAGCCGCCGGGCGGGCCGGAGCGTCGACGCCCCCGCGGCCAGCCGGTCCAGCTCGTCCGCGAACGCCTGCGCGCTGGGCCAGCGGCGCGCCCGGGCCGGCTCCAGCGCCCGCAGCAGCGCCCGCTCCACGTCCTCGCCGAGGTCGGGCCGCAGCCGCCGCGGCGGTACGACTTTCCCGGGCGGCCCCGGCACGCTCCCGGTGACCAGTTCGTAGCCCACCGCGCCCAGGCTGTAGACGTCGGCCCGCTCGTCGATGCCCTCGCCGGGCTCCGCCTGCTCCGGCGGCTGGTAGCCCGCCGAGCCCGCGGCCAGCGTGAGCACCGAGGCCTGGGCGAGGCTCTTGGCGAGCCCCAGGTCGGCCAGCAGGACCCGCCGGGTGCCGTCCGGAGCGGTGTGCAGCAGCACATTGGTCGGCTTGATGTCGCGGTGCACGATCCCCGCCTCGTGCAGCGCGGCGGCGGCCCGGGCGGCCTGGGCCGTCAGCGCGAGCGCGTGCCCCACCGGCAGCGGGCCGCCGGTCAGCAGGTCGGCGAGGGTACCGCCGGCGGCGTACTCCATCACGAAATACGGCCTGCCGTCGGGGAGTTCACCGATGTCGTAGACCTGCACCACCCGGCTGGAGCCGGCCCGGCGCAGCAGCCGGGCCTCGGACAGGAAGCGGTCCCTGATGTCGAGCCGGTGCGCCCAGTTCTCGGCGAGGACCTTCACCGCGACCGGGGCCTCGAGCTCGTCGTCGTGGGCGAGCCACACCGTGGCGAAGGCGCCGGTGCCCAGCGGTCGTTCGAGGCGGTAGCGGCCGATCCGCCCTGGGGAGTGCATACGACTATCATGCCTGGCCTGAGATCGACTCGAAGGGGGACCCGGGTGCTGGACCAGGTGCCGATCGAAGACCTCGCCCGGCGGGCCGCCGTCGGCGACAGCGCCGCCCTGGACCGGCTGCTGCACGAGATCCGGCCCGAGGTGATGCGCCGCTGCGGGCGCTTCCTGCCGTGCCGGGAGGACGCCGAGGAGGCCGCGCAGGACGTGCTGCTCCAGGTGGCCCGGCACATCTCCCGATTCGAGGGGCGCAGCCGTTTCAGCACCTGGCTGTACACCGTGGTCGCCAACTGCTGCCGGCAGAAGTACCGCGAGCTGAAGCGACGGGCCGCCGAGCAGCCGGCCGCCATCGAGCCCTCGTACGCCGTCGACCCGCGCACCACCAGCGTCATCGCGGGCTCCCGGGTGGACCTGCTGGAGGCGCTGGACCGGCTGGAGCGGACCCATCCGCACCTGGTCGCGCCGCTGGTCTACCGGGACATCTGTCAGCTGGACTACGCCGAGGTCGCCGAGCGCGTCGGCATCCCCCTCGGCACTTTGAAGTCCCGCCTGCACGAGGCCCGCAAACAGGTACGCCCCTGGCTGACGGGCGGCTGAGCCGCCCGGCGCTGCCGGGGGACCCTCCACCGCCGACGCGGGCGGGCGGCCGTGTGCCGCCGGGTGACGGTGGACGACCGCCGGCGCGGTGCAGGCCACCAGGACGGGCACGCCGCCGGCCCGCAGGACGGTGTCGTAGGCCGCCCCGGGGCCCGTGCGGGGCGTGAGCGACGGTCGTCCCGTGTCACCGGCACACGCCCGCCGCGCCGTGGCGCCGGAGGAAGCCGGGGAGCCGTCGGGACGGATCCGGGCCGTCGGCGACGCCCTACGGGTCCACCTCGAACAGGGGGAGTTCCGCCCAGATCGTCTTGCCCTCCGCGGTGTGCCGGCTGCCCCAGCGCTGGGTGAGCTGGGCGACCAGGAGCAGCCCTCGGCCGCCCTCGTCGAAGATCTTGGCGCGGCGCAGGTGCGGGGCGGTGTGGCTGGTGTCGGACACCTCGCAGATCAGCGTCGTCGCGTCGTGGATCAGCCGCAGCCGGATGGGGTGGGAGCCGTACCGGATGGCGTTGGTGACCAGTTCGCTGACCACCAACTCCGTCGTGAACGCGGCCTCGCTCAGCCCCCAGGTGTCCAGTTGCTCCACGACCTGCTTGCGGATCGGCGCGACCAGCGCCGGATCGGCCGGGATGTCCCAGGTCGCCACCTGCGCGGCGGGCAGGCCCTGGGTGCGGGCGAGCAGCAGTGCCACGTCGTCCACGGAGCCGCCCGGCGGCAGCAGGGTGACCAGGACGCGGTCGCAGGTCTCGTCCAGGGAGTCGGCGGCCGCGCCGAGCGTGTCGTACAGCATCTCGCGGCTGGTCTCCGGATCACGCTCGCGGGCCCACACCAGCCCGTCGGTGTACAGCGCGAGGACGGTGCCCTCGGGCAGATCCACCTCGGTGGACTCGAAGGGCAGCCCGCCCAGGCCCAGCGGGGGACCGGCGGGCACGTCCAGCGCCTGGGGCGCGCCGCCCGGCCGCAGCACCACGGGGGGCGGATGCCCGGCGCGGGCCACGGTGCAGCGCCGCGACACCGGGTCGTAGACGGCGTACACGCAGGTCGCGCCGACCTCGCCGGGGCCGGAGTCCACGCCGGACTCCTCCGAGAGACGGACCACCAGGTCGTCCAGGTGCGTGAGCAGCTCGTCCGGGGCGAGGTCGATGTCGGCGAGGGTGCGGACGGCCGTCCGCAGCCGGCCCATGGTGGCCGAGGCCTCGACGCCGTGCCCCACGACGTCCCCGACGACCATCGCGACCCGCATCCCGGACAGCGGGATCACGTCGAACCAGTCGCCGCCCACCCCGGCCCGCGCGGCCGGAAGATAGCGGGAGGCGGCCTCCAGCGCGGCCGTGCGGGGCAGCGTGCGCGGCAGCAGGCTGCGCTGGAGCGCGATCGCGGTCTCCCGTTCCCGGGAGTAGCGGCGGGCGTTGTCGATGCACACGGCGGCCCGGGTGGTGATCTCCTCGGCGAGCAGCCGGTCGTCCGCGGTGAAGGAGTCGGGGCGGCGGTGGCGGGTCAGCACCGCGACCCCGAGGGTGAGTCCGCGGGCCAGGATGGGGACCGACATCGAGGAGTGGATGCCGAATCGGCGTACCTGCTCGGCCCGCACGCCGTTCCAGGTGAGCCAGGGCTGCATGTCGCCCGCCGCCGTCGAGGCGAGGATCGTGTGACCGGCGGTCAGCGCGTCGGCCTGCGGCGAGCCGGCCGGGTACGCCTCGGTCTGCCCGGGCTTCATCACCGCCTCCGGCACCCCGTCCAGGATCGACTGATGGGCTGCCCGGCGCAGGGTGACGGGCGCCGTGAGACGGGCCGGGGGCTCGCCGCCGTGGTCCTGCGGGTCCAGCAGGTCGATGGTGACGAAGTCGGCGAGGGCGGGCACGCACACCTCCGCCAGTTCCTGCGCCGTACGGGTCACGTCCAGCGTGCTGCCGACGCGCACGCTCGCCTCGTTCACCAGCTGCAGCCGCTGCCGGGCCCGGAGGTTGTCGGTGACGTCGTGCGCGGCCACGGACACCCCGCACACCCGTCCACGGGCGTCCCGGACCGGGGTCATCCGGGCGAGCCAGGCGTGCGCGCGGTGGTCGCCGCCGGTGCGCATCCGGGTCTGGACGTCCAGCGGGCTGCCGGTGGCCAGCACCTGGAGCATGCCCCGTTCGAGTTCGTCGCTCTGCGGCCTGCCGCCGATCTCCGCGAGCCGCAGCCCGCGCAGGCGCTCCTCCGGCAGGCCGACGACCTCGGCCATCGCGTCGTTCATCCGGCGCAGCCGCAGCTCGGCGTCGTACACGGCGACCGCGCACGGCGACTGGATCAGGCCCGCCTCGGCGAGCGGGTCGGCGGCGGGCGGCTGTGCGCCGGTGAGCGGGGTGACCACGAGCCAGCTGCCGCCGTGTCCGTCGGACGCCGGCCGGCGGTGGGCGAGCAGCCAGACCGGGACCGTACGGCCGTCACGGTGGCGCAAGCCGACCGTTCCCTGCCAGCGCGGGCCGGTGGGCGGGGCCGGGGTGTCCTCGTCGGCCAGCAGCCGGGCGGCGGGGCGGCCCAGCACGGCCTCCGCCGGGTGGCCGAGCAGGCGCCTGGCCCCCTCGTTCCACTCGACCAGCGTTCCGTCCTCGTCGATGACAGCCCGGGCAGTCACCGCGTCGTCGAACGGATAGACCCGGCTCATCGTCGCCGCTCCCAAGCGCACACTCACAGTGAACTGGTGGCACCTCTCGTGTTCCAGCGTAGTGCTTGGGGGGCTGCGGTGAAGCTCGGCCCGCTCCGCCCGGTCGGTCGGTCATCGGCGCGATCAGGGCCGCCGACGACACCCGCCCGCTGGTCATCGGCTCCGACAAGTACCGCGGCGTGCCGAAGAAGGTTCGGCGGCCGATCTGATGCTCGTCAAGCCGGACGGCCTCGGCCTGAACCACAACACCACCAAGTCGGTGGACGTGCTGCACGCGGCCTGTCCGCCCTCTTGCGGGCTGGGTCGGACGGAGTGGCCGGTGCGGGTGTTCATCGCATCGCTCCCTCTGTCTCGTCGCCGGTCCGGGCCGTACTGCCGGGTCCGCTGTCTCGCGCGCCCGGAGACCGGCGAGAACGGGACATGGCTCTCGGACGTCGTAGGTACCGGTGGAAAGGGCATCTGACCTGGCGGTATTTACGGGTGAGTACCCGCGCGGTACCGTGAGGGGCATGCCAGCTCTCAACGTGGAGTTCAGCGACCGGGAACTCGAGGACCTGCGGCAGATCGCCAAGGAGCGAGGTACGTCCATGAAGGCCCTCGTGCGCGAGGCGGCGGCCGCGGACATAGCCCGGCACCGGGCCCTGCAGGAGGGCGCCGCGGCCTTTCGTCAGTTCTTCGCCGCCCACGCCGAGGAGTTCGCCGCGGCCTTCCCCGACGACGAGCCCGCCGCGAAGGACGAGGCCGCCTGACGCATGCCCTCCGTCATCCACATCGACGTCCCCTGGCTGCTCCAGCGCCACGAGGAGGTCCTGCCCGACCAGCCCGCCGTCGACGACTTCTCCGCCCTGGTCGCCGCCGTCGCCCGGCACCGCGTGGATCCGCCCCGGCTCGGGGTGGACTCCGACCCCGCCTGGCGGGCCGCCGCCCTGCTGCACACCCTCGCCGTGCTCAAGCCGCTGCCCGCCGCCAACGCCCGCTTCGCCTGCGCGACCGCCGTGGCCTACATGTTCGTCAGCGGCGTCGGCATCGACCCGCCCTACGGCGCCCTCGTCGACCTCACCCGTGATCTGATCTCCGGCAAGACCGACGTGTACGGCGTGGCCGACCGGCTGCGCTCCTGGCAGATCTGAGGGGGGCCCGCGCGGAGCCCGTCCCGCCCCGGCCGGCGGGGGAGGCCGCCGGGCCGCCGACCGGAGCAGGACGGGCTGGGCCGCCGGCCGAGGGCGGGAGGGGCAGGGCCGGCGGCCGCGTTCGCACGGAGAGCCGCGCCCCGCTCTCCCCTCCGCTCGAGCCGGGGACGCCCGCCGCGCGCGGGGCCTTGTTCGAGGAGCCGGTCCCCAGTCCACTACCGGGCCGCACACCCCGGAAGCGTGCGCGTGCCCGCCGCCGAGTGCGCGCGCTTCACACGGGGCGCGTCAAAATGCCGAAGATCCCTGCACAGCGGCAGGCGCTGTCCCGTTCTCTGACGCCTCTTCAGTCCGTCGATGTCAGCGGGCGCCTTGTTGCTCGTGTGGAAGTTGTGCAAGGGTTGAAACGACCGTGCGGGGGGAAAGTCCGGGGTTCTTCCGGCAGTCGCGGAACTTCACCGGCAGCAGCGCCGGTCCCTTCTCTCCCCGCGCGTCGCAGAGGTACGCATCAACGCACGTCGCACCGAAGGAATCCGCTCAGTGCCCACCCCCCACCCCCCTCGTCCTCCCTATCCGCCGCCCGGCGGCGATCCCGGGGAGTCCGACGAGTCGCTCGCCGGCCCGCTGCGGGCCGGCTCCGACGCGGAGGCCTCCCGGTCCGCCGCCCTCCTGATGGCCCGGCACTGGCAGCCGGCGCACGACTACGCGGTCGTCTGCCTCGCCCTGACCGGGCCGCTCGCCCACATGGTCACCGCCACCGCCTTCCACCAGGTCCTCGGCCGGCTCGCGCTCGGCGAAGGCGCCGACGCACTGCGGCCCCGGCTGCTCGTCGCGGTCCGGGACACGGTCGTCAACTGGTCCGGCACGGACCGGATCACCGCCGTACTGCCCGGACTCGGGAAACCCGCCGGGGGACGCGCCATGCGCGCGGCGAAGACCCTGATACCGGAGAACCGCGTGCTCTCCGACCACTCGTTCCACGCCCTTCCCCGGCTGGAACAGGCGCTGTTGTGGCACATCGAGGTCGAGGCCGAGCCGATCACCGTTCCCGCCGCCCTGCTGGGCGTGGACATCGAGAGCGCGGCGGTCGCCCTGGAACAGGCGCGCGAGAAATTCCGGGAGGGCCTGGTGCGCGCCCACCGGGAACTCGCGCCGGGCAAGGAGTGCCGCTACTTCAACCGTCTGCTCGACGTTCCGATCCGCCGTGGCGGCGCCCTGCTGCCCGACGTCCAGCAGCATCTGTCCGCCTGCTCCTACTGTCGGCACGCCGCCGAGCAACTCGGCCACGCCGACGCCGCGCCCGGTGTGCTGCTCGCTGAGGCCGTGCTCGGCTGGGGCGCCCGCCGCTACCTCGACTCACGCCCCGGCCGCCGGCCCGGTACGGCCCGCGCCCGCGGCGGCTCCCGGCGTTCCGGCGGACGCCGGCGCGTCGGCGACAAGCCCGGGCTGCTCGCCCGCGCCGCCCTGCCCGGCACCCGCAGGCGCGGCGACGGCGAACCCGGGACCCGGGACTCCGGGTCCCGTGGCCGTCGGCACGGCGGTGGCGAGCCCGGACCGCCCGGCACCGGCTGGTCGTCCAGGACGCTGCTGACCGGCGTCGGAGTGGCCTCGGTCGCGCTGCTGGCGACCGTCCTCGTGATCAGCGTGTGGCCGGACGGCGGCGACGGCACCGACCCGGTCGCCTCGACCAGCACCGTCGGCCGCACCCCGCCCGCCACGGCCACCGCGCCCGGCATCGCGGGTCTGCCCGCCGTCGGCCGCCCCACCCGGCTGCGCAACGCCGGTGCCGGCCTGTGCCTGGACATCAGGGGCACCCCGAAGGCCGGGGCGGGCGCGGTCCTCGCCGTCTGCTCGTCCGCGCCCACCCAGCAGTGGACGTACGAGTCCGACGGGCGCCTGCGCAGCGCTGCGGGCTCGGGGCTGTGCCTGGACTCGCACGCCGACGCGGGTGTGGTGATCCTCGGCACCTGCGCCGACGCCGGTTCCGCGCGGGCCGGCGACGTGCGCTACGACCCCACCGCGCAGGGCGAGTTGCTGACCCGCTGGGACCGCACCCTCGCGCTGGCGACGTCCGCCGGCACCGTGGGCGCCGACCTCGTCGTCAAGGTGCGCGACGGCTCCGCCGGGCAGCGCTGGGTGCCCGACGCGCCGTCGGCGACCCCGGGCTCACTGTCGATCGCCG
Organism: Streptomyces sp. NTD91; assembly: GCF_059510455.1. NCBI lineage: Bacteria > Bacillati > Actinomycetota > Actinomycetes > Kitasatosporales > Streptomycetaceae > Streptomyces > Streptomyces sp. NTD91. The sequence goes on from NZ_JCAJZW010000066.1 coordinate 14,825, forward strand.
GGACGGAAACGCCCCGATCGGCCGCAGGGACCGACGCGACCGACCACTACCCCGCCCAAGACGCCTGACCGGCCCGGGTGCGGCGCGCCCCGCGGAGAGCCGAACAGGATCCCGTGGAGCGCTCGGCGGGCTCTGTGGAGTGCGTTCGGTCGGGTCGGGCCGAGTCCGGGTGGCGCCCGGTGTCGACCGTCCGAGCGGGACCTCGTGGCGCGCTCGGCGGCATCCCGGCGGAGCGCTCGGCGGGCATCGTCAGTCCGGGGCCTCGGTCAGGTCGGTCTTCGACACCGTCCCCGGACCGGTGTGACCGGACAGAGCCAGCGTCAGGTCCAGTTCCGCCAGCACGCACCGCACGACGTGCTCCACCCCGGCCTGACCGTCGAGCCCGAGTCCGTAGACGTACGGGCGGCCGAGCAGGACCGCCCGCGCGCCGAGGGCCAGCGCCTTGAACACGTCGTCGCCGGTGCGCACCCCGCTGTCGAACAGCACCGTCAGCCGGTCGCCGACCGCCTCGGCGACCCGGGGCAGCGCATCGGCCGCGGCGACGGAGCCCGCCACCTGCCGGCCGCCGTGGTTGGAGACGACCACGCCGTCCACCCCGGCGTCGGCGGCGAGCCGGGCGTCGTCCGGGTGCAGGACACCCTTGAGCACGATCGGGCCGTCCCAGTGCTCGCGCAGGAACGCCAGGTCCGGCCAGGTGTGGCCGGGGTCGCCGAACAGACCGAGGAAGTGCAGCACCGCCGCGTTCGGGTCCTCGTGCACCGGCTTGGCCAGGCCCGCCTGGAACGCCGGGTCGGTGAAGTAGTTGGCGGTGCCCACCCCGTGAAGGAACGGCAGATACGCCTGGTCCAGGTCACGCGGCCGCCACGCCAGCAGCGGGGTGTCCAGGGTGACCACGAGCACCGAGAATCCGGTGGCCTTCGCCCGGCTGAGGAAACTCCGCGTCACCTCAAGGTCCTTGCCCCAGTACAGCTGGAACCACCGCTCGGCGTCGCCCATCGCCTCCGCCACCTGCTCCATCGGCGTGCTCGACGCCGAGGACAGGATGTACGGCACGCCCTGCGCGGCGGCGGCCCGCGCGGCGGCGGACTCGGCATCCGGATGCATGATCGACAGCACGCCGACGGGCGCCAGCGCCAGCGGCGCCGGCAGCGCCCTGCCGAGCACCTCGACCGACAGATCGCGCTCGGACACGTCACGCAGCATGCGCGGCACGATCCGGCGGCGGGCGAACGCTGCCCGGTTGGCGCAGGCCGTGCTGCCGTCGCCCGCGCTTCCTGCCACATAGCCCACCGGGCCGGGACCGAGCCGGTGTTCGGCCAGCTCCTCCAGCCGGGTCAGGTCGGTGGGCAGCCGCGGCACGGCACCAGTCATCCCGTTCAGATAGATCTCGTACTGGAAATCGGCCCAGTGCTTCGCCATCCGTACGTCCCGCCTCTCGTCGTCGGGCCTGCGCCGCGCCGACGTTACCCGCCGGTGGGCGCGGCTCCGCCCGGCGGGAGGCCGTCGACCCGCCCCGAGCCCCGACCGGCACCCGAACGTCGTTTGCACCCGGAAGCCGCGGCGGGGAGAGATCCACTTCTGCGCCCCCTCCCGGTGACGCACCGGGGCGCGTTCGCGTGTTCATGAACGCAAGGAGTCGTGAAGGCGTCGTGAAAGGTTTCAGTGGAAGTGAACCCGGAATGTTTCAGGCCGATTAACGAGCAGGTGATTTTCGGCCATGTGACCGCTTTCAGTGATCAAGAGCCGCTCAGTTGCGGGGTTGACGCGCGCCCGTTCCGTGACTTCACGCCACTGATTCAACACGCAAGGTTACCGAAAGCCGTGGGTTCGATGTGTGTTTCGGCGGCGGACTCGGCAGAGTGGCGCTCGCCGCTCCGGTGCCCACCGGGCCGGAGCCGGCACCCGTCTATCCGAGCGGAAGGATGCACACAATGCGGAACACCGCGCGCTGGGCAGCGGCCCTCGGCCTCACGGCCGCCGCCGTTTGCGGACCCCTGACCGGGGCCGCCGTCGCTGCGCCGGGCGCCGCCCCGTCGTCGCTCTACGCCCCCTCGGCGCTGGTCCTCACCACCGGCCACGGCAGCGACGCGGCCACGGCCACCCCGGAGCGCGCCGTCACCCTGACCTGCGCCCCGACACCCTCCGGCACCCACCCGGACGCGGTCCGGGCCTGCGCCGAACTGAGCGGCACCGGGGGTGACTTCGACGCCCTGAAGCCGGCCGACGACGTGTGGTGCACCAAGCTGTACGACCCGGTCGTCGTCACCGTCCAGGGCGTCTGGCAGGGCAAACGCGTCTCGTACGAGCGCACCTTCGGCAACGCGTGCGTGCGCGACTCCGTGGGCGGCGGCGTCTTCGCCTTCTGAGGGAGTCCTCAAGGACCGGGATCGCACGTACCCCGCACACGCCGGAACAGGTCCGCAACCGGGGAGTGCGGCCCCTGGAGCGGGGAACCTGCGATCTCGCACCGGAACCGACGGGCGGAGTGGGGCCGCCCGCCGGATTCCGGGCACACAGCCGCTCCCCGGGCGGGCCCGTGGGGGGCCCTGTCCCGGGGAGCGGCGAAAATCAACCGGTTTCAACCACCGTTCCTGATCCTGCGCCGGTGACTCGTGTCGCACCACGGATAGCGGCGACTGCGCCCACAGGTGCACAGCGCGACCCGGAAACGGTCCGAGGACACCGTGGTGCCGTCCTCCAGCTCGACCTCCACCGGCCCCTCGACCAGCAGTGGCCCCTGGCGTCGGAGGGTGACCCGGCGCGCCCCCTCAGCGCGTTCGTTCGGCACGGACGACCACCAGCTCCTCCATCCGGGCGGCAGGATCCAGCAGGCCGCGTCGGCGCAGCCAGTCCTCCCGCGAGCGCAGCACCGGGCCGAACGGGATCCGGCGCCGCCGGACCACGGTGGCCTCGAGGTGCGCGGCCCGCAGCAGTCGCAGGGTGCGGTCGGGATCGCTGAGCGCGGAGTGCACGATCAGCAGCACACCCCCGGGGCGCAGCAGCACGGGCGCGTCCCGGCAGATCCGGTCCAGCAGCAGCCGCCCGTCCCGGCCGGCGTCCCAGGCCCGGGACCGGCCGCGCGGCCCGCGCCCGGCCTCGGGTGCGGGAACGTACGGCGGATTGGCGAGGATGAGGTCGTAGGTGCGGCCCCGCACCGGTCCGAAGAGGTTGCCGCGCCGGATCCGCACCGGGAGCCGGGACAGCCAGGCGTTCATCCGTACCGTCCACAGCGCCCGCCGGGACACGTCCACCGCGGTCACCTCGGCACCGTGCCGGGCCGCCTCCAGCGCCAGTGCCCCGCTGCCGGTGCCGACGTCGAGCACCTGACTGCCGGGCGCCGGTGCCTCCGCGTGGAGCGACTCGGTCAGCAACTCGGTGTCCTCCTGCGGGGCGTACACGCCCGGCAGTATCAAAGCGATCACTCCGCGCGAGTACCCCGGCATTCAGCATGTATGGGAAATTTCCGGCATGAGCGGGGTGCGCAGGGACGAGCGCCCGGCGCGCCAGTCGGCGAGCAGCCGCCGTCCCAGCCGCTCCTCCAGGTACTCGGTCGCGTCGATCCCGAAGGCCATGTCCGCCGCCAGCTCCGGTTCCTCGGCGAGCAGCCCGCCGATGACCTCGTGGCGTACGACCTGCTCGTGGACCGCGTCCGCCTCGACGTGCTCGTCGTAGAAGAACTCCGCGGCGGGGCCCGCGCCGGTGCGGCGCATGGCCGCGGCGAGCCGGCGGGAACCCGGCGAGGAAGTGATCTCCACCTCGGCGAAGTGGCCCACCAGCGCGCCGCGCAGCTCGCGGTGCAGGCCGAGCAGAGACATGAGGTCGACTATGGCCAGCATCTCCGCGGGAGCGGCGTCCAGATAGCTGCCGTAGGCGGTGTCCAGGCCCAGGTCCGCCATGAGCGCGGCGAACAGGCGCGCGTGCACCCGCTCGGCCCGGCCGCCGCCGAACTCGTCGAACTCGACCGCCGCCATCGCCGCCTTCGCCCGGCCCCGCAGCCGGGGCAGCACCCAGGCGTGCGGGTCGGCCTCCTTCAGGTGGTACAGGGAGCGCTGGGCGGCGTACTCGCGCAGCTGCCACAACTGGCCCTCGGCACACAGGAAATGGGTGACACCGGTGCCTTCGACCGGTTCGACCAGCAGCGCGGCGAGAGCGTCGTCGAGGCTGTGACGCTCCGGCGTGTCGCTCCGCAGCGCGGACAGGAAGCGGCGCTCCAGCGCGGCCCGGACCCGCAGCAGCTCCGGGTCCCACTCCCGCTCGGGGACGGCGTCGGCGAAGCCGCGGTAGTGGAGCTCGTAGCACAGGTAGAGGGCCAGCTGCGGATCGTCGCCGTAGGGGTCCGCCGCCCCGGCCTCGGCGGGACGGGGGAGGGGGCCGGTGCCGCGCAGGTACGCGGTGACCGCAGCGGAGAGGGGGCCGCGGGGCGTGGGCAGCCAGGGGCCGCGTTCGTCGCTGTTCATGGGACCCGGGTACCCGTGCGGCCCCGATGAGGCACAGGCGGCCGCGGGGCCGCGGTGGCGGCTGGATGGCACGACCGCTTCCCCGGCCGGGCCCTCAGTCCTCTCCCGCCTGCTCCTGAGCCTCGGTGTTCGGCGTGACGGCGTCCCCGGCCTCGCCGCCGGCGTCGTCCTCGTCGCGCTTCTCGGCCTCCTCGACCTCCCGGAGCACTTCCTCCAGGGCGGTGTCGAACTGTTCCTTGCGGGTCTTCTCGTCGTTCTCGTCACCGGGCATGGCCTGTCCTCCTGCCGCCGGTCATCTGATCATCTGAGTTACCCGCCGGCCGGCGTCTCAACCGCCCGGCGGGCGAGTGCGCCGCGGCCACCGGGCCGGCAGCGGCCGCCGACGGCTCTGGTACGCCGCACCGACCCGGCGCCCCGGCCCGGCTCCGCGTATGAGCGCACGAACACCCAGGTCAGGACCCATCCCCGCGCGGCGGGGACGAAGAGCACCGGCCGGGTGAGCAGCGCCCGCTGCCCGGTGGGCACGGCGACCACCGGGACCGGGACCGCCGTGCGCACGTACCGGTGGGGGCCGCTCACCACCGGCCGGGCGGGGCGACGGGCGCCGGAGCGCCGAGTCCTTCCCGGGTGAACGGGGCGAAGGCCCCCGGGCGACGGCGGCACCGGTCGCCAGGTGGACCAGCCCGAGCAGCCGCGGGGGCGGCCACCGCGACCGCTCCGCCGGCCGCCCGGTCGGGCCACCACGCACCGGCACGGCGCGCCGCCGCAGACGAAGACGGGGAAGAGGGCGCCGCAGAGCGCGGCCGACGCCTCGCGCACATCACCGCGCGGAAGGCCGGGGGGCCGCCGTCTCCCTGCTGACGGCGGCCCCCCGGGCTGGGCGGTGACCCCGTGGGCGTCACATGTGGACGACGGGTGGGCCTCCCGCGTCCTGCCGGGGCACCCCACGCCGGTAGAGCAGGAGGGCGAGCACCGCGCCGGCGGCGAAGAAGCCGGCCGACCACCAGAAGGCGGTCGTGTAGCTCTCGATCGTCGCCTGGGCCCGCACCAGCCTGCTGGTGGCGTCCCGGCCGGACAGGTAGTTGGTGGCGGCGCTCGCTGCGAGGGTGTTCAGCAGGGCCGTGCCGATCGAGCCGCCCACCTGCTGCATGGCGTTGACGGTGGCCGAGGCCACACCCGCGTCCTCGGCGGCGACCCCGCCGGTGGCCAGCTGCATGGCCGGCGGCATGACCAGGCCGAGGCCGACGCCGATCACGATCAGCTGGGGCAGCACCCCGCCCAGGTAGTGCGAGCCCAGTCCGATGCCGGTCAGCCAGGCCATGCCGGCCGTGGCGACGGCGAAGCCCAGCGGGATGACCGCCTTCGGGCCGAGGCGCGGCACCAGGACCGTGGTGCCGACCTGGGCGGCCACCATCAGCGCGCCGACCATCGGCAGGAAGGCCACACCGGTCCTCGTGGGGCTGAAGCCGAGGTTGAGCTGGAGGTAGTAGGTCAGGAAGAGGAACACGCCGAACATGCCGGCACCGGTGATCAGCACCGCGACGAAGGAGGCGGCGCGGTCGCGGTCGAGCAGGATGCGCAGCGGGAGCAGCGGGTGCGCGGCCCGGGTCTGCCACCAGGCGAAGGCCGCCAGCAGCACCCCGCCCGCGAGCAGGAAGCCCCAGGTCAGCGGGGAGACCCAGTCGTGCGTCTCGGCGTCGGAGAAGCCGCAGACGAGGGAGAAGAGACCGGCGGCGACGATCACCGTACCCGGGACGTCCAGCTTGGCGTTCTCCGCGTCCCGGTGGTTGCCGAGCAGGATCCAGCCGCCCGCGAGGGCGACGACCGCGATGGCGACGTTCACGTACAGCGTCCAGCGCCAGTCGAGCGCATCGGTCAGCACACCGCCGAGCAGCAGTCCCACGGCACCGCCGGCGCCGGCGATCGCGCCGTACACGCTGAAGGCGCGGGCCCGCTCCCGGGCGTCGGTGAACGTGGTGTTGAGCAGCGACAGCGCGGCGGGCGCGAGCAGTGCGCCGAAGGCGCCCTGCAGGGCTCGGGCGACGACCAGCATGGTGAAGCCGGACGCGGCGCCGCCGAGCGCCGAGGCCGAGGCGAAGCCGACGACGCCGGCGAGGAAGGCGGGCTTGCGCCCGAACAGGTCGGCGATCCGGCCGCCGAGCAGCAGCAGGGACGCGAAGGCCAGGGCGTACGCGGTCACGATCCACTGCCGGTTGCCGTCGGAGAACCCGAGGGCGTGCTGGGCGGACGGCAGGGCGATGTTCACGATCGTGGCGTCGAGGACGACCATCAGCTGGGCGATCGCGATGACCGTGAGGATCCACCACCGCTTCGGCGAGGCCGCTCCGGCTCGCTCGACGGCCGCGGCCCCCGCTCGGGAGCCGTCGGACAGGGTCTTCTGGGGCATGCGGAACCACTCCGGGGAAGTCGTTCGGAAGAGAGGCGAACAGCCCTTAAACGAAACTGTTTCGTACACATGGAGCGTACGCGGGCGCCGACGAAACGGCAACGTTTCTTTAGTACCCGTATGCATTCCTTGACAGGCATATAACAGCTGAGGCATATTGGCCGGGTGTCCGACGCAGCGCTGTGGTCCGCCCTGGCCGACCCCCACCGGCGGGCGATCGTCGCGCTCCTGCTGGACGGCCCCCGACCCGTCGGCGAGATCGCCGAAGCCTGCGGACTCAGCCAGCCGAGCACCTCCAAGCACCTGAAGGTGCTCCGGGAGGCGGGCCTGGTCCGGGTGCGGCAGGACGCACAGCGGCGCGTCCACGCCCTCGACCCGGCGCCGATCGCCGCCCTCGATGCCTGGCTGGCGCCCTACCGCAGGCTGTGGAACCGCAGCCTCGACGCCCTGGACCGGCGCCTCGACGAAGCGCCGGACGCCGCCCGGCACCGCTCACCGCCGAAGGACTGAGGCATCATGCCCGTCGACCTCACCGGCACCTGTCTGACCCTGGACGACGGTCGCCCCGCCGTCCGGTTCAGCCGCACCTACGAGCATCCGGTGGACCGCGGCTGGCGGTTCGTCACCGATCCCGACGAACTACGGCAGTGGTTCCCCTCCCACGTCGAGATGGAACTGCGCCCTGGCGGTACCGTCCGCTTCGGCGGCGACCCGGACGTGCCCGAGTCCACCGGACGGGTGATCGCCGTCGACCCGCCCGTGCACCTGTCCTTCACCTGGGGCGGCGACGAACTCCACCTCGACCTGGAAGCCGTCGGCGAGCGGCGCACCAGGTTCGTCCTCGGCGAGGCGAACACCGCCGCCCGCAACGGCGCCGGCCGGGAGGTGTGCCCCGCCGCCCTCGACGCCAAGGCGCACGGCGAGCGCTCCGAGGGCTCCCACTCCGGGATGAGCGAGCCCCGGAAGGCGTTCTACGAGGGCAATCTCCACGCGGGTGTCCCCTCCGGCGCCCCCGTCCCGGGCCTGGACTGACCGGCCGGGCGGCCCGCACGCCCCGCACCGCGGCCGCACCCGCCCTTCTCCCGCCAGGGGCCCGGCGCGGTCGCGACCCCGGCCCTGCGCCCTTGGCCACCCGGCGAACCGGCCCCCTTCAGGTCACCATCGGCACGCGTTCGGCGGGGTTCCGCCGTGCGCGGTGTTTCAGTGTGTGGCGCCCTGGATACACCGCGAGGGTTCGGCCCCGGAGCTCGCGAGCCCGTGCAGACACGTCGCAGTGAGGTCGTCACCATGTCCCATGCCCCGCCCCCCGCAGGACCGTCGAACCGTACCGGGCCGGTCGCGACCTCCGTCCCCCGGACGGACCCCGTCACCGGAGCCGCCGGGAACCCGCCGGGCCGGGCCGGCACCGCCCTGGTGACCGGAGCCTCCTCGGGCATCGGCGCCGTCGTCGCCCGCCGGCTGGCCGCCGAGGGGCGCTGGCGGCTCGTGCTGAACGGACGCGACGTCACCCGTCTGGAGCAGGTGGCCGCGCCGATCGGCGCGCTGGCCGTGCCGGCGGACCTCACCCGGCCGGGTGCCGAGCGTGTGCTCACCGACATGGTCCTGGACCACGCGGGACGCCTCGACCTGCTGGTGGCGAGCGCGGGCCTCGGCTGGGCCGGCGACTTCGCCGGCATGCCGCACGCCCGCATCGACGAGATCGTCGGCGTCGACCTGCTGGCCACCCTGCACCTCGTGCGCGCCCTGCTGCCCCACATGGTCGCGGCCGGCACGGGACGCATCGTGCTCATCGGGTCCGTCGCCGGCAGCGTCGCCGTGCGCGGCGAGGCCGTGTACTCCGCCGCCAAGGCCGCCCTGGCCGCCTTCGCCGACGCTCTCAGGTACGAGGTGCGGCGCACCGGGGTGGGCGTCAGCCTCGTCATCCCCGGCGCCGTCGACACGCCCTTCTTCGCGCGACGCGGCGCCCCCTACACCCGGGCCTGGCCGCGGCCGGTGCCGCCCGAACGGGTGGCGGACGCCGTCTGCACCGCCGTCCGGCACGGCAAGGACGAGGTGTACGTCCCCGGCTGGCTGCGGTATCCCGCCCTGGTGCGCGGGGCCGCGCCCGGGCTCTACCGGCGGCTCGCCGCCCGCTTCGGGTGAGCGGTCATGACCGGCGTGACGGTGCTGCTCGCCCTGCTCGCGGCCCTCTCCAACGCCGCCGCCTCGGTGCTCCAGCGCCGGGCCGCCGTGGAGGAGGCCGACCAGGGCACCGGGGCGCGGGCCGCCCTGCGCCGGCTCACGCATCTGCTGCGGCGCCCGAACTGGCTGGCCGGCAGCGGATTGCTGGCGCTGTCCAGCCTGCTGCAGGCCGCGGCACTGGCCACGGGCAGCCTGTCCCTCGTGCAGCCCCTGCTCGCCGCGGAGCTGCTGTTCACGCTGATCGTGGGCAGCGTCGCCTTCCGGCGTGCGCCGGACCGACGGACCTGGCTGGCGTTCGCCGCCCTCGCCGTCGGACTGGCCCTCTTCCTCGTGTCGGCGTCGCCGTCCGCCGGCCGGCCCACGGCGTCGGCCCGGGCCTGGCTGGCCGGGGGCACCGCGGCGATCGGGGCCGTGGTCCTGCTGGTGGCGGTGGCCCGTCCGGCGAAGGGCGCCGCCCGGGCCGCGCTGCTCGGGCTCGCCTCGTCCGTGTCCTTCGCGACCACCGCCGCCCTGCTCAAAGAGGCAGTGGGGCGGCTCGACCAGGGGCCGGAGGCGATGTTCCGCCACTGGTCTCTGTACGCCACCGGCGCCGTCGGGAGCGTCGCCTTCCTGCTGCTGCAGAGCGCGCTGGGCGCCGGTTCCCTCACGGCCTCCCAGCCCGCCCTCACCCTGGGCGACGCGATCACCAGCGTCATCCTCGGCTGGGTGCTCTTCGACGAGGTGATCCAGCTCGGGCCGCGGGTGATCCCGGAAGTGATCGGCATCGGGCTGATCGGGGCGGGCAGCCTCGGACTCGCCCGGGCCTCCGCCGAGGGCCGGGAGTGGGACGCGCACACGCGGGACCGCCCGCCCCGCACGCCTCGTCACCCGCACCGGGTACATCGTTAGGGCGCCACCGGGCGCAGAGGCGAGATCCCCGACCAGGAAGGCGGTTCAGCGATGACTTCGAGGTCCGGCCGTGGCTGGCGGAAGGCGGCGCTCCTGCTGCCGGCCGGGATCGCGGCCGCGCACATCGCACCGGCGGCCACCTGGCTGCCGGGCGTGCGGCTGCTGCTGTGTCCACGGCTCTCCGGCGCCGGCCGCAGCCGGCACATCGCGCTGACCTTCGACGACGGTCCGGACCCCGAGTCCACGCCACACTTCCTCGACGCCCTCGACGGCCTCGGGGCGCGGGCGACCTTCTTCGTGCTCGGCGAACACGTCGTACGCCATCCCGACCTGGTCCGGGAGACGGTGCGGCGCGGACACGAACTCGCCGTGCACGGCTGGGCCCACGACCGCCCCTGGCGCCCCGCGCCGGCCCGCGACGCCGAGGAGGTCGCCCGGACCGTCCGTGCGGTGCACGACATCTCCGGCCACCGGCCTCAGTGGTACCGCCCTCCGTACGGCATCCTCACCTCCGGACGCTGGCTGGCGGCCCGTCGGTCCGGGCTGCGGCCGGTGCTGTGGTCGGCGTGGGGCAGGGACTGGACGGCCGACGCCACCGCGGCGTCCGTGCGGGCCCTGGTCGCCGCGGACCTGCGCGACGGCGGCACCGTCCTGCTGCACGACTCCGACCGCGTCGCGGCCCCGGGCTGCTGGCGCTCGACCCTCGGCGCCCTCCCGGCCCTGGTGGAGGGCTGCCGCGAGGCCGGCCTGACGGTGGGGCCGCTCCGCGACCACGGTCCGGGCAGATCCGCCGTGGCGTCCACTGCGGCGGCGTGCCGGTGAGGGCAGCGGCGTGCGGCGGGGCACACCGAGGCCGGGCCGGCCGGGCTCGCCGCGGCGCGCCGTGCCTCACCCGGGACTCGGGGCCGAGGCCCGTGGAGGCCGCCGACCTCACGGGCGGCGGCGCAGGGCGCCGCAACGGGTGGCGTCGGAGCCCACGGGCGCGGGCCGCCGCCTCACGGTCCCGTCGCGCACGCCATCGGATCGGCACGGAACAGCGCCCGCCCCCGAGCCACCCGTTCCGCCCGCTGCGGGCCGTCCTCGGTCAGGCGGGCGAGGGCGGCCAGCAGCGCGGCGCTGTCCGGAGCGAGTTCCGAGACGCCGAGGACGGACATCCGCCGGACGCCGTCCACGCCGTGGCCGGGCAACGGGCGGTACCCGATCACGGGCAGTCCGGCGGCCAGGGCCTGTACGGCGGTCTGGCCGGCCGCGTTGTCCACCAGGGCGTACCCGGCGGCCAGCAGACCGGGCATGTCGTCCACCCAGTCCAGGGCGAGCACCCCGGGCGCCCGGGACACCCGCGCCCGCAGCCGGGCGTTGCGCCCGCAGAGCACCACCGGCAGATAGCCGGCCTCCCACAGCAGCCGGGCCGTGCCGTCGGGGCGGTACGCCGCACCCCAGGCACCCGCGGACAACAGGACCGCAGGCCGTCCCGGCGCCCGGCCTGCGAAACGCTCCCGCCAGGCCGCCACCCCGGGCGCCGGTCGGTGGAAGGCGGCCGCGACCGCCGGACCGGTCGTCACCACCGGCGTGGCCAGGGCCCGGCGCACCTCGGCCGCCGCCTCGTCCGTGAGGCACAGGTACCGGTCGTTGCCGGGATGCAGCCACTGCCGGTGCACCGCGAAGTCGACGAGGAAGACGGCGCTCGGCACCCGCAGCCGGCCGGTGGCCCGCAGATGACCGGTGAGTTGTGCGGCCAGATGGAAGACCGGTACCACCACATCGGCGTCCAGCCGCTCCACCAGGTCCGTCAGCCCGTCGGCGGCGAGCCGGGCCAGCGGCACCCCGCTGGGGCGCGGCCCGGGCCCGCCGCGCAGAAAGGCGCCGTAGACACCGGCGTACGCCCACGGGAAGTGCCGCACCGACGCCTGGTAGGACCGGCGCAGCCCGCCGCCCAGCCCGTACGGAAGCAGTCGCAGGACGTCCGCCACATGCGGCTTCAGGCCGCGTGCCGTGGCACGACGGGCCAGTTCTTCGGCCACGGTGTCATGACCGGCGCCCATGCTCGCACTGAGGATCAGCGGCCGCCGCCGGCTCGGCTGGGACGCGTTCGCGGAGGGCACCTCGGCAGGAGTACGCACGGGGTCCGATTCTCCGGTGGACGCCGCCCGCAAACCGGTCACTCGGCCGCCGTGTCGTCACGGCGCGATCACCGGGCACGGCGTGCACGCGAGTTGCCCCAAGCGCGCCGGGGTGGATGAATCGGCTCAGGAGAGCGAGTGGGCGGCGAGCACGGGAGGAGCCGTGAGGCGGTGGCGGCGCGGCTTGCACCGCGCTTGGGAGTGGCTCCGGGTCGGGGTCCTGCTCGAACACGGCCGCGAACTGGAACTGATGCACCGTGCCATGGGGTTCGCGACGCTGGCACTGGTGACGCTGGCGCCCATGCTCATCGTGGTCGCCGCCGCGGATCCCCTGGTGCGGGGCGGTTTCGCCTCGTGGCTCACCGACGGCATGGGCCTGTCCGGCCGGTCCGCCCATGTGCTCACCGACGTCATCAGCCCGCCGCGCAACGTCATCGGCACGACCAGCGTCTGGGGCGGTGTGCTGCTGGCCGTGTTCGGCGTGTCCTTCGGCGGCAGCGTGCAGAACGCCTACGAACGCATCTGGGGCCTGGCCTCCGGCCCCTGGCACCGGGTGTGGCGGCAGGCGACGTGGCTGATCGTGCTCACCGCCTACCTGTACCAGGAGGTCGCGACCAAGAACGCGCTGCACGGGAGCGAGCGGATCGGCGTGTCCGCGGTGACCGGCGTGCTGTTCTTCTGGTGGGGGCAGCGCTTCCTGCTGGGCGGGCAGGTCCACTGGCGCTCCCTGCTGCCGGGCGCGCTCGCCACCGTCATCGGCCTGGCCGGTCTGCGGGCCTTCTCCTACCTGGTGTTCACCCCGCTCATCGTCACCAACGCGCTCAGCTACGGCGCCGTCGGTACCGTGCTCGTGGTGGAGTCCTGGCTGATCGGCGTCGGGTTCGTCATCTACGGCGGCGCCCTGTTCGGCCGCTGGTTCTGCGAGCACCACTGGCGGCCGGCCCGTCACGAGCGCCCGCGGGACGAGACGGGGCACACGGGAGAATGACGACAGGCCCAGGGGTTTCGTTCGGATCAGGTCGGACAGGCCGCACCGGACGCCGCGGACCCCGCCCTCCGGGCGGACGACGCCACTTTCGCAACACGCCCT
>NZ_JCAJZW010000067.1:0-27559 GCF_059510455.1 Streptomyces sp. NTD91
CGGCGTCCGCGGCGTCTGGTGCGGTGCATCGCAAGGCGGAGGGTCGTCCTCGTACCGGGCGTACGCGGACGATCCCGACAACGCGGCGAGGTGCCGTGCCAGGCGTCGCGGACCAGACGGGACTTTCGAAACACGCCCTAGACCCCCGCCGCCTTCCGCTCCTCCGTGGTCAGCGGGGGAGCCGGAAGCGGGGGCTTCAGGGGTCCCACCGCCGCGGCGACCAGCACGCTCGGCGCCAGCAGTACCGCAGCTCCCCGCTCCAGGGAGGTCACATCGGTCACCCGGCGTGCGATACGGCCGTTCCCGGTCGCGGTGTGCATCAGGCGCCCCACGTACGCGGCAAGGAGCCGGTCCCGCAGAGTCGGACCGGCCTGTGTCGCGCCGGGGTAGAACACGTCCTGCCCCAGCGCCAGGTCCCACGCCGCGCGGACCGGGCGGGCGACCGCCCGCTGCACCCGGCGCGCCAGTCCGGGTGTGCCCCAGCCGTGCCGCCGTATCACCTCGCGGAGCAGCACCGCACCCTGCGCGGCGGCGGACAGACCGTGGCCGTAGACCGGGTTGAACACGGCGAGCGCGTCGCCGAGGACGGTGAAGTTCTCGGGCCAGAGCGGCATGCGCTCGTAGAAGTGCCGACGGTTGAGCGTGGAGCGGGTGACCGTCACGTCGGACAGCGGCTCGGCGTGCTCGAGCAGCTCGCCCAGCAGGGGGTGGCGCAGCCTGTCGCGGGCGAAGGGGACGAACTCCTCGTTCACGGCGGAGGGTTCGCCGCCGCGCGTGCCGGCGAGGGTGACGATCCAGCGGCCGTTCTCGACGGGGAGCAGGAAGCCGGAGCGGCCCGGACCGTCGGCCCGCGGGTCGAGTTGCAGGTTGACCACCGGGAAGTCCTCCCGGGCCGCCTCGGGGGCGAGGAAGAGCCGGCTCGCATAGACCAGGCCCGGGTCGGCCTCGCGTACGCGCGGCGCGGGCAGCCCCAGCTCCGCCAGCCAGTGTGGGGCCCGGGAGCCGCGCCCGGTGGCGTCGACGACCAGGTCGGCCGGCAGGGTGCGCTCATCGCCGTGCCGCGTCCGGATCCGCACGCCGGTCACCGCGGTGCCGGTGCCGGTGAGGCCGAGCGCCTCGGTGCCGTCGAGGAGTTCGACGAGCCCGTCGGCGAGGACCCGCGCGCGGATCGTGGCGTCCAGGAGGTCCCGGCCGGCCAGGATCACCTGGTGGGACTCGGGCCAGCGCCGGAACCAGCCCTGCGCGGAGAGGGCGACCACGCCCGTGGTGACGGGGTGCCGGCGCCCACCCGCCGCCTCGAGCGCCTCGGTGATCCCGGGCAGCAGCTCCTCCACGGCCCGCACGCCGCCCGACCACAGCATGTGGGCGTGCCGCGCCTGCGGCAGCCCCCTGCGGGGCTCGGCGCCCTCGGGCAGGGTGTCGCGCTCGACGACGACGACCCGGTCGGCGGACCCGGCCAGCGCGCGTGCCGCGAGCATGCCGGTGTGGGATCCCCCCAGCACGACCACGGTTCTGGCGGAGGAGGAGGCTTCACTCATGCGCGGGCACGCTCTCTGCCGGGGCGGTCGCGCGGGCGCGTACCGCCGTGATCTCGTCGGGGTGGCGGAGGGCTTGGGACACGGCCTGGATCTCCTGGAGGAGGTACGTGGTGTCCGGGTCGGAGGGGGAGCCGGCGGCCTCGTCGCGGGGCGGACGCCCGCCGCCGGCCGCGTCCAGCAGCGTCACGGCGGCGGCCAGGGCCCTGGCCCGGCCGGGTTCGCAGCCGAGGGCGAGGGCGGCGTCGTACGCGCGCGTGCGCAGGTCCTCGTCCAGGCGCCGGGAGAGTTGCAGCAGGGCGTCGCGGATGAAGGTCTCGCGGCGGATCAGGCGCAGTTCGGCGGGGGCGTGCGGGGCGAAGGGCTCACGCTCGCCGGTGACGGTGCGCGTCAGCTGGTAGAGGGGGCCGAGCGCGCGGTGACGCAGCCGCACGTGCCAGCGCTCCTGCAGATACTGGCCGACGTGCGGGACGATGAAGCCCGCCGCGACCAGGCTGGCGGAGACGCAGGCGCCCGTCGGTGCCACGTTGGTGCTCAGCCAGTCCAGGTCGTGTCCCGTCCACCGGGCCACGACGGCCGTGAGTTTGGCCGCGTCGAAGCACAGATTCGTGGCGTAGCCCACGCCCAGCAACCGAAGTCCCCAGCGCAGCCAGACGTCGAGGCCGTCGGTGCGTTTCCAGTTCCAGATCAGCCGGGCCGTGATCGAGCAGGCCACGGTGTGGGCGACGAGGTAGAGCAGGATCTCCTCGCGCATGAACGGCGTGGTGGCGTAGTAGGTGTCCAGGTCCCGCAGCCGCTCCACGGGCACGTCCGCGAGGGCGAACAGCACCCACAGGGCGACGACCACGCCCGCGTAGGCGGACACGACCCAGCGGGTCGTCCGGCGCGTGCGGGCCGCGTCGGAGCGGCCGTTGCGCCAGGCGGTGATCAGCAGCAGCCAGGACGCGCAGAGCGCGGTGAGCAGCGAGTACACCCAGGGCGCGGAGATGTTCGGCACTCCGGTGACCCGGTTGGTCCAGGCGACGGTCCGGGGGGCCGCGAAGACGAACACCGCGCACGCGAACAGCAGCAGACCGCCGACGGCGCGCAGCAGGGGGTCCCGCCACATCTTGACGATGCTGGGCAGCTTGATGACCAGGGCGACGGCCAGGACGGCCGTCGGGATCCAGAAGGAGACGGAGATCTCGCCGAGCAGCCTCGGCAGACGGGACGCGAGATTCACCGCGCGGCGCCTCCCTTTCCCGACGATCGGTTCGCCTCCGGGGCGTCGGCGCGTCCCTTCGGCTCACGGCCTTCCGTACGTCCGCGATAGCCGAGGGTCCGCTGCACCGGGCCCGGGGGACCGCCGGGGCCGGCCAGGTGGCGGCGGAACCGGGCCGCCAGGCGGTGCCCGAAGTCGTCCGCCTCGGCCTCGTCGGTCTCCCGGGAGCCGTTGCGGGCGGCCACCGTGAGGGGCGTGTCCCGCCAGCCGGGCGCGTCGGCGAACGCGCGGGCGGCCGCGTCACCGGCCGGGCCGGGGTGCCGGTGACCGGTGTGCAGATGCCACAACTCATGACCCAGGATCACCAGTTGCTGCACGTCCTCGGCGCGCTCCTCCACGATGACCAGGTCGAAGTCGGCGAACTCCAGCCACAGCCCGGTGACCTCGATCTCGTCCGGGAAGCGCTCGAAGCGCAGGTGCACCGGCCGCCCGCCGCGCAGGGCGCTCATCTCCTCGCACAGCGCCCGGCACAACTCCCGTACTCCGTCGGGTGTCTCCGGCCGCGCGTGGACGGCGGCGGCGAGGCCGGCCGCCAGCGCGCGCATCGCCGGACCCGGGCGGGAGCGCCGTAGCCGTGCGGTCAGGCGTGCCGTGCGATCCCGCGCGCCCGCGATGCCCATCGGTCCCCCTTCCGCCGGTCCGAGGGTACGCGTGTCGGCGTGTCCCCGTCATGGGATCGCGGCGAGCTTCGTCGCACGGCCGGCACCGATGAGGAACCCGCTGGTGAGATTGTGCCGCACCCATTGACGCGGAAGCGCTTCGAATCTACGGTCCCGTTCGAAGTTACGAGCACCATTCGAAATATAGAACGGCTCCTTTCGCTCCTTCGAACCTCGGACGGTGAGGGCAAGGCATGGGACAACCTGGCCTGGATCGCAGGCAGCTCCTGGGAGCCGCGGCAGGACCGGCGGCGGGCGCCCTCGGCTTCGCCGCACTCGGCACCGGAGCCGGCGTGCTCGCCTCACCGCGCGCACCCGCGTGCGGTACTCCACGGCAGAGCCTTCGCCTCCGGGACGGCCGATCCCCGGAACGCCATCGCCCCGGCGGTCGTCCGCGCCGACGGCAGGCTGCCGCCTGGCGAACCGCCCCGACGCCCGGTACGCGGTCGAGGGCGCCTCGGTCGTCCACCACGGCGCGTACTCCTGCCTGTTCGTGTCGTACGACGCCTGTCGCCGGGGCGCGAACTCCACCGACAAGATCCGCGTGGGCCGCGCCACCCCGGTGACGGGCCCCTGCACCGACAGCACGGGCACGCCGACGCCGGAGGGCGGGGGAGACCTCTTCCCGGAGAGCCACGGCCGCCGCACCGGCCCCGGCGGCGAATCGGTCTTCCGCACCCACGGCAGGACCGGGCCGGCCTGCCACTACTACGACGCGAACGACAACGGCGCCCCGAAGCTCGGCCTGGACCAACTGGGCCGGAGTTCCCGCGGGCCTGTTCCGAAGTGACTCGAAAGGACCCCATGAGCAAGCGCACCGCCCGCTTCACCCTCGACCCCGCCTTCACCATCGGCCACGTCGACCCCCGCCTCTTCGGCTCCTTCGTCGAACACCTCGGCCGCTGCGTCTACACCGGCATCCACGAACCCGGTCACTCGACGGCGGACGGAGCCGGACTGCGAACCGACGTTCTGGACCTGGTCCGCGAACTCGGCGTCACCACCATCCGCTACCCCGGCGGCAACTTCGTCTCCGGATACAGTTGGGAGGACTCGGTGGGCCCCGTCGAGGCCCGCCCCCGCCGGCTGGATCTGGCCTGGCACTCCACCGAGACCAATCGCTTCGGGCTGTCGGAGTACATCGCGTTCCTGAGGAAGCTCGGCCCCGAGGCCGAGCCCATGATGGCCGTGAACCTCGGCACACGCGGTGTCGCCGAAGCCCTCGAACTCCAGGAGTACGCCAACCACCCCTCCGGCACCGCCCTCTCCGACCTGCGCGCGGCCCACGGCGACAAGGAACCCTTCGGGATCAGGCTGTGGTGTCTCGGCAACGAGATGGACGGGCCCTGGCAGACCGGGCACAAGACGGCCGCCGAGTACGGCCGGCTCGCGGCCGAGACCGCACGGGCCATGCGCCGGCAGGACCCCTCCGTCGAACTCGTCGCCTGCGGCTCCTCCAGCCAGGCCATGCCCACCTTCGCCGAATGGGAGGCGACCGTCCTCCAGGAGACCTACGACCTGGTCGACTACATCTCCCTGCACGCCTACTACGAGCCCACCGAGGGCGATGTGGACTCCTTCCTCGCCTCGGCCGTCGACATGGAGTCCTTCATCGAGAACGTGGTCGCCACGGCCGACCACGTGGGCGCGAGGCTGAAGTCCAAGAAGAAGATCAAGCTCTCCTTCGACGAGTGGAACGTCTGGTACCTCTCCCGCTGGGAGGAGCACGCCGAGACCCTCGACCGGTCCGACTGGCCGCAGGCACCCCGGCTGCTGGAGGACCACTACAGCGTCACCGACGCCGTGGTCTTCGGCTCGCTGCTGATCGCCCTGCTCCGGCACGCCGACCGCGTCACCGTCGCCTGCCTCGCCCAGCTGGTCAACGTCATCGCGCCGATCATGACCGAGCCGGGCGGCCCGGCCTGGCGGCAGACGACGTTCTTCCCGTTCGCGCAGGCGTCGAAGTACGGCCGGGGCGAGGTCCTCGACGTGCGCGTGGACTCGCCGACGTACGAGACGAGGAAGTACGGCGAGACGGACCTGCTGCACGCCACGGCGGTCCGCGCGGCCGACAGCACGGTCACCGTGTTCGCGGTCAACCGCAGCCGCGCGGACGCCCTTCCGCTCGAGGTCGCCCTCAGCGGGCTGGAGTTGACGGCCGTCACCGAGCACAGCGCGCTCGCGGACACCGACCCCGACGCCCGCAACACCCTGGCCGACCCCGGGCGGGTCGTCCCGCACCGGGTCGAGGGCACCGCCGTGGCGGACGGCACCCTCACCGCCGTACTGGAACCGCTGTCCTGGAACGTGATCCGGCTGGCCTGATCACACCGGCGTGACCGGCGGGCCGCCCGCCGCCCGGCCGAGCAGTGTCAGACGTACCGACCCGGGGCCCGACAGCGTGGTGAACTCCGAGAGGACCGCGAGCGCGAGGGTGTTGGTGCCTCGGGTGCGCAGGATGCCGTTCGGCAGCACGAAGGTGTGCTGCGGGCCCACGTTGTTGATGTACTGGCCCAGGTTCCAGCCGTTGAGGAAGATCTGCGCCCGGTAGGCGCGGTACGGATCGTCGTCCAGGGTCAGGCCGACCGAGGCGTCGACGTCCGCCGGGACCGACAGTCGGAAGGTGGTCCGGTACCAGGTGACGCCCTGGTACCGGGCGGCGCGCGGGAAGCTCACCTTCTCCCAGTCGTGGTCCGGGAAGCCGGGCAGGTGCCAGCCCTCCCGTTCGCCGTACAGGCCGCCGTTGTTCATCGGGCCGCGCACGGGATCGGGGGCCGCCGCACCCTGGATCCGCCAGCTCGGCTTCGGCGAGCCGCCCTTGAACGCGACGGCCGTCAGACCCCGGGCCGCCTTGTGCGTGTCGAGCGCCTTGCCGTCCTCGTCGTGCTGCATGCGCCGCACGAGCAACGAGAGCACATGCCGGCCGGGCGAGCGCAGCGCGGCACGGATCGGGAAGACCGCCGTGTCCGTCCACGTCCCCTTGCGGATCGTCGTGTCCCTGTCCGGCACCGGCATCCGGTGGGTGCCCAGCGGGTCGCCGTCCAGCCAGGCCATCAACAGGCCCTGCGTACCGGTGCTGTACGTGAGCGAGACCTCCTCCAGGCCGGTCGCGTCGCTGAAGGAGCCGCGGTACCAGACGTCTCCGTAGTGGAAGCCGTAGTCGTCGGCGAAGAGGACCGGCTGGCCGCCCGGGACCGGCGTGGTGCTGAACGACGCCGTCCTGTCCGCGACCGTCCAGTGCGAGTCGTCGAAGCCGGGGCCGGCCTCCGGGTTCTCCGTGCGCATCCGCCAGCCGCCCAGCTCGGGCAGCCGTACCTCGGGGACGGCCGGGAGCAGGCCGGTGGTCATCAGGCTGCCGGACAGGGTGACCCGGGTGGGCAGGGTGCGGCCGTTCCACACCAGGGTGTCGATCCCGCGCGGCCCCCACACCTCGACGCTCGTCGTCTCCGTGACGTCACCCGTCAGGTGGACCTCGGAACCGCGCAGTTCGACGTGGCGCAGCAGCGCCGGGCCGTACACCAGCAGGGTCCCGGACGAGGTGTCGTACGGGAAGATGCGTACGGCGGTGGCGTCGTCGGCGAAGAGCAGCAGCAGCGGGGTGTCGGTCTCGCCCTTCTGCACCAGGACACGGGTCAGCCCGCCCTGCCCCAGCGGCACGTTCACATGCAGCGAGTCGTCGTCGAGGACCCACGCGGCCTCCGGGTCCAGCCGCATGACGCTCGGCTCGACCGGGCACCTCAGCACCAGTTCGGCCATGTCGTCGTGCCGCCCCGAGAACACGGCGATGTCCTGCCGCCCCGCCGTCACGCACATGACCGGCTCGGCGGTCGCGTACTCCAGCGTCCGTCTGCCCAGCTTCAGCCCGGTGGTCAGCAGCCGGGCGTCCCTGCCGGGCACGGTGATCCGCACCCGGCCGGCGGCGGTCGGCAGATCGGTGGTGACCGCGTCCGTGCCGTCGTTGCGGGCGACGTAGACGTGCGCGCCGGTGTCCGGGTTGGTCAGGTGGTAGACCTTCAGGCCCTCGGCGTGCACGTCCGCCGCCCGGTCCAGCTTGGCGAAGTCGGGCACACGCTGGAGCAGATGCCCGAGCTGGTGCATCGGCGCGATCTTGTCGGTGACGTTGCGGGCCTCGTCGATGGCGGCGCCGTAGTCGTACGACGTGTAGACCACCGGCGCGGGCAGCCAGCCCCAGGAGGTGCCGCCGAAGGTCATGTAGACGTTGTGCAGGGTGAGCCCGTTGGCGAGGTTCGTGAGGTAGAAACGGCGTTCGTAGGCCGCGTCCCGGGTGCGCCGCGACTCGGCGTACCCCTTGCCGTCGAACCAGGCCCCGCCCCACGGGTCGAACCAGCCGCCGCCGAACTCGGGCACGAACCCGGGCGTGGACGGCGAGGCACTGGCCCCGCCCTTCGCCCCGCCGGGCCCGAACGTCCCCCAGTCCGGCGGGGTCTGCGACGGCGAGGGATACCCGTCGAAGCCGTACAGCCAGCCGCCCTTCTCGCCGCCGGTGTCGAAGGAGCCGGGCGTCCAGTACCCGTTGCGGCCCTTGTCGTTGTGGAACAGCGGGACGTCGATGCCGTCCGCCCGCACCTTCTCGTAGAGGTGGGACATGTACGCCCGGCCGGTGGCGTCGCCGGCGTGGGCGTCGTACTCGTTCTCGATCTGGTACAGCAGGATGGTGCCGGTGCCCTGGGTGAACTGGTGCCTGCGGGCGATCCGGTTCACCTGGGTCAGCCACTCGTCGACGTGCGCCAGGTAGGCGGGGTCGTCGGTGCGGGCGGTGCCCTTCGTCGCCGTCAGCCAGCCGGGGAAGCCGCCGCCGTCCACCTCGGCGTTGATGTACGGACCGGGCCGCAGGATGACGTACAGGCCGGTCTCGGCCGCCATCCGCAGGAACAGGTCCAGGTCGCGGACGCCGGTGAAGTCGTACTTCCCGGGCGCGGGGGAGTGGTAGTTCCACGCCACGTAGATGCTCACCGCGTTGTACCCGTGCGCCCGCATCTTCTGCAGCACGTCCCGCCACAGAGACGGACTCGGCAACCGGAAGGGATGCATCTCGCCGGACCACACGACCAGCCGTCTGCCGTCCACCAGCAGCGAGTAGCGGTCGTAGCCGATGGTGTGCGGCCGGCCGTCGGGGCGGGGCGGGGCGGGTGCCGGGCCGGTGGGCACGCTGCGCGCCGCGTAGGCCGAGGGCGCCCCGGGGCCGCCGCTGCCGCCCAGGGCGAGCCCGAGCGCGGTCGAGCCGGCCAGGGCACTGAAAGTACGTCTGCTGAGCGCCAAGGTGGATCCTCCCGGGCGATCTTACGGGGCGCGGGTGCGGCCATTCTCCACGCGGGCACGCCCCACGACGGACCCATGAGGATCCCGGCTCGGGCGGATCACCCGGTACGGGCGGTACTGGAGCTGGCCGTACGGCAGGGTAACGGCCCGGTGAAGGGGGACGAAATCGCCGCCTCCCGGGGCACCGCACGAGTTCCCGAAAGGAATCCTGGGCGACCCCGGGCGGGCCGGGGTCGCCGACAGCCGGGACGGCGGGGGCGGCGGCCGCCGGCCGACCCGGGGAGCGGCCGAGATCACGGTCGCCGATGTGATCTGCGCGGTGGACGGCCCGATCGTCCCGGTGCGCGGCGGACGCCCCACGCGCCTCGCCCGCACGAAGACGGCCCCGTGGTTGCTTCCGCCGCGGATCGCGCTGCGCGCCCCCGTCCGCCGGATCCTCCAGGGTGTCGGCCTCGCCGACCTCGCGGCGGGACCGGGGGCCCAAGACCCCGAAGGGGATCGGCGCGCACGACGGTGCGGAGGGGTGGTGTGAACGGCCGGTTGTGAATGGCCGAAGTGGACCCTGCCGGGGGTGAGCGGGGCTTCCTACGATGCGGAGCGCTTCACCGCTTCACAGGTTCCACACAGACCCCCCACATCCGACCTCGGGAGAAACTCATGGCTGGTGGACTCCTCCTGGGCGGCGCCGTCGCGGCGCTGCTCACCACCGCGCTACCCGCTCACGCCCCCTCCTCGGGCGTGTTCGACAACCCGCCCCCGGACAGGATCGTCATCGACGTGGCGACCGTGAACGGCTCCGGTTGCCCCGCGGGCACCGCGGCCGTCGCCGTCTCGCCGGACAACACCGCCTTCACGGTGACCTACAGCGCGTACCTCGCCCAGGCCGGCGGTGCCTCCGACCCGACGGCCTTCCGCAAGAACTGCCAGCTCAACCTGATCGTCCACGTCCCCCAGGGCTTCACCTACGCGATCGCCGAGGCCGACTACCGCGGCTTCCTCTCGCTCCAGCCCGGTGCGAGCGCCGCACAACGGGCCTCCTACTACTTCCAGGGTTCCTCGCAGACCGTCCCCAGGACCCACCCCTTCTCCGGCGCCTACGACGACGACTGGCAGGCCACCGACACCACGGACTGGGCCCAACTGGTCTGGGCACCCTGCGGGGTGGAGCGCAACTTCAACATCAACACCGAGCTGAGAGTCAACGCGGGGACCACGTCCCCCGACAAGGTCAGCTTCATGACGATGGACTCGACGGACGGCGACATCAGCACGGTGTATCACCTGGCGTGGAAGCAGTGCCCGAGCGCATGAGAGCCACGGCACCGACCACGGCGCCCGGCCGTCTCGACCCTAGGCCCCCGCCGCATCGGGCCAGCTCCGCGCGTTGGGCCACCCGGTGGCCGGAGCGGGGGTCAGGTCCGTCGCGGGAGCCGTCATGCCCCGCACCTGAGCCGCCGTGAGCCCGCCCCGGGCCGGAACTCCGGGCGGCGTGGGCGCGACAGCGACCGCGGCAGCGGGCGCCGGCACCGGTGCAGGCGTCTGCTGAGGCGCCGCAGGCACTGGCTGAGCCGCCGCGGGCGGTACCGCCGCGGGCAGCGGCATGCCGGTGCCTGCGGCGGGGGCGGGCGGCATGGCCTGGGCCTGCGCGGCCAGGCCCTGTACGCCGGAGCCGTTGGTCTCGCTGACCAGCCGGTCCACCGCCGCCGTACCCGAGCTGTAGCTGGTCCCGGTGCCCAGCTCGGGTACGGCGGCTCCCCTCCTGGACCCGTAGAGCACCTGCTCCAGGCCGGACACCAGGCGACGCACGTCGACCTGGGGGCGCACCACGAGTCTCAGGAAGCGGCTGGAGGAACCGATCTTGTTGCCGCACTCACGGACCAGGATCCGGTGCTCGGTGAGCATCCGGTCCCGGACCACCGTGCCCTCGGCGCCGACGGGCAGGCGGACGAACAGGAAGTTCCCCTGCGAGGGGTACACCGTCAGGCCGGGGAGTGCGGAGAGGTGGCTGGCCATCTCCAGGCGATCGCGGCGGACTTGCTGGAGGCTCTGGGCGTACTCGGTGCCGTGCTCCCTGAGCATGAACACCATGTGCTCGGCGAGGGAGTTGAGGTTCCACTTCGGGAGCATCGAGCGGATCCTGCCCGCCAGCGCGGGGTTCGCGACCAGGTAGCCGAAGCGGATGCCGTGCAGGCCGAGGTTCTTGCCGAGGCTGCGCAGGACGATGACGTTCGGGCGGAGCATGGCTTCCTGGGCGACGCTCGGCTCGGCCTCCGCGTCGGCGAACTCCAGGAAGGACTCGTCCACGACCACCAGGTCCAGGTCGGTCATGGCGTCCAGGAACTGGACCACCTGCTGCTTGCGCAGATAACCGCCGTCGGGGTTGTTGGGGTTGCAGACCACCGCCACCCGGGACCCGCGCTTGTGGATGAAGGCGGCGTACTGCGCCAGGTCCAGGGCGAAGCCGCTCGCCTCCTGCAGCGGGAACATGTCGACCCGCTTGCCGGTCTCCATCGGCTGGTCGGTCCAGCGGCCGAAGGTGGGGACCGGTATCGCCAGCGATTCGCGGACCAGGAGGTGGTCGATCCAGGTGAGGAGTTCCGTCGAACCGTTGCCCATCGCCACGCACTGCGGCGGCAGTCGCAGGAGGCTGCACAGTTCGCCGGTGACGGTGTCGGCGCTGCTCGGGTAGTAGGTGATGATCTCGCGCAGCCGGGCCGCCAGCTCGTCGTACATGGCCGGGGTGGGGAAGTACGGGTTGCAGGGGACACAGAAGTCCACCGGGCCGGTTCCGTCGCCGCCCTCTCGTGTCAGCGCCGCCATCGAGGGGCTGTGCGCGGCGGTGCCGCGGAACAACGACGTGACGTTGCCGGACAAGAGGACCTCCGTTCAGGGTGGCCCGTGCGGGGGAGCACGGGCCACCCAGGAGTACGGAGGCTCCGGGGCCGCCGTTCAACTCAGGCGCTGAACCGGTGGATTGTGGTGGTTCGGTACGTCTGACCCGGCCGCAGCACGGTCGACGGGAACGCCGGCTCGTTCGGCGAGTCCGGGAAGTGCTGGGTCTCCAGGGCCAGACCGTCGCCCTGCCGGTAGGTGTGGCCGGACTGGCCGACGAGGGTGCCGTCGAGGAAGTTGCCCGAGTAGAACTGCACACCGGGCTGGTCGGTGTAGATCTTCAGCGTACGGCCGGAGGCGGGGTCGCGGAGCGTCACCACGTGCTCGGGCCGTGCGGTGACGCCCTTGTCCAGTACGAAGTTGTGGTCGAAGCCCTTGGCGGTGACCAGCTGCGGATGTCCCACGCGGATGTCCCGGCCGACCGGCTTGGCATGCGTGAAGTCGAACGGGGTGCCCTTGACCTTCGCCTGCTCGCCGGTGGGGATCAGACCCGAGTCGGTGGGGGTGTAGCGGCTCGCGGCGAGCCAGAGTTCGTGGTCGTAGATGCCTCCGCTGCCCTCGCCCGCGAGGTTGTAGTAGGTGTGGTTGGTGAGGTTCACGACCGTCGGCCGGTCGGTGGTCGCCTCGTAGTCGATGCGCCAGTCGCCGTGCCGGGTCAGTGTGAAGGTGACCTTCGTCCGCAGCGTGCCGGGGTAGCCCATCTCGCCGTCGACGCTCGTGTAGTACAGGTGCAGGCCGACGTCGGAGCCGGAGGTGAAGGGCTCGATGTCCCACACCTTGGTGTTGAAGCCCTTGGCACCGCCGTGCAGGCTGTTCACGCCGTCGTTGACGGACAGCTGGTACTTCTTGCCGTCCAGGGTGAACTGTCCCTTGGCGATGCGGTTGCCGTAGCGGCCGATGGTGGCGCCGAAGTACGTCGTGCCCTTCACGTACGAGTCGAGGTCGTCGTAGCCGAGGGACACGTTGGCGTACCGGCCGTGCCGGTCGGGGATCTCCAGGGACTGGACGATGCCGCCGTAGGAGAGGACCTTCAGCCGGGTGCCGCCGTTCTCCAGCGACCACCGGTGCACCTTGGTGCCGTCGGCGAGCGTGCCGAACAGTTCCTTCACCGGCCTACGGCCTCCCGGTGAACCGGCGGCGGCCTGGGCGCTGCCCGAGCCGAGGGTGGTGGTGGCGAGCCCCGCGGCCGCGGCGCCTGCGATGACCGTGCGTCTGTTCAGTTCCATGCAGCGGCTCCTGAAAGAGGAGGGGCCCCGCCCGTAGCGGCGGGGCCCGATCTGACCTACGAACCGGACTTGCGCTTGTTCCACACGTCGAACCCGACCGCCGCCAACAGGGCCAGGCCCTTGATGACCTGCTGCCAGTCGGTGCCGACGCTGAGGAGGTTCATGCCGTTGTTCAGCACGCCGAGGACGAGACCGCCGATGATGGCGCCGAGAACGGTGCCGACACCGCCGCTCATGGAGGCGCCGCCGATGAACGAGGAGGCGATGGCCTCCAGTTCGAAGCCGTCGCCCGCCTTCGGCGAGGCCGCGTTCAGGCGGGCGGCGACCACCAGACCCGCCAGGGCCGCGAGCACGCCCATGTTCAGGAAAACCTGGAAGGTGATGCGCTTGTCCTTGACACCGGACAGCTTGGCCGCGGGCAGATTGCCGCCGATGGCGTAGATGTGCCGGCCGAAGACCGAGTTGCGCATGACGTAGCCGTAGCCGCCCACCAGGACGCCGAGGATGATCAGCACGATCGGTGCGCCGTCGTAGCTGGCGAGCAGCATGGTGAGGGCGACGATCGCGGCGACCAGCGCGACGAGCTTGAGCAGGAAGAGGTTCCTCGGCACCACGTCGAGGGAGAACTCCTGCTGACGGCGCCGGTCGCGCACCTCCTGCCACACCACGGCGGCGACCAGGACGATGCCGAGGAGGAGGGTGAGGTTGTGGTAATTGGTGTTCGGGCCGACCTCGGGCAGGAAGCCGTTGCCGATCTTCTGCAGGCCGTTCGGGAACGGGCCGAGGGTCTGGCCCTTGAGGAGGATCTCGGTCAGGCCGCGGAAGAGCAGCATTCCGGCGAGGGTGACGATGAACGACGGTATGCCGAAATAGGCGATCAGGAAGCCCTGTACGGACCCCGCCACCGCGCCCACCAGCAGACACAGCACCAGGGCGACGGGCCACGCCACATGGTGCTGCACCGTCAGCACGGCCGCGAAAGCGCCCACGAACGCCGTGATCGAGCCGACCGACAGGTCGATGTGCCCGGCGATGATCACCAGCATCATGCCGATCGCGAGGATCAGGATGTAGCTGTTCTGCAGCACCAGGTTGGAGACGTTGCGCGGCAGCAGCAGGTCGCCGCCGGTCCAGATCTGGAAGAGGACGACGATCAGGCCGAGCGCGATCAGCATGCCGTACTGGCGCATGTTGCGGCGCAGGCCGCCGAGTACCAGCTGCAGCAGCCCCCCGCCGGCGCTCGGGCCGGACCTGCCCGGCGGCGCGGCGGCCGGGCTCTTGTCGGTGACGTCCGTGCTCATCGCGTTACCTCTTTGTCCTTCGTCATCTGGCGCATCAGCACTTCCTGCGTGGCCTCGGCCCGCGGCACCTCCCCGGTGAGCCGCCCGGCGGCCATCGTGTAGATGCGGTCGCACATGCCGAGCAGTTCGGGCAGTTCGGAGGAGATGAAGACGACCGCCTTGCCCTGGGCGGCGAGCTGGTCGATGACCGTGTAGATCTCGTACTTGGCGCCCACGTCGATGCCGCGGGTCGGCTCGTCGAGGATCAGCACATCGGGCCCGGCGAAGATCCACTTGCTGAGGACGACCTTCTGCTGGTTGCCGCCGGACAGCTTGCCCACGGGCTCGAACACCGTCGGCGCCTTGATGTTCATCGACGTGCGGAAGCCCTCCGAGACCTGCCGCTCCGCCTGCTCGTCGACCACGCCCCGCTTGGCGACCTTCTTCAGGGCGGTCAGCGAGATGTTCCGGTTGATGGTGTCGATGAGGTTGAGGCCGTAGTGCTTGCGGTCCTCGGTGACGTACGCGATGCCGTGCCCCACCGCCTCCGCGACGGACCTGGTACGGATCTCGACGCCGTCCTTGAGGACCGTGCCGCCCGCGTAGCGGCCGTAGGTGCGGCCGAAGACGCTCATCGCGAGTTCGGTGCGGCCGGCGCCCATCAGGCCCGCGATGCCGACGATCTCGCCCCGCCGGACGTGGAGCGACACATGGTCCACGACCTTGCGCTGCTGGTCGATCGGGTGCAGCACGGTCCAGTCGCGGATCTCCAGCGCGGGCGCCGCGCCCTCCTCCGGCCGGTGCGGGGTGCGCTCGGGGAAGCGGTGGTCCAGGTCGCGGCCCACCATGCCGCTGATGATCCGGTCCTCGGTCGTCTCCGGGGCCTTCACGTCGAGCGTCTCGATGGACCGCCCGTCGCGGATGATCGTCACCGAGTCGGCGACCCGGCGGATCTCGCCCAGCTTGTGGGAGATGATGATCGAGGTGATGCCCTGGTTCTTCAGCTCCAGGATCAGGTCGAGGAGCTTTCCGCTGTCCTCGTCGTTCAGCGCTGCCGTCGGCTCGTCCAGGATGAGCAGCTTCACCTCCTTCGACAGCGCCTTGGCGATCTCCACGAGCTGCTGCTTGCCCACGCCGATGTCGGCGACGCGGGTCTCCGGGTGCTCGTCGAGGCCGACGCGGCGCAGCAACTCGGTTGCGTGGCGCAGGGTTTCGCGCCAGTTGATGAGCCCGCGCGTGGCGTGCTCGTTGCCGAGGAAGATGTTCTCCGCGATGGAGAGGTACGGCACCAGCGCCAGCTCCTGGTGGATGATGACGATGCCGCGCTGCTCGCTCGCCCGGATGTCCTTGAAGCGGCAGACCTCTCCCTCGAAGAGGATCTCGCCCTCGTAGGTGCCGTGCGGGTGGACGCCGGAGAGGACCTTCATCAGAGTCGACTTGCCGGCGCCGTTCTCCCCGCAGATGGCGTGGACCTCGCCCTGCCCGACGGTCAGTGTGACGTCCGACAGCGCCTTGACACCGGGAAAGGTCTTGACGATCGAGCGCATTTCCAGGACGGGTCCCGCCATGGTCGTGCCTTCCAATCCGTAGGGAGCGGGACTTACTTGAGCTCGGACGCGGTGTAGTAGCCGCCGTCGACCAGGACCTGCTGGTAGTTGGACTTGTCGACGCTGACCGGCTGCAACAGGTAGGCGGGCACGACCTTGGTGCCGTTGTTGTATGTCCTGGTGTCGTTGACCTGGGGCTTCTTACCCTTCAGGGCGTCGTCCACCATGGTCGAGGCGACCTTGGCGAGCTGCCGGGTGTCCTTGTACACGGTCTGCGTCTGCTGACCGGCGATGATCGACTTCACCGAGGCGAGCTCGGCGTCCTGGCCGGTGATCACCGGCAGCGGGTTGCCGGCCGAGCCGTAGCCGTCGGACTTCAGCGCGGACAGGATGCCGATGGAGATGCCGTCGTACGGCGAGAGCACCGCGTCGACCCGGCCGCTCTTGTAGGAGGAGGTGAGGATGTCCTCCATGCGCTTCTGCGCGGTGGTGCCGTCCCAGCGCAGGGTGGTGACCTGGTTGAGCTTGGTCTGCCCGGACCTGACCACCAGCTGCTTCTTGTCGATGTACGGCTGGAGCACGCTCATCGCGCCGTTGAAGAAGTACTTGGTGTTGTTGTCGTCGTTCGAGCCGGCGAACAGCTCGATGTTGAACGGGCCCTTCTTGCCGGCGTCCAGACCGAGCTTGTGCACGATGTAGGTGCCCTGGAGGACGCCGACCTTCTCGTTGTCGAAGGAGGCGTAGTAGTCGACGTTCGGGGTGCCGAGGATCAGCCGGTCGTAGGCGATCACCGGGATGTGCGCCGAGTGTGCCTCCTGGAGCACGTTGTTCAGCGACTTGTTGTCGATCGCCGCGATGATCAGGCCCTTGACGCCCTGCGTGATGAGGTTCTCGATCTGCGAGACCTGGGTGCTCGGGTCGTCCTCGCCGTAGACCAGCTTGGTCTTGTAGCCCTTGGCCTCGAGGTTCTTGACGACGTTGTTGCCGTCGGCGATCCAGCGCTCGGAGGACTTGGTCGGCATCGCGATGCCGATGGTGGCCCCCTTGACGTCACCTGTCTTCTCCTTGCTGCCGCCCGAGCTGTTCTGCCCGCAGGCGGTCAGGGTCAGGGCGAGCGAGGCGGCACCGGCTATGGCGGTGAGTGCGGCTCTGCGGTTGCGCATGGTGTTTCCGTCCTTCGTCGACTCGTCGTTGAGAGGTCAGGCGTTGCTGGGGAAGCGGTTGAGGGGACCGGGCAGGCGGGAGCCGAGCGGTGCCATGTCGCCGTCCGCACCGTGCCGGGCGAGCAGGTCCAGGGCGAGCCGGCCGCGCCGCACCCGCTCCCGGGCGGTGTCCAGGGTCACGTCCCGCAGATGCCCGCCCCACGGGTAGATGCCGGGTGCCTTGGACAGGCCGAACTTCAGGTAGAGCGGTGCGCCGCGCCGGATCAGCTCGGCGACCTCGTACATCCGCACATAGCCGCCGAGATCGTCGGGGGCCTCGATGTACATGTCCATCGGGGCGCGGGACACCCGGCGGATCTCGGTGAGGTGGTCCAGCGTCAGATCACTGGGCACGTTGACGGAGTCGGCGCCGAGCCGCTCGAAGACGGCGTACGAGGCCGGGTTGACGGGGCCGATGAGCGCCGAGACCTTCAGCGTGGTGTCGGCCGGGATGATGCCGTTCTCCCGCGCCCGGTGCAG
Source organism: Streptomyces sp. NTD91 (assembly GCF_059510455.1). Lineage (NCBI taxonomy): Bacteria > Bacillati > Actinomycetota > Actinomycetes > Kitasatosporales > Streptomycetaceae > Streptomyces > Streptomyces sp. NTD91. The sequence continues at coordinate 17,363 of NZ_JCAJZW010000067.1, forward strand.
TGTCCACAGCACGCCCTCGTCGGCGACCAGCAGGCACTTGACGCCCAGCTCGGTGGCCCGTACGGCGTCCTCGACGCAGCCGGCGACGGCGTCGTGGCCCCGTGCGCGCAGCCCGGCCCCCCGCGAGTCGGAGCGGACCGAGCCACCGATGTCCCAGGTGCCGCGCGGGCCGGTGAACAGGCAGAGTTCGATGTCGCGCGCGGCGGTGGCCTCGACCATCTCGGTGATCTCGGCGTCGGTGAGCATCCACACACCGCTGCCCTGGCTGATCCGGTGGATCGGCACGTCGAGACGCGACGACTCCTTCAGGACGACCGCCAGCGCTTCGGGACCCTCGCACGAGGGGATCTCGGTGCGCCAGCGGCCCCCGCCGGGGAAGCCGTGCGCGGAGGCGTCGGCGGGGTCGAGGGCGGGCGCACCCAGGCCGAGGGCGGTGAGTGCCTGCTCACCGGGTCGGCGGGCCGCCGTGGCGGAAGCGTCGGTCGTCACAAGCTGTCCTTTGGGTGTTCGGTATTTCGGACGAGGTTCGCGGCTCTGGGCGTGAAAGGGGCACTGGGCACACAGGGCGCCTTGCACTGGGCACACAGGGCGCCTTGGTGGTACGCCGGTCAGGACGCCGTCAGGTCACGCCCTGGCCGGCGTACGTCTCTAGGGGCGGAGCAGCACCTTGCCCACCTTCGGATCGCCGGCCCCGGCCAATTCGATGGCCTGCGGGAACTCGGTCAGCGGCAGCTCGTGCGTGACAAGCGGCAGCGGGTCGAGCAGTCCGGCGCCGAACACCCGCACCGTGTGCGCCCAGGCGTCCGGCGGCGCCCCGAAGACGGTGTACACCTCCAGTTGCCGTACGACGAGATCCGTCGGGTCGAGCCCGTCCGCGCCCGGCGCCGGGATCCCGGTCAGGACCAGGCGCCCGCCGCGCCGGAGCAGCGAGGCGGCGGTGCGCGCGGCGGACGCGGACCCGGCGGTCTCGATCACGACGTCGAAGTCGTCGGGGAGTTCCTGGTCCTTGAGCCGGAAGCCGCTCGCGCCGAACTGCCGGGCGAGCGCCTCCCGGGCGTTCCCTGTGCCCACGACGAGCAGCTCGGCCGGTGAGACCGCCCGCAGGAACTGCACGGCGAACATCCCGAGCGTGCCGGTGCCGACCACCGCGACCCGTTCGCCCGGCAGGGCGTTCGCCTTCAGGGCCGCCGCCGCGACGCACGCGGCCGGCTCCAGCAGGGCGGCGGCGGTGAGGTCGGCGTCCTCGGGCAGCACGTGCAGCAGCCGGGCCGGCAGGGTGAGCGTGGCGGCCATGGCGCCGGGCCGGGTGAACCCGGTCTCCTCGTACCCGGCCGTGCACAGCGTGGTCTCGCCCGCGTGGCACCGGTCGCACACCTGGCAGTTGCGGAAGCCCTCACCGACCACCTTGCGTCCGACGAGGGAGGCGGGCGCCCCGGCACCGACCGCCCGGACCGTCCCGGACCACTCGTGGCCGGGCGTCAGCGGGTAACGGACGTACCCCTCGGGCCGGTTGCCCTGGTACACCTCGCGGTCGCTGCCGCAGATGCCGACAGCGTGCACGGTCACGAGCGCCTCGCCGGGACCGGGCTCGCGGGGAGTGTGCGGCTCGACCCGGTGCTCACCGGGCGCCTGGACGACGACCTGCGAGCTCACTGGTCGTCCTTCGGGTCGCGCTTCTCCCAGCCCTCGGCCCACAGGTCGAAGTGGGCCCGCTGCTGCGGGAACTCGGCCGCCGCGTCGACATCCAGCTCGACCCCGAGCCCCGGCGCGTCGGACAGGTGGAAGTACCCGTCCACGACCTGCGGCGCGCCCTTGACGACCTTCTTGATCTCCGCGTCCGCGAAGTCGTTGAAGTGCTCGAGGATCTTGAAGTTCGGCGAGGTGAAGCCGACCTGGAGGGAGGCGGCGGTGAGCACCGACCCGCCCACGTTGTGCGGCGCGACCAGCATGTAGTGCGTCTCGGCGGTGGCGGCGAGCTTGCGGGTCTCCCAGATGCCGCCGATGTGGCCGACGTCCGGCTGGATGATGTCCACCGTCTGGCTGTCGAACAGCTCCCGGAACTCGATCCGGTCGTGGATCCGCTCGCCGGTGGCCATCGGGATGTCCACCTTGGCGGCCACCTTCTCCAGCGCCTTCAGGTTCTCCGGCGGCACCGGCTCCTCCAGCCAGGCCGGCTTGAAGGGCGCCATCTCCTTGGCCAGCCGGACGGCGGTGGCGGGGGAGAAGCGGCCGTGCATCTCCAGCATCAGCTCGGCGTCCGGGCCGATCGCGTCCCGTACGGCCTCGATCAGCGAGACGGCGTACAGCGTCTCCCGGTGGTCCAGCTCGAAGTGCCCGGTGCCGAACGGGTCGATCTTCAGCGCCTTGTACCCGCGCTCCATCACCCCCTGGGCGGCCTTGTGATATGCCTCCGGGGTTCGCTCGGTCGTGTACCACCCGTTGGCGTACGCCTTGACCTTGTCGGTCACCTTGCCGCCGAGCAGCTGCCACACCGGCACGCCCAGCGCCTTGCCCTTGATGTCCCAGCAGGCCATCTCGACGACGGCGATGCCGGACATCACGATCTCGCCCGCGCGGCCGTAGTCGCCGTACTTCATCCGGCGTACCAGGTCCTCGACCGCGAACGGGTCCGAGTCGAGAATGTGATTGGCCTCGGCCTCCCGCAGGTAGCCGATCAGCGCGTCGGTGTGGCCGAGCATCCGGGTCTCGCCGACTCCCGTGATCCCCTCGTCGGTGTGCACCTGGACGTAGGTCAGGTTGCGCCACGGCGTGCCGACCACGTGCGTGCTGATTCCGGTGATGCGCACGGCAGTTGCCTCTCAGCTGTTCGAGATTTCGTCACACGTTCGAAATGCTGGCGTGACAGTAAGGACGGGGCGGCAGGGGTGTCAATGGGTCGAACAGGTAACGGTTTCGGCAAGCCTTTCGAGAATTCTTTCGGTGCTCCACCAAACCTTCACAGGGGTGCCTAGGAACGGGACCGATAGGGAATCTAGTCTTCCGGCGTCATGGACTATTGCCACCCGTGCCAACGGCACCTCAACGGCGCCCTGGCCTGCCCCGGGTGCGGAACTCCCGTACGCGCCGCCGGGAAAGCGACCGTCGCGCACGCGCGCGCGGGCACGGGTGGGACACCGGACCCCGGCGGTCCGGTGCCCGCCGAAGCCGCCTACGGCACCCCTCCGCAGGCGCACGGCCCGTACGGTGCGTACGTCCCGGCGCAGCGCCACGGCTCCCCCGAGGAGTGGTACGCACCGTCCGGGGCCCACGCCGGCTCCGGACTCGCGAGCGCCCCGGGCCTCGCTGAACCCGACCCCGAGCCGGACCCGGGACCCGCCGCCGAACCCGACACCGGCGCCGCTCGCGCCGCCGGGCCGGACCCCGGGCCGGGTGGCCGGGCGGCCCGGCGGCGGGCGCGCGGCACGGTCACCGTGAGCCCCGCCGACGCCGACTCCAGCCGCCGCGACCGCAAGGCCGCCGCACACCGGCGCCGGCGGCGCCGTGCCGTGCTGCTCACCGCCGGATTCGTGCTGGCCGCGGGCAGCCTCGGCCTGGCCGAACTCGGTACGGACGCGCCCTTCTCGCCCTTCTCGAGCGGACAGTCCGACGGCGCCCAGGGTGCCGCCGCGGACGGCGGTGCGTCCTCCGCGTCCCCCGGCGCCACGGCCGGCCCGGCCGCCGGCGCGACCCCGGGCGCGGCCGGCTCCGCCTCCGCGGACGCCCCGGCCTCCGCGTCCGCCTCCAAGTCCCCCAAGGCCAAGCCCTCCAAGTCGCCCGGCGCCAAGGGCTCCGGCTCGCCGCAGCAGACCGCCGCTACCGGTTCCGGCGCCACCCCCGTGGCCCCGGCGCCCCCCGCGACCTCCCCTCCGGCCGTCACCCCGTCCAGCGCCCCCACGACCTCCCGCCCCTCCCCGACGCCCTCGCCGACCAAGAGCTGCACCCGCTTCCTGTGGTGGTGCACCTGAGCCGCACCGGTTCCGGTGACGGGGCCGGGCCCGGCCGCGCGCCACCCCGCGCCATCCGCCATCCGGGGCAGCGGTGACACCCATGGGCGCTGTCGGCGGTTGAGTCGAACGGGCACATCGCGCCGTACCGGTCTCGGGAACGTCCGCGGCGGGAACGGGCGTTGTGCGAGGCGGAGCAGCGAGCGCGGCTCAGGTGAGGAGAGCGGATGACGCAGCAGATCACCGTCCACGGCACGGTCGCGGAGGGCTTCGAGGCGGTGCGCGAGGAGTTCGCCGCTTTCGTCGCCGCCGAAGACGACGACTACGAGGCCCAGTTGTGCGCGTACGCGCACGGTAGGCGGGTCGTCGACCTGTGGGCGGGCGGCGAGGCGGACTCGCTGTACGGCGTGTTCTCGTCCACCAAGGGCGCCGCGCATCTGGTGGTGGCCCTCCTGGTGCAGGACGGCACGCTGGAGCTGGACCGCAAAGTGACCTACTACTGGCCCGAGTTCGCCGCCGAGGGCAAGGGCGCGGTGACCCTGCGGGAGCTGGTCACGCACCGGGCGGGCCTGATCGGGATCGATGCCGGGTTCTCCGCCGAGGAACTGGCCGACGACCGGGCGATGGCCGAACGGCTCGCCGACCAGAAGCCGTTCTGGCGGCCGGGGACGGCGTTCGGCTACCACGCGTTGGTGATCGGCGCGCTCACCGGGGAGGTGGTCCGCCGGGCCACGGGCCACACGCTCCAGGAGGTCTACGAGGAGCGGGTGCGCGCGCCGTACGGCATGGACTTCTTCCTGGGCCTGCCCGAGTCCCAGGAGCCCCGCTTCCGATCCGTGCTGCCGATGGCCCCGACCCCCGAGCAGCAGGCCCTGCTGGACGCCGAGCCGACCGGCCCGCACACACTGACCTCGATCGCCTTCAACCTGCACGCCCCGGAGCCGGTCACGCTGGAGGAGCACGTCAACTCCCGTCGCGTACGCGCGGGGGGACCGGCGTCGGCGGGCGGTGTCGCCTCCGCGCGCGGGCTCGCGACGATGTACGCGGCGGCGATCAGCGAACGGGACGACCGCCCGCCGCTGCTCAAGCCCGACACGGTCGCCGAGGTGGGCCAGATCCACTCCACCGGCCACGACCTGGTGGCCCGCGTCCACCGGTCGTTCGGCCTCGGCTTCCAGGCCACCGCCGAGGCCTGGTATCCGTTCCTGGGCGCCGGCACCTTCGGCCACAGCGGCGCGGGCGGCTCCCAGGCCTTCGCGGACCCGCGCAGCGGAATCGCCTATGGTTACACGCGCCGCAGAATGGCGTTTCCGGGCGGGGCGGCACCGGAGAACGAGAACTTCGCGCGCCTACTGCTCCGGGCGGCGTCGCAGAGCGGCTGAGGCTGCTTGCGAAGCGCGAAGAAGACCGCACCCCACGTCCAAGGGTGCGGTCTCCGCAGTACGCAACGACGGGTGTCAGACCAGCGTCACGCTGATGTTCCCCTGCGTCGCCTTCGAGTAGGGGCACACCTGGTGCGCCTTCTCGACCAGCTCCCGGGCCTTGGCGGCGTCGACGTGCGGAATGCTGGCCCGGATCTCCACGATGATCCCGAACCCTTCCTCGTTCCTGCCGATCCCGACCCTCGCGGTGACCGTCGCCCCGGAGACGTCGGCCCCGTCCTGCCGGGCGACGACGCCCAGCGCCCCCTGGAAGCAGGCGGAGTATCCCGCGGCGAACAACTGCTCCGGGTTGGTCCCGGCGCCGTTGCCGCCCATCTCCTTCGGCGGGTTGACGACGACGTCGAGTCGGCCGTCGTCCGTGGCGACCCGGCCGTCGCGGCCGTTCTCGGCGGTGGCGACGGCGGTGTACAGGACGTCGGACTGCGTGATGGGCATGCGCGTGTCTTCCTCCTCGGTCCGCCGCGACTCGCGCCCACGATCGACGACGGATTTCGGAAAGAAGTTACCGCATACCGAAAACGCCGGGGAAGGCTTCCCGGGTCTCAGAGCTTGACGATCATCTTCCCCGTGTTGTCGCCGCGCAGGACCCCGAGGAACGCCTCCAGGTTGTTCTCGATGCCCTCGACGACCGTCTCGCGGTACTTCAGCCGGCCCGAGGCGACCCATGGCCCGACCTCCCGCACGAACTGCGGCTGCAGGTCGTAGTGGTCGCCGACCAGGAAGCCCTCGATGCGGCCCCGGGTCTGGATCAGACGGGCGAGGTTCCGGGGGCCCGGCGCCGGCTCGGTGTTGTTGTAGACCGAGATCATGCCGCAGACGGCGATCCGGCCGCGCTCGCGGAGGGAGCCGACGGCCGCCTCCAGGTGGTCCCCGCCGACGTTGTCGAAGTACACGTCGATGCCGTCCGGCGCGGCCTGCCGCAGCTGATCGCTCACCGGCCCGTTCCTGTAGTTGAACGCGGCGTCGAAGCCGTACTCCTCCACCAGCAGCTTGACCTTCTCGTCGGACCCGGCCGAGCCGATGACCCGCGAGGCCCCCTTGAGCTTGGCGATCTGCCCGACCTGGCTGCCCACGGCGCCCGCCGCGCCGGACACGAAGACGATGTCCCCCTCCCGGAAGGAGGCGGTGCGCAGCAGGCCCGCATAGGCGGTCAGGCCGGTCATGCCGAGGACGCCGAGGTACGTCGACAGCGGCGCGGCCTCGGGGTCGACCTTGACGGCGTGCTCGGCGTCCATGACCGCGTACTCGCGCCAGCCGAAGAAGTGCAGCACGTGGTCGCCGGCCGCGATGCCCTCCGCGTTGGAGGCGATCACCTCGCCGACCGCGCCGCCCTGCATGACCTTGCCCAGCTCGTACGGGGCGGCGTACGACTTCGCGGCACTCATTCGGCCCCGCATGTACGGGTCGACGGAGAGGTACTTGTTCCGCACCAGCACCTGGCCCTCCCCTGGGGTCGGGACCGGGGTCTCGACGAGGGCGAAATCCTCTGGCTTCGGCCAGCCCACGGGACGGCTGAGCAGGTGCCACTCGCGGTTGATCATGACAGGGCCTTTCTCGCGGTGCAAATATTTCAGAACCTGAAACAAAGATGCTCCTGAATATTTCAGGATGTCAAGTAACCGGCTATCCTGCAGACCATGGCCACCCCATCGAAGACCCGCCGCCCCGACGCCCTCACCATGGAGGTCGTCGAGCTGATCGGTGACGTCGTCGCCCGTTTCTACGCGGACTACGAGAAGGCGGCGGGCGAGCACGCGCTGACCGGACCGCAGGCCAGGCTGCTCAGCCTGCTCTCGCTGGAGCCGCTGCCCATGCGCAAGCTGGCGCAGAAGCTCAAGTGCGAGCCGTCCAACGTCACCGGGATCGTGGACCGCCTGGAGTCCCGTGGTCTGGTCGAGCGGCGCCCGGACCCCGCCGACCGCCGGGTGAAGCTGGCCGCCGCCACCGACGAGGGCGTGCGCCTGGCCACCGACCTGCGCGAGGGCCTGCGCTTCGCCCGCGCGCCCCTCGCCGGCCTGTCGGAGGAGGAACGCCGCTCGCTGCGCGACCTGCTCCGCCGGATGCTGGACGCCTGAGCGCCGCAGGTAAGGTCTGCGCCATGCGCGATCTCGGGGTGGGGTTCGGCCATCTTCTGAAGGGCCAGCGCTGGATGGCCCGGCACGGCCGCAGCTACGGCTTCGGGCTGCTGCCCGGCCTGATCACCCTGGTCCTCTACGCCGCGGCGCTGGTCGCGCTCGCCGTGTGGGGCGCGGACGCGGTCGCCTGGGCGACGCCGTTCGCGGACGACTGGGCCGGCCCCTGGCAGGGCCTGTTCCGCGGCTTTCTGACGGCCGTCCTGTTCGCCCTCGGGCTGCTGCTGGCGGTGCTGACGTTCACGGCGGTCACCCTCCTGGTCGGCCAGCCCTTCTACGAGAACCTCTCGGAGCAGGTCGACGCCGACGTCTCGCCCGACGGCACCGCGCCGCGCCCGGAACTGCCGGTGTGGCGCGAGCTGTGGACATCGGCCAGGGACAGCCTGCGCGTCCTGGTGCGGGCCGGTCTGTGGGGCGTCCTGCTCTTCGCGCTCGGCTTCCTTCCCGTCGTCGGCCAGACGGTCGTCCCCGTGATCGGCTTCTTCGTCACCGGCTTCTTCCTCGCCGAGGAACTCGCCTCCGTCGCCCTCCAGCGCCGGGGCGTCGGACTGCGCGACCGCCTCGCCCTGCTCCGCTCCCGCAAAACCCTGGTCTGGGGCTTCGGCACGCCTCTCGGCCTCGCCTTCCTGATCCCGTTCGTCGCGGTGTTCCTGATGCCGGGCGCGGTCGCCGGCGCGACGCTGCTCGCGCGCGAGCTGCTGGGGGAGGAGAGCGAGGGGGACGCCGAGCCCGACGTCGCCGCCGGCGCACCGGAGTAGGGCAGGCTCGAGGTCTCCCGGCTTTTCCGGCCGGAGGCCGAGGTTCGGGTGGTGGCCGCCGTACCGCCCGGCGGGTGATACTGCGCCGCATGAAGACAGCGAAGGCCGCGAACCTGGGTGCCCTCTTCCTCGTGGAGCTGGGCGTCCTGGCCGGCGCGGCCTACTGGGGCCTGACCCGGAAGTCCTCGCTCGACTGGCTGGTCGGCCTGGCGGCCCTCACCGTGATGACGGCCGCGTGGGCACTCTTCGGCTCCCCGCGCGCCCGGTTCAGGACGCGAGGCGGGGGCCGGGTCGCCTTCGAGGTGCTCTGGTTCGGAGCGGGCGTCGCGGCGCTGTACGCGGCCGGTGCCGTCGGGTGGGCGCTGGCCCTGGCCGTCGTGTGCGCGGTGAGCAAGGGCCTCGCCGCCGCCTGGGGGCAGTAGCCCCTCAGTCCACCGGCTCCCCCGGCAGCCGCAGGAAGTCCCGGAACGCCCCCGGCATGTCCACCGACTCCGGGTCCAGGAGCCACTGGTACTGCAAGCCGTCCATCACGGCGATCAGGAGTGGTGCGGTGCGTTCGGGGGTGAGGCCGTTCGGAAGCCGGTCGCCGTACTCCGTGCGCAGCCCCTGGAGGTCCACCCGAGTGCCGACGGCACCGCCGCCCGCGTCCGCCTCCGCAACACCGGCCGGCGGGCCGGCCGCGAGGTCGTCCAGGTCTGCCTCCCCGGCCGAGCCCGACCCCGCGGGCCCGGCCCGCCGGCTGGCCGGCTTCGCGTCCGCCGAGGCCGGTCCCGGACAGAGCGTCGAGGTGACCGTCGCGCTGCCACGCCGCGCCTTCGAGATCTGGGACGAGACGGCGAACGCGTGGGCATGTGTGAAGGGTTCGTACGAGATCGCCGCCGGACGGTCGATCGCGGACCGCAGGCTCACCGCGCCGATTAACGTCTGATCCGGGACAAGTCCCCCACGAGCAGCCCCGGTCCGGGACCTGACACCTGGACCGGGGCTCGTCGCCCGCGGCCGCGTATGGCAGACTCCCGGCCCGCGAACACCGGAAGACGCCGGGCACGGCACGGGGGAGAGACGGGCGACGTGTATCCAGGACAGCCGACGGGGCCGTACGGCCAACAGCCGCCCCACCCTGGGCCGTACGGCCAACAGCCCCCGCCCCCGGGGCCGTACGGGCAGCCGCCGCAGTACCAGCAGCCGTACCCGCCGCAGCAGGTCCAGCCGCCCGCCCAGCAGGTCGGTGAGGGGCGGATGCGGCTGGACCCGAACCTCACCCCGGCCCAGCGGGACCTGGCGCTGAAGATCCAGGCGAAGTCCAAACCCATGGCCTACGGCATGGTGCTCGGCATCCCGCTGACCTTCGGCGGGCTCCACTACGGCGTCACCCGGCAGCCCCTGGGATTCGTCGTGGCGCTCGCCGGGCTGGCCCTGCTGGCCTTCGGCGTCTTCTCCCTGATGCAGATGCAGGCGCTCAAGCGGCAACTGCGACTCGTCACGGCCGACGCCTGGCGTTCCCCGGCCGCGCATCTGCCCGGCGCCCGCAAGGCCGCCACGCAGGCCGCCTACCTCAACGGCCTGCTGGTCCTGCTGTCCCTCGCAGCGACCGGCTGGCTTCTCCACAAGGGCGCCGGATGGGGTGCGTACGGCAACTCGCTCGGCTTCGGATTCCTGATGCTCGGCGCCGCTCTGCCCTTCGGACTGGCGCTGGCCGCCGCGTCCACCATCCCGCAACTGCTCCAGGTGGTCCCGGCCGGGGCGAAGGTCGGCCGCAGCCTGTACTCGATCATTTTCGTGCTGGCCACGACCGTGACGGGGGAGGGCGTCAAGGGCGGCTCGCCCGGTCCGATCGTGGCCGGGGGGTCGACCCTGCTGATCTGCGCCGGCGCGATGGCCCTGCTGGGCAAGGCGGCGAAGCGGATGCGGGGCGAGACGT